>JBCBKQ010000019.1:0-35513 GCA_038521595.1 Cyanobacteria bacterium J06627_28 | reverse complement strand
CTGTCGTTTTTATCGCTTGAATCAGTTGGCTCTAACTGTTTGGCTCCAACTGTATAGTTAAGATAAAGCGACTGCTTGTAGTTTGAGTTTGTTCAAAGAAAGGATGCTTTTTGACGTGTAATGCAGGCTCATGGCTCCTATTGATTAACTGTTAAGTAAAAGGGTCGCTAAACAAAAGGGCTGCCCAGTAAAAGGGCTGCCCAGTAAAAGAGCTATGCTTCGATTAGTTGCTGTATTGTAGGCTGAGTAGAAGCGTCCGCTTAAGCCACCTACCTCGGGTCAGACCTTATGAAAGATCGCATCGTGAGCGCATTAAATGTAGTGCTGATGTTCGACCTGTTTTTTGTACTGTTTTGCTTTGCGTGGTTTGCAATCTCATTAATCGGCCGCGCCACCGATGTTAACCTCGGCTTTGACCTGTGGTACAGCCTTTGGGATCCTCTGATTATGCCGGCGATTGGCCTGCTCATGGCGGGTGCTTTATTTAGCGGACTGACTAGCTGGGTGAGTAAAAAGTTTTTGAATAAGCCTGATATGAGCTAGTGCTGATTAGCGCTATCACTTCTGTTACTAAGCTCTATTGCCACAGTCTATTGCCACGCTTCCTATTGCCACGCTTCCATTACCACGCTCCACGTGTCCGCTCGTACCACTTCAGCAATACTTTGGCCAATCGCTGTGGATTGTGGCGTACGGTAGTGTCGCTTTCGCTCATGACGTTGGCAATTACGATGCGTCGGCCCGAATCGATGACAGCCTTGCGATCTAAAATTACTGGCGTAGACCCTTCCTTTAAGTAGCGGTCAATGGCGGCTTCGGAGGGTAGTTTTTTTTGTACGAGTACCGCATCAAATAGGTACTGACTACAGGCGCGGTCAATGGCTTCGATGTGCTTAGAGACTGTATATCCTTGGGTTTCGCCAGGTTCACTCATGATGTTGCAAATGTAGATGCGCGGCACGTGGCGAGCTGCGATCGCATCGACAATTTCAGGCACCAAAAAGTTCGGAATAATGCTGGTATATAGGCTTCCTGGCCCCACAATAATGTAGTCCGCATCATTGATCGCCTCAATCGCCTGAGGTAGTGCGGGCGGATTTGCGGGTGAGCAGCCAATCTCGTCAATGCTGCCCCGCGCCTTTGTGATATTTGATTCGCCCTCGATGTAGCGGCCATCGCTGAGGCTGGCCCACAGGCTGACATCGCTGAGCGTAGAGGGCAAGACGCGGCCCCGAATGGCGAGTACCTGAGAGCTGGCTGCGATCGCCTGCTCCCAATCCCCTGTAATTTCATTCATCGCCGACAAAAACAGGTTGCCAAAGCTATGGCCACTGAGTCCTTGCCCCGCCTCAAACCGATACTGAAACAGCTCGGTCAGCAGTTTCTCCTCGTCGGCCAGCGCCGTCAGGCAGTTGCGAATGTCGCCCGGTGGAATGCCTCCCATCTCCCGGCGCAGTCGCCCGGATGACCCGCCATCATCCGCGACGGTGACGATGGCGGTAATGTTTGCGCTGTAGTGCTTGAGGCCACGTAGCAGCGTGGAGAGGCCTGTACCCCCGCCAATGACGACAATTTTGGGACCTCGGTTGAGGCGACGGTGGGTTGCGATCGCATCCCACAGACTATCTTCCCCATTGGCCGGCAGCAGCACCTCTACAATGGCTCCCAGCGTTCGGGTTTGTCCCCACACCAGCAGCAACAGTCCACCAATCACAGCCAAAGGCCCACTGACGTAGTTTGGCACCAGGCGCGTGATCAAATTGAGCAAATTCCCAACAAATTTGACCGTATAAAACACAGGCGTCAGCTTTAGCCACACCAAAATACCAAGGCCGATGGCGATGATTCCAACCGTGCTTAAAAATAGCCAGCGCTTTACAAAAAGCCCAGGGCGGAGCCACTTCATCCAGCGCCGAGGCTTGGTGTATAGCTTTTTACGAGTTGGGCGCATGATGAGTGCAAAGGAGCATTAGGGAGGGTGCATTAGGGCTAGTGCATTAGGGTTATACAGCAAAAGATGCCGGGTACGGTTGCCCAGTGGGTTTCCTTATCATAAGCAGTTGTGTGAGGTCATCTATGGGCAATCTTCTTCAAAGTGATTCACTCGAAAGTAACCCCATCACGGATACTCATACATACAAGCCCATCGGTTAAGCCCATCGGTGTTGAGCTATTATCTTCGGGTATTCAGTTGGTCAATCCTGAGGCGGGTGCGTCTTTAAATCTGACTTCTTTATTTATCGTCTTTACTTGACCAAAGATTTGACTGAAGTCCTCTAACGCCTGAAGTCATTGAACCAGGGCTGACTAGTACCGCTGACCGACACGGCTGGCCGAGACTGTTGACTAGCGCAGTTGACCAGCACCCTTGACCGACACAGCGCTTTCTCAATGTTTCCTACTGCCTGCTTATTTCTGATATAAAGTCCTATGGATTATTCCACTGCGATAAATCAAGGTTCACCAGAGGGTGATGTTTCTCCATCGGCGGATCCGCTGGTCGAAATCAAGGGCGTCTCTAAGCAGTTTGGCGATAACCGTGTCCTTAACAACATCGACTTTACGTTTAATACTGGAGAGGCCATTGCCGTTATTGGCCCGTCGGGTACCGGAAAGTCCACCATTCTACGCATCATCGCGGGGCTGCTAGCTCCTGATGAAGGAGAGGTCTGGATCGGCGGCCAGCGGAGAATTGGTCTGATCGAAGATGCACCTGATCCCTTTGCCATTGGAATGGTCTTTCAGCAGGCGGCGCTGTTTGACTCGCTAACCGTGGCCGAAAATGTTGGCTTTTTGCTATATCAGCACTCTCGGCTACCGCGCCACGAAATTAAACGGCTAGTGAACGAGGCGCTCGCTGTGGTGGGTCTGCCCGATGTGGGGCATCTTTTTCCTGCAGAACTCTCCGGCGGTATGCGAAAGCGGGTCAGCTTTGCTAGAGCCGTCATGACAAATCCAGAAGATAGCGGTGATCGTCCGGGCCTTTTGCTGTACGATGAGCCGACAGCAGGCCTAGATCCGATTGCTTCTACAGTCATCGAAGACTTGATTCGTGAAATCCATGCGGGCCAATCTTGTCAATCTTATTTAATTGTGACTCACCAGGAGAGCACGATCCGTCGTACGGCGGATCGTGTCGTTTTTCTCCATGCGGGGCAGGTACAGTGGATGGGCGGGGTAGATGAAATTGACACCACAGACAATCCGTTTGTGCGTCAGTTTTTTAGTGCTCAGGTGCAAGGCCCTATCCATGTCGGAGGATAACTTAGGAGACTCATGCGGGCACGAACGATTCGAGAAGGTTCTGTAGGGTTGCTAATCTTATTGGGGATTGGCTTGTTTGGTGGGTTGGTGCTGTGGCTGCGCGGCTTTAACCCGGCCAATCGCCCCTACGAGCTAATAGCCGAGTTTGACGATACGGCTGGCGTACAAATTGGCACACCTGTGATGTATAGAGGCGTGTCGGTGGGGCGAGTGATGTCGATTACGCCCAAGTCAAATACGGTAGAGCTAGGACTAGAAATCACCGAAAAAGAGCTGCGAATGCCCAATGAGGTCATCGTTGAAACTGTTGAGTCGGGCCTGATTGGTGAGATGTCTGTGGAGATTACGCCGCTGGCAGAGCTACCTCCCAACGCCATGGAAATTAACCCGGTGGGTAAAGGCTGTGATGCCGAGCTGATTTTATGTGATGGCGCTCAGCTAGCAGGCGTGGCGGGCCCCAGCTATGAAGAGCTGCTGCGCTCTACGTCTGAGCTAATGTCGCTGTATGCCGATCCTGAGCTGATTGCTCAGCTCAAAACAGTGCTTTCGACGGTGGCCGACACCACCGAAGATGCGGGTGTGCTGGCGACTGAGGCAACTTTGCTCACCCGTCTGGCCAGAGATGAAATTGCACCGCTGTCTGGATCGGCGCAGTCCGCTGCAAACTCAGCAGCGGCGGCAGCAGGGCAAGTGCAGGTAACGGCACAGCAGTTTGAGCTGACCGCAGTGGAGCTCAATAGCCTCATCAGCGAAAATAGGGGCACGCTGGTTGATACTTTGAATAATGTGCAGGTGGCGAGTGCGCAGCTACGGATTGCTGCAGACACGCTCTCACCTACGCTACAGAGCGGTGAGCTAGTCGGTAACTTAGAGCGTCTGGTGTCCAATGCTTCGGCGGCGTCTGAAGACCTGCAGGCAATTACCTCGTCTTTGAATACGCCGACTAACCTGGTGCTGCTTCAGCAGACGCTAGAATCTGCGCGGGATGCTTTATCTAGTGCGCAGAAGGTCATGGCAGATATCGATGAGATTACGGGCGACCCGGCCATGCGCGAGCAAATACGCGATCTGATCAGAGGGTTGGGCGCGTTGGTCTCTTCGACTCAGTCTTTAGAGGAAGAGGCTCAAGTCGCACAGATACTCTCTCCTGCCAATGTGGAGGCGGTGTCTGGGTGGATAGGAGAAGATACTGCAGAAAACGCTGCGACGTCTATTCCTCAGGACTACGCTCAGCCTGATGACAGGCAGCAGAATGATGCACGGCAGAACGATGCACGGCAGAATGATATACGGCAAGAGGTTCGCTCTGATGCGCCGGTTTCTGGTGAATCTGCGCAAACTGACCCGGTAGGCTCTCAGCTGCCTATTCTTGTTTTTGATGGCGATCGCTATATTATTCGCTATACCGGCCAAGTCGCTGAAGGTCACGAAGCCAATATTTATCGTGAATCTAAGCGTGATTCACGCCTACCGCTGTCTTCTATTAAAGACTGACGGCGTAAAAATAGGATTTTTGTGTCATTTTTTTCTCGATGTTATGGATTTTGGTGCGCTGAAAGTGCTCAGAGCGTCTATGTAGCGTTGTTTTGGGAATATTGAGTTCAACAGTATGGACGTTCGCAAAATCTTCTAAATCGAGATTTTATTTTTAGAGTGACTTATTCTCAATCAGCTGGCGCTACTCAGTCGCATTCATCTGTAGACAAGTCGCTCTATCCATTGCCAGATCAAACGCTCAGGCCTCTTTCTGAGCCATCTATGGCGCTTGATTCGAAAGGTTTGCTCTGCCGAGTCGGTAGTCTGTTGCTCTGTCCGATGAATGCGTCTGAGTTATGGCCTCAGGTGCTGGCCGCTTTTGCGCAAGCGTTGTCCTGCTCGACCGCGCAGCTGCTGGGCTCAATGCCTACGCTGGCGACGTCTATGCAGCACTATGGCGTAGGCACACCGCCAACAGATGAAGAAAAATCTATTTTGTGGCGAGCCCTTGAGCTGCCCGCGCCGCTCGCTGTGAACGATTTGTGGTGTTCGCAGATGACAAAGCTCCAGGCCAGGCTAGCTAAAGCGGTCTCAACTGGGACACTGTGCCTACAAAAGAGCACTGTATTTGCAGCGGGCTCTTGGCCCAGCTGGGCCGAACAGGTCTTTGGGGAGGGTGCCAATCGGCATTTGCTGCTGCTGCCACTGATACAAGCACAGCAGGCGTCTCAGTCTGTAGCCATGTCGGTTGTTACCAGCGAAGATAAGGAAGATAAGACGACTGTCAATGTCGATGTCGATGGTGACCTCAATAGTGACTTCAATAGCGATTTCAATAGCACGGAGCTCAACGGTACTGGGAGCGCCGAAGAATCTATCGATGAGCACTGCCGTGGCCAGGATTGTGTGGGCGTTTTGGTATTGATTCGCTCGGATCAGCCCTGGCTGGTTGTTCAAGGTCAGGACGCAACTTCTGCACCTACGGAGATAGCCGTTATAGAGGCCGCCGCTAGTCAGATTTATTTGGCGATGCAGCGGGCTCAGATTGAGCGTTTGCAGCGTAGCCGAAGTGCCCACGACCAGCTGACGCAGCTGCCTGACCGGCTGCTGTTTACTCAACAGCTCACCCAAGCGATCGCCCAGACTATAGAATCTGACAAAATGCTGGGCGTGGCTTTTCTCGATTTAGATCGGTTTAAAAATATCAACGACACGCTGGGCCACGAAGTGGGTGATGGTTTGCTAAAGCAGGTGGCTGACCGCTTGCAAAACTGCCTGCGAGGCTACGACGTGGTGGCTCGCTGGGGGGGCGATGAGTTTACGCTGCTGCTGTATGAGCTCCGCTCGGCTGAAGATATTTCTCATATTGCAGAGCGCATTTTGCAGCGGCTGTCGGCTCCATTTAGGGTGCAGGGAGAAGAGCTGTATGTGACAGCTAGCT
This sequence comes from Cyanobacteria bacterium J06627_28, assembly GCA_038521595.1. Classification (GTDB taxonomy): domain Bacteria; phylum Cyanobacteriota; class Cyanobacteriia; order Phormidesmidales; family Phormidesmidaceae; genus Phormidesmis. Next base: position 29,332 of record JBCBKQ010000019.1, on the reverse strand, counting down.
TGGGTATTGCCCTAGCGCCGTACGATGGCGACGATGCTCAGACATTGCTGCGCAATGCGGATGCGGCAATGTATCAGGCCAAAGCACGAGGTCGCAATAACTACCAGGTGTACTTTGATGAAATCAATGCCCATGCTCGCACGCAGCTCAATCTAGAAACGGATCTGCGTAAGGCGATTGAGCATGATGAGCTATTTTTGTGCTACCAGCCGCAGGTGGATTTACAAAGTGGGCGATGGATTGGCATGGAGGCACTGATTCGGTGGAATCATCCGACGCTAGGGATGATTTCGCCGGGTAAGTTTATTCCCATTGCAGAAGAGACGGGGCTGATTGAGCCCATTGGCCACTGGGTACTCCATGCGGCCTGCGCTCAGTATCAGCAGTGGCATCAGGCTGGGATGCCGCCCATGCGATTAGCGGTCAATCTATCAGCGCAGCAGTTTCAGCGTACTAGCCTGGTGCGCTCTGTGATTGAAACGCTCAAGGCCACTCAGTTTGACCCGCATTATTTGGAGCTAGAGGTTACTGAAAGCGCGGCAATGCACGATGTAAGCTTTGCAATTCAAATCCTCAAGAAGCTGGGCAATGCAGGCATTCAAATCGCGATGGATGACTTTGGCACGGGGTACTCTTCGCTGAGCGTGCTGAAGTACTTTCCGCTCGACACAATTAAGATTGATCGCTCTTTTGTTCAAGATTTGGTGGATAGTCCTAGTGATGCGGCGATCGCATCGACCATCATCGCCCTCGCAAAGGGATTGGATTTCAAAGTGCTGGCAGAAGGTATCGAAACGCCCGAGCAGCAAGACGTACTCAGCGATATGGGCTGTGATTATGCCCAAGGCTACTGGTTTAGCCGCCCGCTAACGGTACAAAAAATTGATGAGCTGCTAGCTGAAGGCTGTTTTTCTGAGGCCTCAGGTCTGTGCCAATGTTCTGACGTTTAGCTATTCTGACGTTTAGCTATTCTGACGCTTGGTGGTTCTGATGCTTAGTAAGGCTGATGCTTCAGCAATACTTGCTAGGAACACCTGGCACGGCTAGCAGGGATTGTCTGTTTCAGAAGCCTGCATGTCCCAAGGAACGATGGAGAAAAAGAAGAGAGTGTAGGCGATGACTAGCCCTGTGTCCATAAGCTGCCAATGGGCCTGATAGGGCAGTGCAATGACGGCCAGACTGTGTACTAGGCTTGCGGCTGTGAATGCATGCGATCGCATCCCCACAGACATGAACCCGTAGCCCAGCGCACACAGCGCCAGCCAAATAGGGCACAGGTTTGCCAAAATAAAGACCACCCCTTCAAAAATGCCGTAGGCCGTAATTCCCACGCCGCCTGCCATCAGCACTGCCCATAAGAGTACGACCCAGCGAAGCTTTTCATCGCTGGCAAGGTTCCAGGTAATGCCTGAGGTAAGGCCTATGGCGATGCCCGTTAGCGGCGCGTCAATGATGGCCTGAGTCGTCCAGGCCAGCGTAGAAAACTGTGCCAGTGAGAAAATAGCGAGGGTAACGAGCCCCCAAATGACAAAAGCCTGATCAATTTCGGTAAAGCAGATATCAGCCAGTGCAGTCATCTTTTTCTTGAGATGAAGCCTAAACAATCCTCCCAGGTCTTGCATTGCCAATGCCTCAGGATTCTGCGGCATTGGCGCATCGTGTAGATCAAAGGTAGTCATACTGATGGTCGTAAGTCCTGATTAGCAGCTCTGTTTGGTGTTTTTTAGGGGACAAAATTTTCAGATTATTACTGAATGTTAACAGAATATAAATATAATGTGACATTTCGGTTTGCCGTAAAATCACCCATAAGGCAGTGATCTGTTGTTGAAGCGCGTTACGATACAAACCTGAGCAGACTACGTATGCTTGCTTGCACTTTTAGATAGCGCTTTTCCAAATGGTGCTTTTTCGGAGTAGTGCCTTCGACTCATCGTTTTTCATCAGTGATCGTTACCAGTGACCGTCGTTTTACCTGTGCCCCCGTTGTCCCATCCTCCAAAGTTAGACGCAGCATTGGCATTAGCCTCTGAGGGATTGCGAAAGAGCTATGGTCGCCGCAAACGACGGTTTGAAGCGGTACGCGGCGTATCGTTACATATTGCAGCTGGTGAGGTGTTGGCCTTTTTGGGGCCAAACGGTGCAGGCAAAACGACCACTATCAAAATGATTGCTGGTTTGATTCGCCCTGATGCTGGATGGGTGAGGATTGCAGGGCTTGATCCCCATCGGCAGCCTGACGCTTTGCAAGGCGTGGGCGCGGTGCTAGAGGGCAATCGCAATCTCTACTGGCGGCTGACGCCCTTAGAAAATTTGGAATACTTTGGCGTTTTGAGAAAAATGCCTAGAAAGGCAGCTCGTGAGCGTGGCTTGGAGCTGTTAGAAGCGTTTGACTTGCTCGATAAGCGCAAAGACCCTGTACAAAAGCTGTCGCGGGGGATGCAGCAAAAGATTGCGATCGCAGTTGCCCTGATCCACAAGCCTCAGCTGCTATTGCTAGACGAGCCGACCTTAGGGCTAGATGTAGAAGCTGGCGAAACGGTTAAGCAGCTGGTGCGTCAGGTGGCGGCTTCTGGCTGTGCCATTTTGCTGACGACCCATCAGCTCAACGTGGCAGAAGAGCTCTCTGACCGGGTGGCTGTTATTCGCAGTGGCCAAATTGTGGCCGAGCAAAAGACCCAAGCTTTAATTCGACAGTTTTCTAAGCACTCCGCTTACCACATCGAGTTTGAAGGGAGTCTAGACGACAATCGCAGGCAGGTCATCGAGTCGTTAGGCGCAGCGGTGAAAGAACAGCAGATTCATTATTTCCCGGCGGAGTCGTCTCTTTCTGCATCGGCGACCCTCTACAAACTTCTGAGCGTGCTAGACCCGCTTCCTCTGGTGGAAGTTCGTCAAGACCGTGCTGATTTAACCGATGTCTTTTTACAGCTAGTGCGAGATGATTGATCTGTTAATTGGTGAATTTAAGCGTACCTGGCTGCAAACCCTGCGCTATCCCAGTGAGGTGATTGGTGGGGTGGTGATTTTGACGACGGTGTTTTATGGCATCTTTTTGAGCACGCAGTACATGGCAGGGCCATCGAGTACCTTTGGCGACAGACTGGATTCTGTGGTGGTGGGCTACATGATTTGGACCCTGGTGCTCTACATCGTGAATGACATTGCGACTAGTTTGCAGCTAGAGGCCAATACGGGCACGTTGGAGCAGGTTTTTCTGTCTCCTTTTGGCGCGCCTCGGGTGTTTTTTGCCCGGGCGATCGCCAGCCTAACCCTCCGCTTTTTGCTAATGCTAATTGTGCTCGGTCTTATTATTGCGATAACAGGCAGTCGGCTATCTTTTCCGCCAATGCTGTTGTTGCCCTTATCGACGCTGCTATTGAGCGCTTACGGGTTGGCCTTTTTGATGGGCTCGTTTGCCCTCGTGCTCAAGAAAGTACAACAGCTTTTAAGTCTCTTCCAGTTTCTGTTGTTTTTTCTGTTGGCGACTCCCACAGAAAATTGGACAGGCGTGGCGAGAGTGGTTGCAAATATCTTGCCGATTTTGCCGAGTACTGGCTTATTGAGAGATTTGATGGCGAGGGGGCAAGGGCTAGATTGGGATGTGTGGGCGATCGCACTCATAAACGGCCTTGTGTACTTTACCCTAGGTACGCTGGTATTTCGCTGGGCAGAAGGCAAAGCAAAGCAACAAGGGACTCTGGGTAGTTACTAAGATTCATGCTGGCCATCACTGCGATTTAAACGCCGACTCAAACAGATAACCCGCAGCGAAGCATGGTCTCGCTGCGGGTTATCTGTGTTAGTTGATTCTTGTAGTTAATTGATTCTTGTAATTGACGCTTGTTGCAAATCGCTTTTATCGATTGTTCCACTCGTCGGCAGCATCTGCGACGGCTTGGTCAACGGTTTTGTCGCCGAGCATGGCCGCTTGCAGATTGTCATAAATCGCTTTTTGTAGCACCTTTACGTCTTCCATGGCCGGAATCAGCACAGCCGCATCGTCTAGCTGGCTAGCGCTGACAGACCGGGCCACTTCTACTGGGGAGGCACTCTCTGGCAGGTCAGTAAAGTAGCTATCTGCCATGGCATTGACTGTAGAGGGCAGTACATTGGCCTCTTTGGCAAAGGCCAGCTGATTTTCGTCATTGGTGACGAAGATGGCGAACTTTAGAGCGGCTTCTTCCACATCGGTAGATTTAGGAATGACCAAGTCCATGGCAGCCACATTTTTTTTGCCTGTGCTGCCGCTGATTTGCGGTGCACTCTTTGTGGCTGCGGCAATATCAGGCGCGTTCGTTTCGATGCTGCTGAGGAACTCTGCACCCGACGCCAAAATAGCCGTTTGACCAGACTGATATAGCTGAATCGCTTGCTGGTGCCCCTGGGTTAGCACCTCACGAGGCAGTAGCTCTTGCTGATATAGGTCTGTCCAGTACTGAAAGACGGCTTTGCCTTCTGGCGTATTGAAGGCTGCGTTGCCTTCATCATCGACGAGGGGCACGCCCATTTGCACAAATGACTGCAGGACATCGGCGGCATCTTCGGGCACAAAGCTGATGAAGAAGGCATATTTGCCAGTTTCATCTTTGATTTGTTTGGCAACGGTGGCCAGCTCTTCAAAGGTTGCCGGGGGCTCTGCAACACCTGCTTCTTCAAAAATATCGGTGTTGTACAGCGTGACTCTTGCGGTCAGATACCAGGGGAAGCCAAAGCTATCGCCGTTGAGCTGAGTAGCTTCGAAGATCTTGGGTAAATAAACGGCTTTCTCTTCATCAGAGAGCTTGTCGTCTAGGGTGAGCCAGGCACCTCTAGTCGCCAGCTGAGAGGCAAAGTTGGGGTTGAGATTTACCACGTCTGGTGCGTTGCCAGCGGAGACAGCCGCTAAAATCTTGGTTTCCATATCGGCCCAGGGCACGTCTACCCAGTTCACGGTGGTGCCGGGGTTCTCGGCTTCAAATTCAGAAATGAGCGTATTGAAATAGTCGTCAAACTTAGGCGATAGCTGCATCGTCCAAAATTCGACTTCGGCGCTGCCGGATGTGTTGTCTGAGGAAGCATTGTCCCCGCTGCCGCAGCTAATCAGCCAGCTAGAGAGCAGGCCAACAAGGGCAAGGGCAAGAAACTTTTTCCAATGACGGATAAATTGCATGGTTTTTATGCGATCGCGTGATGATCTGTGACTTTACAGCACCCGTTGTTGATTTGTGTAGGTGGGTGGACGAATCAGCTATTGACTAGTGAGTGCGATCGCAACAGCCTACTAACTGCTCCGACCTACTAACTGCGCCGACCTACTGACTGCACCGGCTGCCATTTTGAGTCAAGTTCGTTCTATCTAAGTTCGTTCTATCTATTGAGTCACTCACTATTGAGTCACTCACTATTCAGTCACTATGATTTTGTCAGCACAGCTATTCGCCCGTTCCCTCGCTTCGTCTGTCGAGTTCCCCAAGGCCAGCGCTACGCCCATTCGTCGATTTTGGTAGGCTTTCGGCTTCCCAAATAGCCGTAGCTGACTACTCGGTACGGCCAGTGCTTCGGCCATGCCGCTAAACTTCGGACTGTCTGTCGCTTCTGCGGCCAAAATAACAGCCGATGCCCCAGGGCGAATCAGTTCGATTTCTCCAACAGGCAATCCCAAAATAGCCCGTACGTGTAGTGCAAACTCAGACTGGTTTTGGCTCACCATGGTGACCATGCCTGTATCGTGTGGCCTTGGGCTAACTTCGCTAAAGTACACCGTTTGGGCTTGGCCCGCAGCGCCTGAAATAAACAATTCCACACCAAAAAGTCCCCATCCGCCCAGCGCGGCGGTCACTTTTTCTGCCATGTCCTGACAGTTTTTTAGCGTCTCTGGCGGTAGCTCGCACGGCTGCCAAGATTCGCGATAGTCTCCACCTTTTTGCACATGGCCAATGGGCGGGCAAAAGTGCACACCCGAGGCAGACTGCACGGTTAGCAGTGTGATTTCTGTTTCAAAGTTCACAAAGCCTTCTACGATGACCCGCGCTTCTTCGCCGCGCCCAGCCTCAAAGGCATATGTCCAGGCCGCGTCAATCTCATCGACGGTGCGTACGGTGCTTTGCCCTTTGCCAGAAGAACTCATTACGGGTTTAACGACGCAGGGCAGGCCAACGGCTTCTACTGCAGCGCGATAGTCCTCAGCGCTAGAGGCAAATCGAAACGGCGAGGTTTTGAGCCCTAGCTCATCGGCCGCGAGGCGGCGGATGCCCTCTCTATCCATGGTGAGGTTGGTGGCAGTGGCGGTGGGAATGACGCGCCATCCTTCGCTTTCTAGCTCAATGAGGGTTTGAGTTGCGATCGCCTCCACCTCCGGCACAATTAAATTCGGCTTGAGCTGCTCTACCAGTGCTCGCAGTCCAACGCCATCAAGCATGTTTGTTACATAACTGTGATGGGCAAACTGCATTGCCGGTGCCTTTTCATAGGCATCGACAGCGATGACTTCTATCCCCAGCCGCATCGCCTCCAAAGCGACCTCCCGGCCAAGCTCGCCAGCGCCTAGCAGCAGCAGTCGCTTGGCACTACTACTCATCGGTGCGCCCCACTGCTCTGTGGACGGTGTCTTCGATGGGTAGGCGGTTTGATCAGTCGGGGTACTAGAAGAAAAATTGCTCATATCCGGAGGATTTTACACCGTTGAAATCCATTCCATCCTCTCAAACTTTATGCCAGCTTTTTCTGTAGGTTTCCATCATCAGCCTTTGTTGTGTCTCAGTGCCTTTGGGCATCGCGCCGCAAGCGAGAGAGTACTTAACTCCCAACGGTTTGAATGTAAGGTTACTGCAAAAAAATGGGCAGTCTAGGGTCGAAATCCGGATGTTTCACGACTTCTTTATTGAAGTTTTGTATGAAGCAACTCTCAGCGTGGTTTTCGTCACATTCATCGGGTAAGGCTCAGTCGTGAACAGACTCAAGTCACTATTTTCAAAAAAATCGTCAGGGGTCGGTATCGAACTAACGCCTGAGCGCATCAACGTGGTGCGCCTGAAAAAACAGGGCCAAAAGCTGAAGCTTCAAACCCTAGCAACGGCTGAAGTACCAGAAGGTGTCTTCGAAGAAGGTCAGATTGTAGACAGCCCGACCATGGCTGAAATTATTCAATCGACCCTCGCCGAAAATAAAATCAAAGCTTCTAAAGCGAGCACAGCGGTTCCAGGTCGAGCCGTGACCCGCGTGATTCTCGTGCCGTCTGAACTCGATGATAACGAGCTGCGTGAAATGGTACTCAACCAGGAAGCGAGCTTGTATCTGCCTTTTCCCCGAGACGAAGCCGACGTTGACTATCAAAAGGTGGGCTATGTCGTCGATGAAGACGGCATTGAAAAAGTCCGAGTATTGCTAGTGGCGGTCAAAAAAGAAATCACCGATAGCTACACCGAGACCTTTGCCCAAGCAGGCCTAAGCCTGAATGTGCTAGAAACCAGTAGTTTCGCGCTCATTCGTACCATTCGAGAGCACCTGAGACAGTTCACTTCTCAAGAAGCTGTCGCCATCGTCGATATCCAGTTTGAAAGTACAGAAATCTCCATCGTGGTAGACGGGACACCTCACTTCTCGCGTACCGTTCCACTAGGCACTTCTCAAATTCAAACTGCTTTGAGCCGTGCGATGAACCTGCCCCCGTCTCGCAATGCTGAGTTGCTTCAGGGCATGTCCATTCCGCCAGGCCCCATCTCCGGCGGGCCAAAGGGCGGCATGAACCCTGGTACAGCCGCCATGCTACGCGTCGTGGGTGAGCTGGCCGACGAGCTACGCCGCTCAATCGATTTTTATCTCAATCAAGGAGAAGACATGGAGGTAGCACAGCTCATGCTGGCCGGGCCGGGCGGGGCCATCGGCAATCTAGATGAGTTTTTCTCGCAGCGTTTGGGCTTGCCCGCCAGCGTCGTAGACCCTGTCGATTCCTTGGCGATTGAGATGGATGAAGAGATGTCGCCCGCAGAGCGCTCCGGGCTTGCGACAGTACTAGGCCTAGGCCTAAGGGAGGTTTAGAGCATGTACGGCATTGATATCAACTTTTTAAATGATCGCGCCGATCGGCCAGTGGACGCTATCGTTCCGGTCAATCAGCCCGCCAAAGCCCCATCTGGCAACAAGTTGCCAATCATATGTGGTCTAGCAGGTGCCCTAGTTGCCCTAGGCGGCGTCGGCGGCTACTGGATGATTTTACAGGGGCAACAAAGAACGCTGACTGCTGAGTCTGCACAGCTGGATGCACAGCTTGCCGAATTACAGCAAAAGCTGGCCCAGGTAGATACCGTTCGCCAGCAGACTCAGGCTATCAACACAGAAATTCAAGGCCTAGCCGGCGTATTTGAGCGCATCCGCCCGTGGTCTGCCATCGTCCGTGACATGCAAAATCGTATTCCCTCTCGCACTCAGCTGTTGAGTATTGTTCAAACCGCGCCCGATGAAGAAGGCGAAGGTTCTCCAGCAGGGGGTATTGAGTTAGAGGGAAATGCCTGCTCTTTTGATGATGTCAATGATTTTCTGTTGACTTTGAAGAACTCTCCTTTCTTGGTGACTGAAACTGTTGAAATAAGAACTGCCGCCTTGGGAGATACTCGGCCTGGCCGCTGTCCAGGTTCGGCTGAAACAGAAGAGTCTTTGGCGTTGGTTACTTACACCATCAGTGGAGATATTAAGAGCTTGCCCGCTGCGGCATTGCTCGACGAGCTAAACCGTCAGCAGGAGTCTACTGGACTGGCTGCTCGAATTCGAGCCCTACAAGCAACAGGAGCAATTGACTAATGGCTGCCCTTGGAGATTTTGTCCCCCCGGAGGACGCTGATTTTATTGACGAGCCGATGAATCCGGTGGTGTTTGGCGTAGAGCTATCGCCCACGATTATTGGCGTACTGCTGGCGCTGGTCGGCGTTGCTGGTGCTGCTTACCTCTTTATTAAAGTGGCGCAGCCTGTGGCTGAGGCTAACAGTACGCTGCGCAGTGATATTGCCACGAAGGAAGGCCAGCTGGTGTCTCAAGCGCAGCAGCTAGAAGATGTCGCTAAGCTTGAGGCCGAATTGGAGCAAGCGATGCAGCGACGCCGCAATGTCTACTCTCTCTTTGCGAATGAAGAGACGATGGATACGCTGCTGTTGGATATCAACCAGCGCATTGAAACAACGAATGCATCCTTAAATGGTGTTCGGGCCCAGATTCTAGAGCGGGGAATTGATCCTATCCTGCTAGAGGCTCAGCTAGAACGGTTTGCGCCCGGCGAAAAGGTTGTTGTTGAAGATGGCACCCTAGGTGACGGCGTCAACGGCAAGCTTCGACGGGAGACCTATGAAATTAACTTTTCAGGGGACTACGCTCAAACGCAAAATATTTTGAGGAATTTAGAGCGTTTGGAACCGTTACTGATGGTGAGCAACTTTAGAGTCAATGGCAATCAAGAAGTTCTTGAAACTGTTATCGGCGCTACAGGAGAGGTCGTCATCGATCCCAAATCTAAGCTGGAGACAACGTTCCAAATAGATGCGCTGATTCCGACATCTGATGCAGATGTGCCTCCGGAGATTGCGCCGCCACCGGCTGCTGAAGGGGAGGAAGCACCGCCTGCTGAATAGAGTACTAACCTTCAACGTTCTCTTTCCCTTTCAATTTTTCCGTTTATTCCATTTGTTCTCTTATCTATCGCTAGTTTCAACTCAAGGAGTGACCCGTGAAACGCCGTATTTTCAAAAGCCTACTATTGGGAGGTACCGTTGCTGCACTAGCTGGCCCTCTTTGTGTTGTTCAACCTGCCAACGGCGCGACCACCGTCGAAGGTATTTCGCTGCGTCAGACCGATGTCGGATTAGCCCTGTCTCTTGAGACCTCTGGTGATGTTGCACAGATTGTGACAGCTAGCTCTGGTAGGACGCTGCAGGCTGATATCGCAAGATCTCAGCTACAGCTGCCCGATGGTGATGCCTTCAGTCAGAAAAATCCTGCTCCTGGCATTGAATCTATTCAGCTAGAAGCCTTGGATGCCAATCGTGTCAGGCTGATTGTTGAAGGTGAGCACCAAGCGCCTATCGGCGACATCCAAAAATCAGGGACAGACTCACTGCTCATTAGCTTAGATGCTCGTCCTAATGCGAAGGCAAATCCTTCTCCTCTGCCTGAGTCTTTGGTAACGACGCCTGCAGAAGGTGCAGATCGCATTGCACAAACGCTAGAGCTGGCCCAGGCACAGCAAAGTGAAGATACGCCTGATGTGCTGGTTCCCAATCCAGAAGTCATTATTGATGGAACGCCTGTTGCCGCACCGAGTGTCAACGGAGCCCCTCCTTTTCTTCCCCGTGCGGTAGCTCCGCCCGTGGGTGACCTCTCTGTTTCTGATATTGATGCAAGGTTAGATGTTATTGACTTGGGAACGGCTGAGCGGGTACCTCGTTTGGTGCTTCGTGATGCTTCTGCCCGTGAGGTGCTCTCTCTATTGGCAAGAGCCGCAGGCCTCAACCTCGCTTTTACGAATGTTGCTGAAGGCGAAGATGCTCCTCCTGATGCGAGAGTGTCTTTAGACATTGAAAACGAGCCCGTTCAAAATGTTTTTAACTACGTTTTGCAACTGTCAGGCCTAGAGGCCAACAAAGTTGGCCGTACAATTTTTGTGGGACCAAGGTTGCCCAATAGCGCTCGCAATGTTCAGGTTCGTAGTATTCGTCTCAATCAGGTAGATGTCGGTAGCGCAGTAAATTTTTTGGTGTCTATGGGCGCAGAGAGTACGATTTCTACGGAGCGTGAAGTCACGAGCGTAAACGCTGTTGAAGTGGGTGGCGGCACGAACGTTAATGAATCGACAACAACAGAGTCTGCCGTAGAAAATCAGCGAGCTGATTTTGAGGACTCTGATCCACTGTTGAGGGGATTGCAAGTCATTGGTGACTTACGTACCAATTCTCTGACCTTGATTGGGACACCGCGCCAAATTGAGATTGCCAGTGCTCAGATGATTCAATTAGATATTCGTCGTCGCCAAGTTGCGGTCAACCTGCGAGTAATAGATGTGAATTTGGGTGCGCTAGACGCATTTGGCACGAGCTTTTCGTTTAGTACTGGTGATGCGACCCTTCTTCAGACGGGTGGTTTGGGTGTCATTAACTTTGGTGGCTCAACGCCTGCAATTACTGGCTTGAGTGCAAATCAAGTCGGAACCGGACTGGCTCCTATTTTGGGTGCTGGACCTTTGGGAGTTGCCTCTCAGTTCTTATCACAGCTGCAGGCCGTCGTTACAAACGGTCAGGCTAAGATTGTCACTGATCCAACGCTGGTGGTTCAAGAAGGGCAAACTGCTGCTGTTCAGCTGACTCAAGAAGTGATTACCAATATTACGATTGATCGTGAGACCACTGAGACAGGCACTGTGACAACGACTACTTTTGAAAAAGCTGATGCGGGTTTGAACCTTCAGGTGCAGGTTGATCGAATTGATGACAATGGGTTTGTCAATCTTGCGGTTGCGCCGTCTGTGTCTGCGCCAACGGGAGAATTTTCTGTGGGCGACTCAGGTACGGCTATTTTGCTGTCTGATCGTCAGCTGACGTCTGGTCAAATTCGAGTGCGAGATGGCCAAACGTTAGTGCTTTCTGGCATTATCCAAGAGTCTGATCGAACATCGGTGTCTAAGGTGCCTATTTTGGGCGATATTCCTTTGCTAGGTGCGTTGTTTAGGCGCACAAGCCGGACGAGCGATCGCCGTGAGCTGATTGTACTGGTAACGCCTCAGGTTATGGATGATTCGGACGCTAGCGTGTACGGGTACAGCTACACACCTGGTGAAGATGTTCAGCAGCTGTTAGAAGAGCGGGAATTCTAGGCGGAGCAGCTCGATCTTTTTACGAATAGCTTGACAAAGAGCCAGTGCTTTAAACTCATGAAGCGCTGGCTTTTTGTCAAGTTAGAATTTCTGATTTCGTGGGGGAAACTGATGAACTTTCTTAAAAATCCCTGAAATCCTTACAAATTCAAGCTTTTCTCTGTTCAGATTGTACTGGCACCCCTTAGAATAGGGCAGTAAAAATTATGAGATTTCGGGCGTTTTATCAATTCTCGATAACTGCCTCAGAGAAGCTCTAAATTTTGCCGATGGGCAATGTGTGCTCCAACCTATTAGTTCTAGATTTTTTGACAGCCGGTCAAAAAATCAAACCAGAGATTCAATCCATCCCAATTATCCTCTGAGGAGATAAGCATGAATAAAGGTGAACTCGTCGATACCGTTGCAGAGAAGTCTTCAGTGACGAAAAAACAGGCTGATGCTGTGATTTCGGCGACTGTAGAGTCCATTATGGAAGCCGTGTCTAAAGGCGAAAAGGTTACGTTAGTCGGGTTTGGTTCGTTTGAGCCACGTGCTCGTAAGGAGCGGGAAGGCCGCAATCCTAAAACAGGCGATACGATGGTGATTCCGGCGACTACGGTGCCTGCTTTTTCTGCAGGTAAGCAGTTTAAGGAAATGGTCTCAGGTAAGAAGAAGTAAGGGCTCTTAGGACTGGTTTATGTCTGATTTGTGCCTAGTCGCTTTTTATGGATAGACCCGTTCATGGCGGAAATTTGCCTTGGGCAGCTCAGATGGCGTCTTGTTCTCCTGATGAGCTTTTAGATTTTTCAGCTAGTATTAGTCCGCTTGGGCCGCCTGTTTCTGTGAAACAAGCGATCCAGGCGGCTTTTTCGTATGTGGCTGCATATCCTGATCCGGCTTATGCGGATTTGCGAGAGGCGATCGCATCCCATCACGCTATCCCTTCTCACTGTGTCCTGGCTGGCAATGGTGCTGCTGAACTGCTGACCTGGGCGGCCCGAGACTTGGCTGATCTGCCTGGGCCAACGTTTCAATTAGTGCCTGGATTTAGTGATTATGCCCGGGCCCTGTCTGCCTTTGGTGGTGAGTGCTCTCCTGTGTCGCTGCGGTTGGATGAGGGTTGGCGATTTAAAGGCTGGGAAGACAATCTAAACGGGGATATCCCTCTCAATCGCTGTGGATTTTTGCTGAATAATCCTCATAATCCGACGGGGGCGCTATTTTCGCGAGAGCAGGTGCGATCGCTCATCTCAAAATTTGCCTTAGTTGTCGTAGACGAAGCTTTCATGGATTTTTTGCCGCCTGAGTGCGAGCAAAGCGTGATTGGATGGATCAGTGAGTTTGATAATTTGGTTGTGATTCGCTCGCTTACGAAGTTTTATAGTATGCCGGGAATTCGGTTAGGGTATGCGATCGCACAGCCTAAAACCCTTTCACGCTGGCAGTCTTGGCGGGATGCCTGGGCGGTGAATACCTTTGCTGCTGCCGCTGGTATCGCTGCGCTGCAAGACATTGAGTTTCAACAAAAAACGTGGCAGTGGCTAATGGCAGAGAATGCGTTCTTGTTTCAGGGGCTATCTGCTCTGCCAGGGCTAGAGCCACTACCTAGCTGCGCAAATTTCTTTTTAGTAGAGACTCAATGCTCGGCAACGGCGCTGCAAGCGCAATTGCTACGGCAGCATCAAATTTATATTCGTGACTGTATTAGCTTTTCGGAGTTGGGTGATCGCTACTTTCGTGTCGCCGTCAAAAGCCGTGCCGACAATCAGCGACTGCTTCAGGCTCTGGCTGACGTGCTGCCTACGCTAGTAGAGGTGTAGTGTGCCGGTTGACTATGATTTAGTGATTTTGGGTGGGACGCTGGAGGGGCGAATCGCAGCGCGCGCGGCGGTGGGCTATGGTGCGCGGGTAGCGCTGGTGGAGCCACCAGGATTATTTGCTCAGCGTCAGCAGGCAAGCTACTTATTGTGTGCCCTGCAGCAGCTGGCCGATGGGCAACGGCAACAGGCCGTCAGTAGCTTGTTTTATCAGTCAGCGTTTCCGCAAGCAGAGCGTCAATTCGCGTCCCAATCGTTGGGAAATGCGGCTTTATCTCTTAACTGGGAAGCTGTTTTAGAGTGGAGTCGAATTGCCTCAGAGACTCAATTGCCAGATCTGGCATTGACTGCGCTCGGTGCGGCGGGGGTAGATGTGATCGCGGCGATGCCTGAGGGTTTATCACGCCGTTTGACGGTGACAGTCGCCCAGCGCCAGCTGACGGCGCGTGCGGTATTGGCGGCCTATGGGTCAGTGCCCTATCCAATTTTTGAAGCAGGTGTAGGCGCGTTAGCTCGGCCAGCGCTTACTGGAATTGAAAGTCTCTTGCAGGCAAAAGCATTGCCCGAGTCCCTGTGGATTTGGGGTGGATCGCCTGAGTCTGTGATGTGGGCGGATGCACTCGGTGCGCTGGGTGTGAAGGTGACGTTGGTGGCTGATCGGCTGTTGCGATATGAGGATAGTGAGGTTCGAGGGTATGTGCGATCGCAGCTCATAATCTCGGGCATACAGATCGTTACTTCAGCAGAAGTAATCAATCGCGCCTCTAAGAGCAACCTACAAACAATTGCAGAAACGTCTCTCTTTTTAGAAAGACGTAAGCCTGCCTTTGTGCTGCCTGATTCTGTGCAGCGACCAGTTGTTCAATATCCAGATGCCGAATACCCGCGACAGGGACGCACCTATTTATTCTCAAATAAGTACCTGCAGCTGGCGCATCCTCGTTTATTTGCCTGTGGGTCACTTTTACATGGCAGGGCCGTCCACAGGGCTGTTGCTCAGCAAGAGGCCTTAGTGGCGGTAAAAAATGCTCTATTTTGGCCTAATCAGTCCGTTGACTATGGCCTAATTCCTGAGGGCTATGGTCATTTTGCTCGGGTCGGCGTGACCCCAAAATTTGCTCAGGAAGGCAGCGTTCCATACAGCGCTGATAGAGACTACCGCGTTTGGACGGCGAGTAGTTCCAATAGTACTGACCTCAGTCGGTTGAGCCCCCAGCCAGCGCTTTGCAAGCTCATTTGTAAACGAGATAAATTACAAAGTATTCATCTGTTGGGTGACGGTGCAAATGAGCTGATTGAGCCGTTGGCGCTGATGATAGGGAGACCCGTGAATGATTTATTGGTTGCTGTAGAGCGATTGCCAGGGCTACCAACAGCGCAGAGCTTATCAGGTTTAGTGAGAACTGCTGCCCAGAAAGCGACGCGATCGCGCTGGCAGCCAGGAAACTGGCGACGAGACTGGGCCGAAAACTGGTTTAACTGGCGACGAAGCCGGTAGCTTTGTGGACGTATTAGACATTACAAGCTAATTTCCCTCTTCTTTCAGGGTAATCACGCGCGTTTCGTAGCAATTTCTAACCCTTACGACTGCGCTATCCTATATTCGCGCAATGGTGACTGCCTCCGGCTGGTCTTGATACTTGCCCTGGCGGGTGTCGTAGCTGACTTCGCAGGGCTCGCCTTCTAAAAAGAGCAGCTGAACGACGCCTTCATTGGCGTAAATGCGGCAGTCGGCGCTAGAAGAATTAGAAAACTCTAGGGTGAGGTTGCCGCGCCAGCCTGCTTCTGCGGGGGTGAGGTTAGCAATGATGCCGCAGCGGGCGTAGGTACTTTTGCCAATGCAGATAGTGGTGACGTTATTGGGCATCTGTAGACGCTCGCGGGCCACGCCCAGGCCGTAGGAATGGGCCGGCAAAATAAAGTAGCTGCCATTGTCATCCTGCTTGAGTGCTGAGGGCTCTAGATTTTCGGGGTTGAAGTTTTTGGGGTCAATGACGGTGCCGGGCACATGGCGAAAAATGCGGAATTCGTTGGGCGATAGGCGAATGTCGTAGCCGTAGGAGGAGAGGCCGTAGCTGATGACGGGGGTTTCATGTCCGTGTGTGGGCAGCTGTACGCGGCGAATGAGCGATTCTTCAAAAGGCTCAATCATGCCTGCCTTAGCAGCTGATTTGATCCATGCGTCATTTTTAATCATTGGCCGGTCAGGTCTCCTTCGCCGCCTTTTGGCTGTTTAATTTTTTGGCTGTTTTATTTTTTTAGGCAACGGCACTAATTTTACAGGAACAGCTGCTGCCTTAGCCGATAGCGGCCTGGCTAAAGTGGCTTGCAGTGCGGTGCAGGCTACATCATAAAGTTGCGGCGAAACTCTGTAATCTGATCGGCAACTGTGAGTAAGGACTCGGGCATTTGTGGCCCAGTGAGAATAATTTCTACGTGGGCAGGGCGCTCTTTGAGCAAGGTGAGGACTTCGTTTTCTTGAATGAGGCCAAAGTCGATGGCAAGGCTCAGCTCGTCAAGCACGATCAGGCTGTATTTGCCTGCGTAGATGGCGGCTTTGGTATGCGTCCAAAGGGCTTGAATGGCTGCGTGAGTGTCGGGTTCGACGTTGGGCCCTTGGATGCACTCAGGGCTATTGCACCGAATCCAGTCTAGACTTTGACCCATGCTCATGGGTGCGTCGGGGCCTTGCCCAATGCCGCCTTTGAGAAACTGTACGACCAAAACGGGGAGACCTTGCTCAGACGCTCGCATGGCTTGCACCATGACATTGGTAAAAAAGGTGCGATGCTGCGAGGTAAAAACCTGAACGGTGCCTTCGATGGCACGAAGCATAGGATGGTGGCGGACGCTGGGTGAAGGGGTCGTGCCGCCGGGGATAGCTCTCAGCTGTGAAACCATTATGTCTAGTGCCAGGGTGTCTGGTGTCTGGATGTCTAGTGTCAGCATATGACCAACCAAATATAGCGTAGTTAATGCTCAGAAGTGGAAATAATGCGCTATGTGTCGGAAATAAGAAAAGTTGTTTAATCTGCTTTTGAACTTGGGTACTCTGACGGCTTACTGTGCGAGTATGGTTGAGGTCTGTTTGAGGCCGACGACGCGCTTTTGGTAGCTTATGACTTGGCAACGCCCCGACCATCGACAGCCCGACCAGCTGCGTCCTATTAAGTTTGAGCGACAGTTCACGAACTATTCAGCTGGGTCTGTGCTAGCACACTGCGGTAATACTCGGGTGCTGTGTACGGCGTCTGTGACAGAAGGCGTGCCTCGGTTTTTAAAGGATTCTGGTCAGGGCTGGTTGACGGCAGAGTATCGGATGCTGCCGGGGGCTACGCAGACGCGAAAGTCTCGCGAGTTTATGAAGCTCTCTGGTCGTACGCAAGAGATTCAGCGGCTGATTGGGCGGAGTTTGCGAGCGTCGCTAGATTTGGATGCGCTGGGCGAGCGGACGTTAACAATAGATGCAGATGTATTGCAGGCGGACGGGGGGACGCGCACAACCTCTATTACGGGGGCGTATGTTGCTTTGGAAGATGCGATCGCACACCTCATAAAAACCGGCGAACTCACCACCTCCCCCATCCGCCATCAAATCGCCGCCATTTCCGTAGGACTGCTAGAGGGCGACCCCTTTCTAGATTTAAACTATCCCGAAGATTTTGCCGCCGATATAGATTTTAACGTCGTGATGAACGACAAGCTGGAATTCATTGAAGTGCAGGGTACCGCTGAAGAAGGTAGCTTTACCCGCACCCAGCTAAATGGAATGCTCGACTATGCCGAAAAGGGGATTAGTGAGCTGATGCAGCTTCAGAAATCAGCGCTGGCAGGTAATTGATAGGTAAATAGTGTTACATTCCTTCATGTAGTCACAATGATGTGAGGCCGCAGTTTGACGGCGAACTCTCATGTTGACTAACAAGGTTTTTTACGGGTGATGTAACCCTGTTTGTTTGTTATGGCGAAGGATCTGCGGGACTTTTTAAAGACAGTCAAGGCGCGTGGGCAGCTACGAACTGTAAAAGCGCAGGTCGATCCCAATTTAGAGATTGCTGAAATTTCTAACCGACTGCTGCAGTCAGGTGGCCCAGCAGTCATTTTTGAGAACGTAAAAGGTTCACCCTATCCAGTGGTGGTCAACCTGCTGGGCACCGTTGAGCGGGTGTGCTGGGCGATGGGTATGGAGCGCCCAGAAGAGCTAGAGGTGCTAGGTAAAAAACTCGGCATGCTGCAGCAGCCCAAGCCGCCGAAGAAGCTCTCTCAGGCAATTGATTTAGGCAAAGTTCTGTTTGATGTGGTCAAAGCAAAGCCGTCTAGGGATTGGCTGCCCGCTTGCCAACAGGTCGTTCGACTAGATGACCAGGTTGATTTGACTCGAATCCCCATGATTCGCCCCTATCCCAAAGACGGTGGGCGTGTGGTGACGCTGGGGCTGGTGATTACAAAGGACTGTGAGACGGGCGTGCCGAATGTGGGTGTGTACCGTTTGCAGCTACAAAGTCGCAATACAATGACGGTGCAGTGGCTGTCTGTGCGCGGTGGCGCTAGGCATTTGCGCAAGGCGGCAGAGCGGGGGAAGAATTTGGAGGTTGCGATCGCAATCGGTGTCGATCCTCTGATCATTCTGGCCGCAGCTACCCCCATCCCTGTTGATCTTTCTGAGTGGCTCTTTGCCGGACTCTACAGCGGCAGAGGCATTTCGCTGGCCAAGTGTAAAACGGTCGATCTTGAAGTGCCGTCTATGTCGGAGTTTGTTTTAGAAGGCACCATTACGCCGGGTGAAACCGCGACTGATGGCCCCTTTGGCGATCATATGGGCTATTACGGCGGCATTAATCGTGATGCGCCGCTAATTCGCTTTCACTGTATGACCCACCGCAAGTCGCCGGTGTATCTCACCACCTTTAGCGGTCGCCCACCTAAAGAAGAAGCCATGATGGCGATCGCACTCAACCGCATCTACACGCCTATTTTGCGGCAACAAGTCTCTGAAATTGTTGACTTCTTTCTCCCTATGGAAGCGCTTAGCTATAAGGCCGCCATTATTTCCATCGACAAATCCTATCCTGGGCAGGCCCGCCGAGCGGCTATGGCCTTCTGGACAGCGCTACCGCAGTTTACCTACACCAAATTTGTCATTGTCGTCGATAAAGACATCAACATTCGAGACCCGCGTCAGGTCGTGTGGGCCGTGACCTCCAAGGTAGACCCCATTCGTGACGTGTTTATCTTGCCAGATAGCCCCTTTGACTCACTGGACTTTGCCAACGAGCGTCTGGGCCTAGGCAGCCGCATGGGCATTGACGCCACGACTAAAGTACCCCCCGAAACAGAGCACGAATGGGGCGAACAGCTAGAATCAGACCCCATCATGGCAGAGCTAGTGACGCGTCGCTGGCAAGAGTACGGCCTTGGTGACATCAACCTGGGCGAAGCCGATGCCAATGTATTTGGCTACGACATTCACTAGATATTCACTAGACATTCACTAGCCGATATCTGTTTTCACCAGGGCCGACGATCTGACTCGGCCTACTGTTCGATGCTTACTGCTCGATGCCTACTGTTCGATACCTACTGTTCGACTTGAAGCGTTCCTAAAATAGTCTCGAAAACGTTCTCTTGAATAATCCACCCTGTGCCATCTGTATCTGTTGTAAAGACAATGGTGATGGCTTGGTCTGGCATTGGCAGGCTCAGATGCACCAGATCTTCACTGCAGTTTGTTGTGTGCATAAATGCCCTGCCATTTGGCGTTGATGTCGTGCCCCAAAACTGACCTTCGCGCTGCGTCAGCTCTCCGCGAATATCGGTTTCGGTGAGTGCGCCTTGGATAATAGCTACTGTGACGCCATAGGGACGAACCTCTTCGAGATTGTTGTCACTGAGGCATTCCATCAGAGCGTAGTTATTTGGCGATAGAACGTCTATCTGCGAGCCATAGCGGATGGTTTGGTAATTTTCAGGAATAGAAAACCTGATTGCGCCGTCGTTCATTGCGATGGTGCGTCGGCTGCTGTCCGGTGCGTCGAAAAGACCGCCTGACGGTACGCAGTCACTGGCATCTGTAATGGCCTGCGGGTCGGCTGGCGGATTGGTTTGTGGATTGGCCTGTGACGCTGTCTGAGCGGTGGCGGTTAGCGAAACGAAGGTGACTGTAAGTAGAGGAACGAGAAGTCGAGGAGCGAGAAGTCGAGGAGCGAGAAGTCGAGGGGCAAGTGAACCAAACATATATCTGGCGACACGTTTGCCCGTCGTGCATTGAGACACTAACTGAGATCGAAGGAATTTAGACAAAGGGGGCTGCTGCATGGGCGTTACGCAAAAGATACAGGGGCTTTGTGACGATCTTTAGCGAAATACCTTCCAATAGTGCCATATTGGCCTAAAAAGTGAAAATAAAACCCTCAGTATCATGACAATAGATACTGAGGGACTAAATCAAGCGATTTTGCACGAAG
Organism: Cyanobacteria bacterium J06627_28; assembly: GCA_038521595.1. GTDB lineage: Bacteria > Cyanobacteriota > Cyanobacteriia > Phormidesmidales > Phormidesmidaceae > Phormidesmis. The sequence continues at coordinate 9,236 of JBCBKQ010000019.1, read as the reverse complement.
GCTTGATTTTGCTCCATATTTAGCTGCAGGTCAGAGAGCTGAGTGAGCTGACCTTTGATCTCAACGGCTGCTTTTCGGGCTGTGACTTTGCGGTGAAGCGCGGCGCGGGCGAGGTCTTCGCGGTTTTGTCTCAGGGCTTTCTGCGCTACTTGGTGCCAGGTAAGTGCATCTTGCATAGATTGCTCATACTTTGGTAAGAGGGTGCGGGTGGCAAGGGCAATATTTTCAAGGGCTGTTTTAAATAGCCGCATGGTTTTTTCGGGCGTCCCTGTCTGAGCTGCCTGCCTAGCCAACTCATCTATTTGAGGGCGCTTGATTTGGTCGAAGCGCAGGCCAAAATTGCTGAGCTGCAAGCATTCATTGCGCCCCGTTTTGCACCAGTTGGCAAAGTGCTCACAGTTATTAAAAAAGAGGTCGTATTGCTTTTCGCCTAGGCGACTTTCGGCTCGCTCTACTACGACCTGTGGGATATAGGCAGTGGGTTGAGACTTGATATAGATGGGCCCGCCTCGGGCAAAGGTTTCTCGGGAGGTGCGAGTAATGGCCGCCTCGCCCAGTTTGCCGTAGTGAATAATCGTGCCATCACCGCAGTCAATGCCGTGGTGCTCATAAGGCACGCCCATGACATTTCGATACGCATAAACCTGATCGCCTCTTGCCATAGGCTTTGTGAGAGTTCTAAGAATTGCTGTGATGTGGCAATCGACGGATGCATCCGTCGATTGCTAGTCGAGTTAGTTGCTGATACTAAACGGTTTCAGCGATCATTAATAATGTCCTAACTCACTCGACAGAAGCTATACAGCAAACGTCCTAATGCATTAGGACGTTTGCTCAGAAGAGTTGCTTGTTTGACAAGGGTTGTAGCTCCTAGCGAGTATCCTAAGCAACTCTTCAGAAGCTATAGAACAAAATCTAACATGTCAAAAGGCCGCTACCCGTAAAGTGAATAGCGGCCTTTTGGCAAGATCGTGACAAGTAGACCGTTATGAGGTGAATGCCATTGGTTTACTTTTCTATCGGTCTACTTTTCTATCGGTTTACTTCGCTATCGGTTTACTTTGCTTCTTGTGCCGCTTTTTGCTTAGCAATGAGCGCGTGGATAGACGACATGCCTTTGGTTTGGCGAGTCAGGTTGATTTGGATATTGGGGCCAGAGCGAGCTAGCCGAATGACGAGGCCATCGTGCACAGGGTTGCTATCAATGCGCTGTCCGGCCAGGTAGGTGCCATTGGTGCCAGTGTTATGAATAACCCAGCCGTCTTCTGTCTGACGCAGTTCTACATGGTGCCGAGAGACCACGGCGCTGTAGAGCACCACGTCATTGTTTACAGAGCGACCGATACGGACGACAGGCTCTTCCTCAAAAGTCCAGCTTTGTACGGGCGTTTTATCAATCGGATGAAGCAGCGACAGGGTAATGACGTTATTACAAGCAGGCACAGTGCAAGACCAGATGGATACGACAAAGGTCACACCAAAAAGCGCGCGCTCTCAAAGAATGCCTGCTGCAAAAAGACCCTCTAGATAAAGTGACTGTCTTTTTGGCTAAGCGTTTTCAAAGATAAAGCTAACTTTATCGCCTTTGCCCAAGGCAATGCGATCGCCCGACCGTAGCCGATGACGGTTGCCCACGGGCAGGGGCAGTCCATTGATGTAAGTTCCATTTGAGCTGCCCACATCTTCTAGGAAATAGGTATCTCCTTCGACTCGGATGTTGGCATGTACCCTGGAAACAATCTCGGAATCTGGAAACCCAGAGACATCAATGTCGGGTGGTGTGTGTTCATTAGGTTTCCCAATCCGTACCACAGATAGCTGTCTGGGTAGCTCAATTACGGTATTGGTTTGTACCTGCTTGAGCCGAACGCTACTGACTTGCAGCTGAGTGGCTGCGGGGCTAACGGCGGGTGTGGGTGCCGGTGTGGGTGTCGGCGTTGGCGCGGGGATCGACATGGGTGTCGGTGTGGGTGTCGGCGTTGATACCGATGGCCCAGATACATTGGGTATCTCAGGGAGCCCATTTTGTTCAGGGGCTACGGCGGATGCTTGAACCTCAGGCGTTTCTATCTCAGGTGGCTCTATTAAGGGTTCAACGGTGTTAGCGGGTTCGTTTTCTGCCTCTTTTGCTACTGCGCTCTCGGATTCGCTGTTAGATTCTACTGCTGGGGTAATGGGATCTGGAATGATGAGTGGATCGGGGGTGACAAGATCGGGCATTGCTACGTCGGGCTCGGGACTGCTCGCTTCTTGGTTCAGGAAGTTCTGAGTCTTCATGGTGGCCATTGCTTCATTGCTGCTACCCGCTCCGCTGCTGACACCAAATTCACCGGCCTCACTGACAATGGTGCCGCTAGCAGTCGTTTCTGTCTCTTCTACAGCGACGGCATTGCCGGTAGCTGTGCCGCTTTCTCTTAGGTCGCTGCCGCACTGCCCGCAAAAGCTGGCATCTGCCTGGACGTCGGCGTTGCAATGAGGACATTTGGCCATTGCGGGCAAGGGTGTGTAGCACGCTTCGCACTGGAGTGCGCCGTCGGGATTTTGATGGTTGCAGTTAGGGCAGTTAATCATGGCAGAGATAGGCCGCAGAGGAAGAAGACAAAGGTAGGGTAATTTTAATAGTGCTAGCACATTATGCAGAGCTAACACCATGCAGAGCTAACACCTTAGAGCACTGGCTATATCAACAATGAAGACAGTCAATATTCCGCCAACATTCCGAACAGATTATCTCGAGCGTTTGTTTCAAACTATACGGAGACAACCTGCTTGAGCAGGCCTATTTGTAGGCGTCGGGAATGCCTGGGCCAGCGGCTGCATCGAGTAGCCAGTGAGTGCCGCTAGCTGGCTGGATAAGTTTGCTGGGATACATATGGTCGTCAGCGTCTGTGGAGAAAACGTTTGAAAGCGCTTGCTGCTTATTTTCGCCTGCGACAAGGAAGACAACTTTGCGGCCACTGTTAATCATAGGAACGGTGAAGGTGATGCGAGGTTCGCCGTCGTGGTTGCCTACGGTGATGAGGCGATCGCGCACATCTAGTGCCTCCGTTTTTGGAAATAGCGATGCCGTATGGCCATCGTCCCCCATGCCTTCTAGCACGAAGTCAATAGCAGGTATATCGCCTGGATCAGATTTAAAGAATGCCTTGAGCGTGCTTTCGTACTTGGCCGCATCTGTGGCTGGGTCATTGGCACCAGTTGGCATGGGGAAAACATTTTCAGCTGGAATGGGCACATGGTTTAGTAAGGCTTCGCGGGCCATGCGGGCGTTGCTTTTTTCGTGGTCGTGGGGAACGTAGCGTTCGTCGCCCCAGAAGACGTAGATATTTTCCCAAGGGAGATCGGCAGAAATGAGGGAGGCATAGAGCGGTTTGGGCGTGCTGCCACCGGAAAGGGCCACAGTGGCCCGGCCTCTGGCTGCGATCGCATCTTTCAAAGTCGCAATCATCAATTCACTGGCTCGGTCAATTAGCGCAGCCTTATCGGCCAAAATTTCTACGGTAGGGGTCATCACAAATCTCCTATCTTTTCCTATGCTTTTCTTGTGGCTTTAGATGATGGCTGTTACGGAGGGCTTTAATAAGCGCCTTATATATGAATGGCCTTCAAGAGCGTTGATGGCAGCTTAAGGGTGACTTGGCTATGTTTTCAGTTGTGTTGCCTTGTTTTAATGAATCGCGTCATGGCTATCTGCCTCGCATTCTAGAAAATTTATTGGCTCAAGCGGGCGAAAAGCAGATTATTGCGGTGGTGAGCCCCAGTAGTGACGACACGCTGGCGGTTGTACGGCAGTTTCCGGCGGTGGATATTATTGAGACAGCTGCCATAAACCGAGCGCAGCGTCTGACAGAAGGCATAAAAGCGAGCAAAGGCGAATGGGTGTTGCTGCATCATCCGGCGACGCTGCTGCCAGAACGGATCGCTCTACAGCAGGCAGCAGCGACTTTATTCGCAGAGCAGGCTGTGTGGGGTGGGTTTATCCATGGGTTTGATATGGATCATTGGCTGCTGCGGTTTACGTCTTGGTATTCGACTCGGGTGCGATCGCGCCCAAGCATTTTTTCGCCCCAAGGCATCCTCTACTTAGACCACTGCATCTTTGCCAGTCGAGAGGTGCTGATGGAGATTGGCGGCGTGCCAGATATGGACATTTTTGAAGACACGGCGCTGAGTATAGCGTTAAATCAGTGGGGAAAACCTGCGATCGCACCTGTAAAAGTGACTACCTCAGCCCGTCGCTTTCGGCAGCGCGGCATCTACCGGCAAGCCCTGCTAAACCAGCTGCTAAAGGTTATGTACTACGCCCACTTAGATCCCAAAAGACTGAACTGGCTGTATGAAAGCAAAAGCCAGATAAACGTGGCCTATTCTGAGTCTGCTTTGGATCCGAATGAATGATGAATCGTACGCGGTAACCTCAGAAAGTGGCCAGGTGTGGATCGCTATTTCATCAACTTTGCTTTATTCTTGTTGAAAATATTGATAAGTACAGACACATTCGGGGGCAAAATGGTGTAGCCAAATGCACCTTGCGGAACTTTTATGACACCTTCTCAACAAAACGACATTCCCTCACCGCTAGCTGCGATCTCTTTAAAGCTAGTTGGTGCCGCGACCATCCTAGTGGCGATGATTGATTTCATTTTGCTGCTATTTCCGCCTCAGCTGAGTGAGCCTGCCTGGCTCGTAGGCACGATGGGTAGCATAGTCGAGAGAGGTATCGTTCCGTTAGTTGGGATTGCGTTGTTGATTGCCGGTTATTGGGTAGACACTACCATCGGTAAGTCTTCTCGAAAAGCGAGTCTTGCGACAGATCTTCGCTTTTGGACCTGTTTGCTCTCTTCTTTGCTGGGCCTGATTTTTATCCTCATCATGTTCCTGTATCCCTGGAATGCGAACCGGCAGCTCAACAATGAACTCGCCCTGATAGAAAACCAGTCTGTGCTAGCAACAGAAGAACTACAGGGCCGCCTAAATGAGCAGCTAGCGCAGAGCAAGACTCAAATTGATGCGCTGCTCGCTGACGAATCACAGTTTCAGGCAGCGGTAGCTAGCGGTGAATTAGACGCCGCTCAGATTGAACAGTTTGAGCGCTTTCGTAACGACCCTCAAGAACTAGACAGCTTTTTAAGCTCTCAGGTGGGCGAGCTAGAAACCAACCTGCAAAACCGTATCAGTGAAGAAAAACAGGTCGCCACTGACCGTGTTAAAGCGAATCCTACGCTGACGTTGAAGGCCACGACGCGGGTTGTGCTCAGTAGCCTACTTATGGGATTTGTATACGCTTTTATTGGCTGGGCAGGTCTACGCCGGCTCTTGGCCATGGTGAGCTAAAGCGCTACACCAAAGGCCGTTTCAAAATTAAATCATCCATACAACAGGGCTGTTTAAGACTTACCGAACAGTCCTGTTGTCTGGATTAAGCTAAAGACATCAGCTCAGCGCCGTCATCATGGCTTGCTGTGCCACGGCTTGATACAGCGCTTTAAAGTGTTCTGTGACCACCTGCGCTTCGGTTGTAGCCAGCGGCATATCGCCAATAACGTCTAAAACGGTCTGCTCAGCTGGCGTAATCACGACTAGCGACGGGTCAATTGGCTCGTTATATTGCCAAAAAGTTTCTATGGACTGTTGGCCCGCAGCGATTTGTTTTACGGGCTGCTGAGGGGTGTCTGCTGACGAAAGCTGAGTTGATTTTTTTGCCTTACTTTTGGTTTTGCTACCAGTTTTGCGCTTTGCTGTATCTTCCGTGGCGGTCTCTTCTTTTTTTGCGCTTTCGGCAGATGTGCCAGTTTCTGCGCCAATGCTCTGCTGTCTTTGCTGACGCAAGGCTTCTAAAATTTGTTCTTTAGTGCGCCCTCGCAGCTGAAAGAGTACAAACGGATCTTCTCTAAAAAAGTCTCCGAGCTGATAGTACACAGCTGCAATGTGCTTGCAGGGATTTTTGGGGTCGGGGCAGCTGCACTTGGACTTTACGTCGGCAAGGGTAAACGGGAATAGGCTAAGGCCATTGCTGGTAAAAACAGCCTCAATGGAGTCGGGCATTTCTCCTGCGAGCAGCTGCGCCGAGTAAAGTGCCTTTTGTCCCAGCGTGTCGATGACAAAGCCCCAGTCTTCATCGGGGAAGCGCTCTATCCAAATAGACAGCTGATAGGGCTCAGTTGCGGTACCCTGTACGGTGGCGTGCACCTTAGACTCTTTAAATTCTAGGCTGAGAATGTTGCCTTGGCGGGCATAGTTGCGGCCCCGCTCCAAGCGCTTTTTGAAGCGATAAGAGTTGAGCAGATCTACCCATTGCTGTACCCACCAGGCATCTTCTTGGGTCGCTGGTGGTTGAGGAGTGCTGTATGTCATAGAAGGGCGTAGATAAAACGTTTAAGCGGTTTGAGTATTGATTAGATAACTGCTTTTTCTATTTCATGATGCAACGCAATCTATTTCATTGGTGCAATGCGACTCATTTTTTGAAGGTCTAGGACTTCGTTGAGGGTCGCTTCGTCCATTAGCTCATGTTCGAGGACGAGCTGGCGGAGGGGCTTGCCGGTTTCGAGGGATTCTTTTGCGATCGCAGCCGCATTCAAATACCCAATATGTGTATTCAACGCCGTTACCAGCGCCAAACTCCCTTCTGCATAGCCTGCACATTTTTCAGGAAAAGCCGTAATGCCCTGCAGACATTTCTCATCCAATGCTTTGACGGTATTTCCTAATATTTCAATGCTGTGGATGAGGTCGTAGGCGATGAGCGGCATCATGACGTTGAGTTCTAATTGACCTGCCTGGGCGGCAAAGGTAATAGCTTGGTCGTAGCCCATCACCTGAAAACACACCATCGAGGTCATCTCCGCCATCACCGGATTGTACTTACCCGGCATAATCGAAGATCCTGGCTGTACGGCAGGCAGCTGAATTTCCTTGAGGCCTGTTTTGGGGCCAGAGTCTAGTAAGCGCAAATCATGAGAGATTTTTATCAGGTCTTGGGCTAGATTTTTTAGGGCACTGCTGACGGCAACAAAGGGAGCCATACTCTGCATCGCAGCCATTAGATGTGGCGCGCTGGTAATCGGCTGCTTGAGCGAATCGGTGAGAATTTCGCAAACGCGGAAGCGATATTTGGGATGAGTGTTGAGCCCGGTTCCTGTGGCACTGCCTCCAATGCCCAGCACCGCGAGTTCAGCGGCGGCGGATCTAATGCGTTCTTCATGACTCGTGAGAATATGTTCCCAAGCGCGAAAGCCCTCCCCTAAGCGGACAGGCACGGCATCCTGCATGTGGGTACGGCCTGAGCGCACCACGTTTTCAAATTCGGTCGCTTTGATGCTCAGCGTGACCAGAGCATTTTCTAAAGCTGGATACAGCGAATGCTCTAATGCGAGGATGCCGCCCACTCGAATTGCAGTGGGAATGACATCGTTTGTAGACTGGCCATAATTTACATGGTCGTTAGGGCTGACGCGGCTGTAGTTTCCTTTTTCATCACCTAAGATCTCGAGCGCTCGATTGGCAAGCACTTCGTTGACATTCATATGGTGGGAGGTGCCTGCGCCCGCCTGGTAGACGTCTACCACAAACTGGTCTCGCAGGTCGCCTTTGAGAATCTCGTTTGTCGCTTGGACGATGGCATCGCCGATGTCTGCAGGGATGCAGTCTAGCTCCTTGTTGGCGAGGGCGGTGGCTTGCTTGATGAGTAGGCAAGCGTCTACATAGGTAGGCAGCGGCTTGATCCCGCTGATGGGAAAGTTTTCGATGGCACGCAGCGTTTGGATGCCGTAGTAGGCCTCGTTGGGGATTTCGAGTTCGCCCATGGAGTCTTTTTCGATGCGGACAGCAGCTGAGTCGACCATAAGAAATTCCCTCGTGCGTGATACCGGAAGTGCGTGAACCAAAAATATAATACTTGGCGAATCCTATTGGCGAATCCTAAGAAAGCTGGTGACAAACAATGATGTCATAATGCTGGAAAGAATGAGTTCATCATGGCTGTATGAATGTGAAAGAAGCCGCTGCTATCTCTCTTCCTGCTCCTCCGGCAAAACTCGTCGGTGAAAAGCGTGTAGCCTTTCAAAACCTAGACTGGCAGGCGTTTAAGCAAATTCAGTCGCTGTTAACTGAGCGTAGCCAGGCTCGCTTTACCTATGACAGGGGAGTTTTAGAAATTACGATGCCACTAGAACGGCATGAACGCTTTGCGCGTTTGATTGAGCTTTTCATTAGAATTCTCGTTGTCGAAACGGGGCAGATGATTAAGACGATGGGCTCGACGACGCTCGATAGAGAAGATTTGCTCAAGAGTGCTGAACCTGACAACGGATACTACATTCAAAGCTTTAACTTGGTTGCAGACCATGAAATTAACTTAGCCACTGATCCGCCGCCCGACTTGGTTGTAGAGATCGATATTACCCATACTGATATTGCAAAAGATGCGCTTTATGCGGGGATGGGCGTGCCTGAGTTTTGGCGATTTAATGGTCAGGTGTGGCGGATTTTGTGTTTGGTAAACGGGGCTTATGAAGAGCGCGATCGCTCCCCCACTTTCCCAATGCTAGAGAAGGCCGATTTATACCGTTTTTTAGAGTCAGCATTGCTCAATGAAGTCGCGGCGGAGATTGAATTTAGACAGTGGGTGCGATCGCAGCTGTAAGAGCTAAGCCTTTTTTAAGTTAGGCTGCTGCGTTATCGGATTTATCCTGTTCTTACATTCAGAGTATGACAAGGAGACTAATCGACGCCGGAACCTGACTGTAGAACATATTCAGGAACTTTCGAAGTTCTTTCATGTTTCACCAGCTGTATTTTTTGATGCCGCATTGCCATAGAGGCTACTCGTCTGCCCTAAGACCAGCCTGGAGCATTGGTACTGATGACAGTGGCAAGGTCGCTAGTGATTTCGATGGTGTAGTCAAAGGGAGAGCCTGCGGTATTACCAGGGTTTTTTGTTAGGGCTGTGCCGTCGGGGCGGCGAGGGTTGGAGAACGATTGGGCCTGGATGACGAGATTGCCGTCGTTTTTGACGGTGGCTCCAGTGACAGAGAGAGAATTTGTTTTGCCGTCGCTTAGGATGGCGGATAGGTGGGCAGCTTTGAGGAGGGCGCCGGTCGTTGGATCTGGCTGGGCGATGACAGCGATTTTGGGGCCCTCCTCAAAGCTGCCCACCTATCCGCCATCCTAAGCGACGGCAAAACAAATTCTCTCTCTGTCACTGGAGCCACCGTCAAAAACAACGGCAATCTCGT
>JBCBKQ010000018.1:0-36950 GCA_038521595.1 Cyanobacteria bacterium J06627_28 | reverse complement strand
GCAGCCTCTCCTCGGGAGAATCTCCCTGGGGGCTAAACGCCACTGAACTAACCCAGCCGCTGTGGCCTTCAAACGGCGAGCCAACCGCATTGCCCTCTAAGTCCCACAGCCACAGCGTATTGTCAGCGCTGCCTGAGACAATGCGATCTCCCTGGGGGCTAAACGCCACTGACCTAACCGAGCCGCTGTGGCCTTCAAACGGCGATCCAACCGCATTGCCCTCTAAGTCCCACAGCCGCAGCGTACTGTCATCGCTGCCTGAGACAATGCGATCTCCCTGGGGGCTAAACGCCACTGAATTAACCCAGCTGCTGTGGCCTTCAAACGGCGATCCAACCGCATTGCCCTCTAAGTCCCACAGCCGCAGCGTATTGTCAGCGCTGCCTGAGACAATGCGATCTCCCTGGGGGCTAAACGCCACTGACCTAACCCAGCCGCTGTGGCCTTCTAGCTTTAGGCGCTCGCGAATCTTAAACCAAGCGCGATGCAACGCATCTTGTGAAGGATACACAACCCGCCCGTCAAAGTCCTTTTGGCTCTCTCCCACCAGCGAAATTGCAGACACCGTCGCCGACACCGTTTGCGCAGGTGTAAATAGCAGCTTGTCACGAACTTTACGCGACGCCTCCTGAATATCAGCCTTTGCCAAAGCCTGCTCCAGCGCAGCGACTTTTTGCTGCTCCCGCTTGTCACTGAGCGAAAAGTAACTCATTAGTTCCGGTCGCCCATCTGCTAAAGCCTCCTTTATCGCTTCCTGCCGCTCCCTCAGCTCCGCCAACAATCCACCAGACAGCAAATAGTTTTCACTTTTACCCTTCTCTATCCATTCCCCATAGGCATCTCGCAACCGTTGCTCCAGCTGCCGCTGTGCTCTATCTTCCTGTCGCCACTCAGCAAACCGCTGCCACCCTTCCAGCAGCGCCTCATGGGCCACATCTATATACGCATCTTCCCCATCATCGCCACCACTCACCAGCAGCCGCCCATCCACCAAATCCTGAATCACATCTGCCACAATCTGTTGCTTTTCAGCATCTTTTCCTGCCAACGCCAACAAAGTCTCCTTTGGCTGCCGCTGTCGTGTATCGCGCCCATCTCGCCCTATCCGCACCAGCTGCAAACAAATCCGCTTTGCCCAAATTCGCTCCGGCTCCCGCATTTGTTCATACACCTTCTCCGCCTGCCGGTTTAGCGCCCCCGTCAGCTTCTCCATCTGTCGGTAAGCCGTCACCGTCAAAACTCTCTTTTCAGTGTCTCTTGCCTCCCACAATGCCTCCAGCGCAAACTCCAACAAAGGCAAACTATTCTCCTCTGCCGTTACATCCTCCAACAGCAGCTCCAACAGCTCCGCCTCAATCTCATATCCCTGCAACCCCGCAGGCTCTACAATTGCCGCCTTCAAATTCTCACAGTTCTCTCCTCTTAGCGGCGATAAAGGAACAGAATAATCACTCACCAGCATTGACGGCTGCCCCGTCACCAGCCACTCATTATAAAAATCCGACCGCATCGTCATCACCACTGCCAGCGGCGTCTTTGCCTGCCCCACCGCCACCAACGCCCGAATAAAACAATCTCGCTTATCTGCCGCGCACTGCGTAAACACCTCCTCAAACTGATCCACCAGCAACAGCACCCGCATCCCAGGCAGCTCCACCGCCCAAGCCTCCGCCATAGCTAGCAATCCATCCCCCTCCAATGCACCCACCAGCCGTCGCCGTCCTCCCGCCGACACCGACACCTCGGACTTCGCCAAAAACCGCTCCACCTCAGCCCGCAGTCGCCCCGGCGGATCGCCACCCGGCATCATCGTCAGCACCTGCCAGCCCTCATCCACTAGCTGCTTTGCCAGCCCCGCCCGCACTACCGAAGACTTCCCGCTCCCCGAAGGCCCCAGCACCGCCACAAAATTCGACCGCTGCAATCGCTCCCACAGCCGCAGCGTCTCCTCTTCTCGCCCAAAAAAGAACCGCGCTGTCTCTTTCTGAAACGCCTTCAGACCTTGATACGGATTTTGATCGCTAACCGCTGCCTCTTTTCCCAACGGCTTCTGATAGCTCACCATCACCATACTGTTGCCATAGCCAAACGCAATCGGCTCCTGGCGCGATCCTTTCAGCGCTCTCACCACCCGATTGTGCGCCTCGCTCACCGTCATCTCACCGGCAGCTCTATCTTCTAGCGCCGCCACCAAAGCGCCGGTATACACCCCATACGTCCCTGTTTCCCGCGCTACCTCATAGCTCCGACAGGCCGCACTCAAAAAATAACCCCGCTGAGTCAACCCACTCAGCCTGTTATTCATCAGCGATTGCTCAATGACAAACTCACTCTCACAACAGTCCAAAAACACCGCCAGCCCGGCCAGCCCCTTCTCCCGAGCCTGGCTAATCACACCATTCAACGTCGCAAAAGACAGCCCATCCTTTACCTCTGTCAGCGTTTCCCCCTGCCCCGTTAGCTGGCAGTCATACGTCGCCAAATACCCCTGCCGCTCAAACTCAGTAGGCCGCGCCGTAAAACCATGCCCCGCATAATAAATCAACACCTCCGACTGCGGCCCCTGCTCCAGCAGCACATTTTTCAGAGCCTTCACTAACTCAGCATGAGTCGCCGCCTCATCATATAAAGGCAAAATATCGTTAAAGTTACCGTGATCCTTCAGCAATGCATGTATCGCTTCCGCATCGCTCCTGGCCTTTCTCAACCGGCCAGGGCTGATATAACCACCAAGGGGAGTACTCGCACTGTACTCATCAATCCCGACAATCAGGGCATAACGATTCATATAACGGCAAAATCATAGAGATTGCCCCTACCATAACCAACAAGCAGCCTTGATAGGAAGCATCCTCAGAAAACTTCAGTACAGTCAGGTCACTATTAAACAACAGAAAGCTACGACAAGATTTACCGTCAAAATTCAGTCACACTCATCCAGCTAAGTCAGCATCTTAAGTAGCTGATCTGGCATAACTATCTGCAACTCAGATTGAGTAAAGTCCTTGATATTGCGCGTCACAACAGTACCTATGCCATTAGCCACAGCAACCTGATTTTGAATAGCATCTTCAACATCCTTAAAGTTGGAAGCCAAGGCAGATTCAATAGAAGTTCTTCCTACTGGTGCAATATCGCAAATCGTGACCAACTTTTTTAGAAACGACAGTGCTGCCGCACGGCCAGTCATTTTGCGCGAAACATAATATAAATCGCTGATGGCAGCAGCAGAAACATAGCTGTGGAACTGCTTATTTTGAGCAAGAAAAATTACCTGAGTACTTGCTTTGGCAAAAGGCTCACGCTGAATGGCCATATCGATAATGACATTCGTATCAATGAGTACCTTCATAGATGATGCTTGCCCTTCAGGTATTGCCATCTAGCCTCCTCAGAATCAAAATTTTGAGGAACTGAAGAGAGCCCTTCTAGCATCCATGCTGAAAACTCTTCAAAGCTAGCCTTCATAGGCAATCTGTCAACATCTTGGGCAGCGAGTGTCGTACTCAGCGAATTGGCCTCTTCCGCTTGAGAAGCCCTCAACACAATGACCTCTACCTCACCAGGGCTCAGGTCAATATCTGTGTCTACAATTAGCTTGCCAGCCTCATCAACTTTGCCCTTTAGCTTCAGTGCCCGCATCGTAGTCTGACCAAAATCAACGCCACGGGTACAGTTTAATAGATTAGTCCCTCATATCGCGTAGCCGCTTAGCCAGCCGCTGTGCTTTCTTTTTGTGTGCCTGTTGCTCTGCCTGTACAGCTCGCCACAGCCCGACTAAAAACAATCCCCATATGGGCATCGTGCTAATCGCAATCATCCAGTCGCCAATCGCAAACAAAACGACTGCGCCAAGTGCCATGCCTACTGCCACAGCAACAAACATCACCCACATCTGCCGTAGCGCATTTCCTGTAGGCTCTTCCTCAGGATCTGAGCCCACGCCTATGTTGCGATAGGGCCGAGCTAGCGCCGGGCGATATCGCCGCTGTGGCTGCGGCAACGTGGCAGGCACTTCGATAATAATGTTGCCCCACGAGTCCTCTTCCACCAGGTAGGGGCTCAGCTCGCCGTCTTTATCACTATCGTAGGTACTCATAGCAGCAACGCTCACGGTCTTAGTAGAGGAACGTTTAAAGCGTAAAAGTCCTCTACCCGACTTGGCAGTACCCAGGCAGGTACTTTAGAGATTGCCACACTGAGAGAGTCGTCTTGGCCTAGTTACACCGAGGCCATCAGCTGAGCGAGTACGTCATCTTGGTAGGCCTTAAACTGAGGGTGCTCACGGGTCTCTTGCGTACGCGATCGCCCCAAATCCACAGCGATCTCAGCCTGCACCGTCCCTGGTCTGGCCGTCATCACATAGATGCGCTGGGCCAAAAATACCGCCTCGCGCACATCGTGGGTAATCATCAAAATGCTTGTGCCAGTTCGCTCCCATAGATCCAGCATAAACTGCTGCAAGGTCTCTTTGGTCTGCACATCTAAGGCACCAAAGGGCTCGTCCATGAGCAAAATTTTGGGTTGGCTGGTGAGGGCGCGGGAGATCGCAACCCTCTGCTTCATTCCCCCAGACAGCGCCTTCGGCAGCGCCGACGAAAATGCCGCTAGCCCCACCATTTCCAAATAATACGACGCCTGCTCTCGTCGAGTCTTCTGATCTACCCCCTGCAGCTTCAGTCCAAACTCTACATTTTTCTGCACCGTCATCCACGGATATAGGGTGTAGTCTTGAAACACCATACCCCGGTCAGCCCCAGGGCCAATCACCGGCTCATTATCCACCGCTACTCGGCCAGCCGTCGGCACTTCCAAACCTGCCACCAATCGCAACAGCGTCGATTTACCCGAACCAGACGCCCCCACCACGCAGACAAACTCTCCTTGATCCACATGCATATTTACGCCCTTGAGCGCTGTCACTGTTCCCTTCAACGTCTTGAAGTGCTTATGTAAATCAGAGACTTCTAAATGCATAGAACAACTTTACCTAACAACTTTACCTAACCGCTCAAAACAGCAGTTCAAAACAACAACTCAACGCAACCGCTCAAAACAACCGCTCAAAGCAGCCGCTTAAAGCAACAGATCAAAACAACAATCTTTTAGTCCACTGCCCACTTGCATGTTGACTTCAACAACAGTCTCAGAGCTAAGTCAAATAAGAAACCAATAACACCCAAAATAATCAAATAGGCAAAAATTTCGTCCGTGCGAAAAAACTTCTGTGCGATCGCAATCCTTTTCCCCAGGCCCTCATTCGCCGCAATCAGCTCCGCCACAACAACCAGATTCCACGCCGCCGCCATATTAATGCGAAACGTATCAAGAATATTCGGCACAATATACGGCGTAATCACCTGCATCAGCGTCTGCCAGCGCGAGCCCCCCAGCGTGTAGGTCGCCTCCAGCAAATGCTTTGGCACAAACTTCACCGCATCCATAATCATCAGCGTATTAAAGAAAATCACCCCGATAAAAATCAGCGCAATCTTTGGCGCTTCGTCCAGTCCCAGATAAATAATCAACAGAGGAATAAACGCAGGCGCAGGCATATAGCGAACAATGCCAATAATCGGTTCTAGCAGCGATCGCACCGCTGCAAACGCCCCCATCGCAATGCCAATGGGCACAGAAACAACTGCCGCCAGCAAAAAGCCAGCGCCCACTCTAGTCAAACTCGCCGTCAAGTCATTGAGAAACAGACCCTTTTCCCACAGCCGCCCAAACGCCCCCACCACATCCACCGGAGACGGCAAAAACTTTGGATTCACCCAGGGACTATTAGACAACAGCCACCACAGCACTATCGGCACAATCACCGACGCAAAACGCAAAGCCCAATCTAGTCGCACAGGAATCGGCTCTCCCATCCGCCAAAATACCCGAGGCTTTAAGCTCCCCCGCCGTGCCGGTTGCTCAGCCGCTGTCTGACTCGGTGCGATCGCATCTGTTTTCATGGGGAACAAAATCCAAGCAACAACTTAACGATAAAGGCCCCATCTCTTTCTCTCGTGAGAAGAAACACCTCTTGTGAGAAGAAACAGGGCCACATCTGCCAACGTTTACTCAGCTGCCAGCGCCTTGACAAACTGATCGTCCAAAATCGGTTCTAGCTCAGGCGCTTCCGGAATAAAACCAACATCCACCATAAACTCCGCCATACTTACAGCGGCATAGGGCATATGCTTCATTCCTTCACCCTCACTAAAGGCCTCCAGATTTTCTTCGAGGGTAAACAGCCGCGTCCCCTCTTTCAACAGCTGCAGCTCTTCAACCGTCACATCGGCTCTGGCCGCCATAATTTCGTCCGACTTCTCCGGATTCTCTTCCATAAAGGCCAGCGTATCAAACCAAGTCTTGACAATAGCCTGCACATCTTCCGGACGCTCATCAATAATCGTCTGGCTCATCACCAACAGATCAGGAATCGCACCTGGGAAGTCATTAGACGTAATCAGCTCTTTACTCCCTGGGCGTTCTAGCGCTGTTAGCCAGAAAGGGGGAAACGCGCCCACCGCATCTGCCTGACCCGCAGCAAAAGCCGCCGCCGCCGCACCCGTTTCCAGCGGCAAAATTTCCACATCATCACGAGACATTCCAGCCTCGTCTAGAGCTAGGCTCAGCAAAAAGTCATCGACGACACCTTCTTCGATGGCAACTTTTTTACCCTTGAGATCTTCAACAGAATTAATATCTTCCGTGACAATAATTTTGTCATTGCCCGCAGAGTTATCGTTGACTAGCACAGCAACTTCACCATTTTCAGCCTCAGCGGCAAAAGAGATAGTGTCATTGAGCGTTTGGCAATTGCCATCTAGCTGACCACCCGCAAACGCCTCCATCGACTCGATGTACCCGTCAAACCATCGCATCTCTACATTGACATTATTCGCAGCAAACAATCCCTCTTGCTCTGCGATCGCCCACGGCCACCACCCGGCCCAGTTACTGTAGCCAATCACAATCGGCGCACCCTCTGACGCACCATCAGACACAGCCTCATCTACGCTGCCACTATCCGAAGCCGTACCGCAGCTCACCGTAACGACCATCGTACAAAAGAAGGCCAAACACAGCGATAACAATCGACGTCTTTTCATCTCAGATCAAACTCCAAAGGTTCCGACAAGAACACTCAAAAAAACAACTTACAAAAACAAACCCAGCGCACCTATAGCAAAGCTGCCTGAGCGATATGCTCAGAGCAGCTAGTAAGTAACACCTGATAATCAACAGTTTGTAGCGGCAAACCTTCTCCCAAAGAGATTTGCATATGCTAAAGCATAGCAGGCACCAACAAACAGCGTCTAGCACTCAGCACTAGTCCATAAAGCACTCACAGGCCGAAAAAACGGACCGATAGGCGCGCCAAGCAGCTACAGGGCGACGGCGAAAGCGAAAAAAAGCAAAACCAAACATTAAATAGACCCGATAAAAATCGTCTCAGACAAAGGAGTGACGAACATACACCTCAGCCAGAACCAGAAAATAATTTCCAGCAAAAGCTCAGCAATACGTAGTTAATAAAGGAACAGTAATCTCGAAAATTTACGGTTGCTCGGTCACCGCAAATAAGCTGGTAAGACACCAACACTAGCCAACCACAGCAGACAAAAAATCGTCTCAGCCGTTGACCAATATCGATAAACAGCCACCACAGAAAGCATTAGCCTTAGGTCAAAGAAGCCATCGTTAAAGATTGCTCATCAGCACGGGCCGATACCGTCTGTCTGATCCAGGCAAACCATTCAGTTAGTCCTTCATCTGTTTTCGCAGAGACCGGGATAATTACCACCTTAGAATTGAGCTGGCGCACATTACGAATAATGTTTTCCACCTCTACATCTAAGTAAGGAGCCAAATCCGTCTTGGTAATCAACAAACAATCCGCCTCACGAAACATAATCGGATATTTAAGCGGCTTATCTTCCCCTTCTGTGATGCTCAACAGTGCGACCTTGGCATGTTCCCCCACTTCAAATTCCGCAGGGCACACCAAGTTGCCGACATTTTCTACAAACACCAAATCAAAGTTTTCAGGCTGCTGCTCGTGAGAGAACTGATGCAGCCCGCCTGCCACCATTTTTGAATCTAAATGACAGGCTCTGCCGGTATTGATAGCGATAACAGGCACCCCATGCTGACGCAAACGATCAGCATCAAGCTGCGTAGTCATATCTCCTTCAATAACAGCCATTCGGAACTCACTCTGTAGCAATTGCAACGTTTTCTCCAACAGCTGCGTCTTGCCTGACCCCGGTGAACTCATCAAATTCAGGCAGGTAATGCCCCACTGATTGAGCTGCTCACGATTTGAATTAGCCCCGTGCTGATTGGCATGTAGCAAATTCATTTCCAATGCGGCGTCAAAAGTTTGATGCATAAAAATAAGCCTAAAATAGAAAGCTAAATTTGCAAGTATTTAATCCGACATTTGCATAACGGAACCGTTAAACCTATGTAAGAACACCTACCACATTTTCTTGATGAAACTCAACTTTGCCAATCTTTAGCTCACGCCCTGAGCGAATATCATCCATCGGGCTTTGACAGATAGGACAGGCATACTGGCGCCCTATATCGGGGCGATACTCCGCCTCACAGTGGTGACAAAAAGCAATTAGCGGCGTCTCGGCAATGACCAGCTCAACCCCATCGAGGAATGTCCCCTGCGTCTGCGCTGTAAAAGCAAACTGGAGGCTCGCAGGCTCTACACAGGTAAACTCGCCCACCGTCAAATGCACACGCTCTACTTGCGGGTGGCCGGGCTGCTCAGCGAGCCAGTCACGCACCGTCATAATCAGCGCCTTCGTCATATCGGTCTCATGCATGGTTCCTAACGCCTCTTCTCTACAAAATCTGACGGTGGCTCAGCATAGCCGTTCGTGTCAGCATCTGCCTTCGCAGCAGTTACTCCCAATCGCTCCCTAGACTCATATTGGCCGTTTCACTGATGTAGTCCGGCTTGCCGCTACGAGGTAGCTGACCTGACAGCACCAAATGTGCCATCGTGTCGCAGATGACCCGTGTCGCCATCAGCGAAGTAATGTCGCTGATGTCATAGGGGGGTGACACCTCCACAATCTCCAGGCCACACACAGGCGCTTTCGAGACAATCTTGCCCAGCATATACAGCGCTTCACGGGGCAGTAGTCCACCTGGTTCTGGCCAGCCCGTGCCAGGGACAAAGCCCGCATCAATGCAGTCAATATCAAAGCTGATATAAACGCAGTCTGTGCCGTCTAAGGCTTGCTCCAGGGCAAAATCAACGGCAGCATCTAGGCCCATTTCGGTAATGTCGGTCACAGTCAGAATATTCGTCGCCCGTTCGCGGCAAATTTTCACGCCGGGACGCGGCACCTGCCAGCCACCAATGCCCAGCTGCACCAGATTCTTAGCTGGCGCATTGGCCATATTCGTCGCATGAAACCATGGGCAGGTATGCATCCGCTCATCGAGGTCTGTTTCTTGCGTATCGACGTGACGATCAAAGTGAATGATCCCAACTTTTTTGTCGCCTAAATGGCGACACACGCCGCGCACCGTAGGAAAGCCAATGGAGTGATCGCCCCCGAGGATAATCGGAAAAGCACCTGAGCTGAAAATATGCGCAATGCCCTTAGAGATTTGATCAAAAGATTTTTCGTTGTTGGCAGGAATGGTAAAAATATCGCCCACATCACACAGCGTAATCTGCTCTCGCAGGTCTACGCCCAGCTCAAAGTTATAGGGTGTGTACAGCGCAGAAATGCGACGAATTCCCTGGGGGCCAAATCGTGTGCCCGGACGGTAAGTCGTTCCAGAGTCGTGGGGCACACCGACAATAGCCACGTCATAGTTGCCGACGTCTCTGACGTCTTCGAGGTAGGGTGCTTTCATAAAGGTGGTGATGCCCGCATAGTGCGGCAGTTCACCCCGAGAAAAGGTTGGAATTGAGCGATCACGTATACTCTCCGCCGCCTCCAAGCCAAACTCCAACCCCCGATCAACCTCTTGCTGCCAGCCGGTTAGAGGGAGCTGAGCTTCTTTCTGTAGGGCAGCTTCAGCCTCGCTAGGACGAGGCGTTCCATCGGGATTTTGAAAAGGAGAAGATTGGTCGCTCATCGGTGTACTCAATTGGAAAGGGCTGCGAAGAAAAAGGGTGTCGTAAATTCTGTTGCGTATCGTTGAACCGTAAAACAACGCAGCAGCGACAACAACCCTTCTATGACGAATCAGAATCTTTCTTCAACTCATGTCCTGCAGCCGACACAGGTCAACACATTTATTTACACTAAAGAGTAACTACGCCCACCGAAACGAATACACACCCTAGAAACCGAAGAAACCGAAGAAACCGAAGAAACCGAAGAAACCACATGTTAGAAACCGCCCAAAGAAATAAGCTCGACCCTTCTAACGACAGCTTGTTTTATGCCTCGCCCAGATTTGTCACCCACGTAGACGAAGGATTTATTGCTCAGCTGACGAAGCTTTATCGCGATCGCATCCCCCCAAACAGCCGTATCCTCGACATGATGAGCAGCTGGGTCTCCCACCTTCCGGGCGACGTTGACTATGCCCATGTAGAAGGCCACGGGCTAAACGGCGAAGAGCTTGCCCGCAACAAACGGCTCGATCATTATTTTGTTCAAAACCTCAACGAAAACCAAACCCTTCCGCTTGAGGATCAGTCCTTCGACGCGGTTATCAACTGCGTGTCGGTACAGTACATTCAGTATCCCGAAAAGATCTTTGCCGAGGTTTACCGCGTGCTTAAGCCCGGCGGCGTCGCAATCTTCAGCTTTTCTAACCGGATGTTTTACCAAAAGGCGATCGCCCTCTGGCGCGACGGCAGTGAAGCCAGCCGCGTAGAACTCGTCAAACGCTACTTCGACGCCGTTCCAGGCTTTGGCAACATCGAAGCTATCGTCAACACATCCGAAGCACCCGCCATTCTAAAAATGATGGGCATGGGCGGCGGCGATCCGTTTTATGCGGTAGTGGCAGAGCGGATGGAGCCACTCGTTAAATAACCTGATTCAGAAAAGCCTTATTCAGACAAAATCATCGATTCCATAGCGGTTTGTAAGTCTTTGGTGAGGGTTGCGATCGCGCTTCTTCGCTTTGCCTTGTACGCACCTAGCCGATCATCCACCCGTATCGGCTCACCCACCGTCACAAAAGCCTTCTGCTTACCCAAAGACGGCGCAGCCACCATATCGCCCTTTAGCTTCGCTGCCATATCGTGCAATAGCAGCGTCGTCTCTGCAAACCGCTCCGCACTGGGCCGCTCCTTCACATAGCGGCCAGTCACCGCCACAAAGCTCTCCACCAGTCGCATGTGCCACATGCGCAGGTTAGCCTCCTCGGCCACCCGATTCGCCATCCCCAGTTCTACCGGCGGCAAATCCATATTTTCCTCACGAAAAATACGATCCCATCCCGCCTGCTCCAGCTTGCGACACCGATCAATCACCGCCCCCTTTGGCCTCAGGCCAAAGTAGCTTTCTGCCACCTTCAGCGCCTCATCCATCAGCGCCTTGAGCCTTGTCGCCAGGCGAGCATTGGGCTCATCGCCCCCCTCCACGGCCTCAAACGTTACCCCATAAAAATCTTGATAATAGCGCTCCATAACGCCCAGCAAATGCTCCGCCAGTCGGTACAGTCGCCCGTACAAATCCAACTCACCTGGATCCCCTAGCCCTGTATCCGCTTCTAGCTGCGAAATCATAGCCGTCAGCGCCGTCCAGGGCTCTTCTACATAGCGATACTGAATGCCTATTGGCAATATCACCACCGACTCATCCCGATTTTGCTCCGCCAAATCACCCGCACACCAAAACGCCAGCTGCGCTATGCCTGGCTCCAGCGGACTCACGATTTCGTTATGACCATTTGTGCCGCCCTCCGGCGCAGCCGCCAATGGGAATCGTCCGTCTAATAACAGCTGCCGCGCTGTCTTCAGCGCCATGATATCGAGCTTGCCGCGCTGAATCGGGACGCCGCCCAGCTTAGAAAATAGCCAGCCCAAATACCGCCCACCCCACAGCGGAATGCCCCGGTCATATAAAAAATGAGAATGCGTCGGCCCTAGAGAGAGCCCCATTTCCCTCGCTTTTTGGGGCACCGCCTGCCAAAGTAAATGGCTCAGCACATAGGGATCCGTCGTACTTGGGTGGCGAAAGGCCAAAAGAACTCTAGTTTTTCCAGCCTCAAATTCACGGTATAGATTCACCAGCGTTTCGACATTGCGTGCATCCACGTCTGCCACTTCAGTTTTGGCCGCTGTCCAGGCAGGCATCAGCGGCTGCATCACCCGCCGCAAGGCAGGACTATAGTTCGGCGGGATAAACTGTAGCGCAGGCTGAGCACGATCCAAGGCAAAAGTCATGTGAGGACAAAGCGAGCGATTAACAGGAGATATAGCTTTCCGCGTTTTGCGTTTGCAAGCGGTGAGAACGTTATATCAGATTTCCCTGTTAGAACTCGCCGCTGACTATTCCATCGCCCTAGCTGTCACAAATATTCGCGTCAGACAGCACGAGAATAAAATACGCCTTACACTCGCTGGTACTGCATACCTGGTAGCTGCACAACCAACCCTGACAGCTCTAGCTGCATAAGTGCGCCGAGTAGTGGCCCGGTTTCCATCTGCGATCGCTGCACAATTTTATCGAGGACCACAGGCTCAGCAGGCACCGCATTTAGCACCTGAGTCAACATCGGGGACAAATTCGCAATTTCGTCCTCAGCTTGATCCGTCCAAATGTGAATCATTCCTTGCTGCTCGGCCTGCTGTTCTATGGCAGCAGCACTTTCATCACTTTGAACGGGACTTTGAATCGGACTTTGAATCGGACTTTGAACTGGACTTTGAACTGTAGGATCGCTATTAGCTTCGGTCTCTTTTGTGGGTGTCTCTTCATTGACCTCTGCGATCGCCTTTACGGTCGGCAGCACCTCACCCAGCGCAGAAATCGACACATCTACAGGCGGCAGCGCCTCCAGCGACTCGATCAACATAGACTCACTAATCACCACCTGCGCCCCCTGGGCAATCAGCCGCAGGCATCCCTCACCCTGCTCATTGTCTAGCCCGCAGGGCAGCGCATACACCTCACGGCAATAGTCATTCGCCAGCCGCGCGGTGATCAACGCCCCCGAGCGTGCCGGCGCTTCCGCCACCAAAATCGCCCGGCTCAACCCCGCAATAATTCGGTTTCGTCGAGGAAAATGCGCTTTGTCTGGGCCCGTCCCATCCGGATACTCACTCAGCACCAGCCCCGACTCGACAATCCGCTTATGCAAATTGGTATTGCGATACGGATACACCACATCCACACCCGTCCCCATCACCGCAACGGTTAACCCCTGTCGGCTCAGACAGCTCGTATGCGCTTCCGTATCAATGCCTGCCGCCAACCCAGAGACAATGACCGCTCCCTGCCGCGTCAGCTCACCGCTCAATCGCTGCGTCCATCGCTTGCCGTAGGTAGATGGGCGGCGCGTCCCCACAATGCCCACGCTCAGTACATTAGGATCATCATTCAGCCGCAGCTTACCTCGGTAATACAGCACAGGCGGCGGATCATTAATTGCAAACAGCAGCGCCGGATAGTCCGGATCTGCCGGTGTCCAAAAAGACTCATTCTCCTGCACATGCTTTTCCAACAGCGCTTCAGGATTTATCTTGCGACGCTGCGTCACAATGCTTTCCGCGCTGAGCAAACCAATACCATCCACAGTGAGCAAATCTCCCGCAGGCATTTTCCACGCCTTCGCCAGCGACCCAAACTGCTCCCACAGTCGCTTTATCGTCACCGGGCCTACCTGGTGCAGCCTAGACCACGCCAGCCAGTAAGCTCTTTCTGTCGCCACGTCTATTTCCCAAACACATGCCCCTCTAGCATTCCCATATGAGCATCTAGCAACAGGTCATTCAACAAGAAAGGTTGAACGGTACAATCATGGCGGTCCCATGACGACAGACGTTTTCATACACTTTCAATAACATTCACCGATAAGGAGAGCAGCGTGGCTGAGCTAAAGGCGCTAATTTTTGATGTTGACGGCACCCTCGCCGAGACCGAACGCGACGGCCACAGACCGGCCTTCAACCAAGCTTTTTTAGACAATCAGCTCGACTGGAACTGGTCTGTCGAGCGCTACGGCGAGCTGCTCGAAGTCTCCGGTGGCAAAGAAAGGATGCGAGCCTTTGTGCAACAGTCCAAACCCAATTTTGTCCTGCCCGAGCGCTTTGAAGATCTCACCGCGTTTATCAAGCATTTGCACGCGGCCAAAACGCAGTATTACAAGCGGTTTGCACAAGAGGGACGCATTCCGCTAAGACCCGGGGTAGAAAGATTGCTCAATGAGGCTAGAGAAAAAGGGATTAGGCTTGCGATCGCAACCACAACTACCCCCGCCAACGTCGAAGCCCTGCTGACCAATACCCTCGGCCCCGAGAGCATGAACTGGTTTGAAGTCATCGCCGCAGGCGACATGGTGCCAAAGAAAAAGCCCGCCCCCGACATCTTCGAATACGCCCTAAAGCACCTCAAGCTTCCCCCCGAAAACTGCCTCGGCTTCGAAGACACTAATAACGGCCTCCTCTCCGCCACCCAAACC
Organism: Cyanobacteria bacterium J06627_28; assembly: GCA_038521595.1. Classification (GTDB taxonomy): domain Bacteria; phylum Cyanobacteriota; class Cyanobacteriia; order Phormidesmidales; family Phormidesmidaceae; genus Phormidesmis. The sequence continues at coordinate 22,337 of JBCBKQ010000018.1, read as the reverse complement.
GGCCTCAAAACCATCGTCACCGTCAACGAATACACCAAAGATCAAGACTTCACCAAAGCCACCCTCGTCATCAGCGACTTCGGCGAACCCAACACCCCCTTCACCGTCCTCTCCGGCAACGCAGGCAATGCCAAATACTTCAATATCGCCCTCGCCAAACAACTCTGCGAAGAGTAGTCGCCGCAGCACAGCAGGAGAGTAGTCGCCGCAGCACAGCATAGGTTGGGGTGACTCACGCCGAAAAACTCAGCCAGGCCTTCCAAAACATATATATCGATAGCAACACCAGCAACCCGCGAAACAGCTGCGTCACCGTATCATCACTCAGCTTCGGCAAAAAGCGCGTACTAATCTGCACACCCACCAGCCCGCCCAACCCCAGAACAAAACCTGGAATCCAGTGAATATTGCCATAGAGAGCATTGCCCAGACAGGCCGCAATCGAGGTCATCACAATCACCGCTAGGCTCGTGCGCACCGCCACCTTAATCTGCTCACCCAGCAGTAAAATCTGCATCGGCACCAATATCACACCGCCACCAACCCCAAATAGGCCAGCCATCGCCCCAGCCAGCGTGCCCGTAAACAGCCGCGCCGCCAGCGGATTAATCGCTGGCCCCGTTGCCATATGCGACTCACGAAACTGAGCCTTACGAATAATTTGACGCTTCAAAGAGACCAAATACAGCGTCGCTAGCAGCAACAGCGCAAATCCACCCTGGCGCAAAAAAGCCGGAATATCGTTACCCACCAGCGTCACAAACAGCGTAATCGCCGCCGCCGGCAAGCCCAGCAAAATCACAGGTTTGGGGCGCACATAGCCCATCCGCCAGTTCTGAAAGCTGCCCACGCTAGAAATCACTAAAATCGCCAGACTGCTCGTCGCCGTCGCATAGACACCGCTAATGTCAAACTGCTCCAAAGTAGGCACCAGCAACGTCCCACCACCAATGCCCAAAAAGCCAGCAAGCACACCCGAAAGCAAACCCGCCAATAGCAAAAAAACTGCGCCGAGCGTCACAGGCTCACCCAAATAAAAACCACAAAAAGAGGCACCGCCTGCCCGATTCACCCGTTTCCCCAAAATTACCGAGAGATCAGCAATAGTTCAGCAAACTTGCCAGCACTGGAGATACCAGCACTTAAGATACCAGCACTTAGGGACAGCATTTATGCCTCAGTTCAACCAAGATTGACTAAGCCAAAATTAACTAAGCCAAAATTGATGACAGATCAATGTACTCATCAATCGTAGCGGCTAGGTTGTTCAACATGCTGTCGCGCTGCTCACGATAGTTCGCAATACCCGTCGGCATAGAGCGCAGACCACGCTGCTGACGAAGTCGATTCAGCCAAGCACGCCGCCAGGGCCCATTATCAAAAATACCATGCAGATAAGTTCCCCATACAGACTGCGCCCCATCCACAATGCCCAAGCTGCGATCGTCAAAAATAGGCATAAAAGAATTCTCTTCATCATTGCCCGTAGAGACCACTAGCTGAGTGCGCCCTTGGTGAATCTCATAGCCAATCACCGGCAGTCCCTCTTGCGGATACTTAGAACTCACCGTCCGCTGACGCGCCACCTTTTGCTGTGTAATCACCGTCCGCAGAGGCAGTAGTCCCAATCCATTAAAGCGACCTTCCTGCCCTTCTAAACCTTCAGGGTCTGCCAGCATTTGACCCATAATCTGAAAGCCGCCGCAAATGCCCATCACGGTGCCACCCGCCGCCGCATAGTTACTAATGGCCTCCGCCATACCAGTCTGCTGTAGTACCAGCAGATCAGCAATCGTCGTCTTCGTCCCTGGCAAAATCACCGCATCTGGGTAACCCAAATCGTCCTTAGGACTCAAATATTTCACATTAACAGTGGGCTCCGCCTCCAATGCATCAAAGTCCGTAAAGTTAGAAATTCGCGGCAGGCGAATCACCGCCACCGTAATTTCAGCCTGCGACTTCACCGCTGGCCGCTCTAGCAAAGAGAGTGAATCTTCGGCAGGAAACGCCTGGTCTAACCAGGGAATCACGCCAATCACTGGAATGCCCGTACGATCTTCTAGCCAGTCAATCCCAGGCTGCAAAATAGAGCGCTGGCCGCGAAACTTATTGATTACAATCCCTTTGATCAAGGCGCGCTCCTCAGGCTCTAGCAGCTCCAGCGTCCCAACGATATGGGCAAATACGCCACCCCGGTCAATATCGGCAATCAGTATGGTGGGTGCTTCTAAGTACGACGCAATCCTCATGTTTGCCAGATCGCGATGCTTGAGGTTGATTTCTGCCGGACTACCTGCCCCCTCACAAATCAACAAATCAAACTCTTGACTCAGCCGGGCCAAGCTTTCTTGAATCGCCTGCCAGCCAGTACTAAAAAATTCTTCGTAATACTTCTGAGCCGTTGTCCGCCCAATGGGTCGCCCCTTTAAAATCACCTGAGAGGTTTGATCGCCCTGAGGCTTTAGCAAAATAGGGTTCATCTCAGCCTGGGGAGACACCCCGGCCGCCCAAGCCTGAACAGCCTGTGCATACCCAATCTCAGCACCTGTAGTGCTCACATAGGAGTTCAGGGCCATATTTTGCCCCTTAAATGGAGCCACTCGCCAGCCACGACGGCTCAAAATGCGACACAGCGCAGTCACCAACATGGATTTGCCCGCATGGGACGTTGTGCCCACCACCATTATTGATTTCACTAGCTGCTGCTCCCCTTACACTCGTACTATTTGTTTGCACTCGACTTGCACTTGATGCTATCCATTGAACCGACGTCGCCACCAATCAAAACCGATAAAGTAGCGCCGTTAGACAAAACATCAAACCCACACTTCTGCCACATAGCTTACTGCATATACCCCAATGGCAAACCTGACACGTGCTTAGAAGCACTTACTCAAAAGCACTTACCCAAAAGCACTTACTCAAAAACACTTACCCACAGAGCAAGACAGACGCCTTACTTTACCTTCAAATTACCCAAACTTGAGCATTTAGTAAGGCAAAAGCCAGTACAAAAGCCAGTAGTAGAGGCCATCGGGAACCACGCAAGCCACCCAAACCAAAAGCCGGGCACGCTGAATAAACGCCCCGTCGAATAGCTAGGCGCACTCGTCAAACCAGCCAATCCGGCAGGCGTAAGCGCCGCACCATTCCATCCTTTATATAGTCCACAATCGAAGCACGCTCATCCGGACAGCCCTCAGCTTGCCAACGTTCAACCAGCTGACGACCTAGGGGAGTGAGTCGAAAACTATCCGTCAATCCTTGACCATCGACTTCACGGCGCAAAATACCGACATTGGCCAACCACATTAGCTCGGCTTCGGTTTTTACTTCTGACAGAGGCTGCTGCGTGTAGGCCTTGATCGCACCGCTATCTTCGGCAATGGTCGGGACGCTAACGCTGTCTACCCGCATGGCAGCCAGTAGCTTTAGATAAAAGGGAGAACACCGAACAGCCCGAGCCGCACGACGCAGAACTTCATCAGAATATTGCATGGTGGTAGTGACGCGTTCACCACTCGCTTGAGATATGTCCATGTTGCGCAATGCCTAGCACTGACGGGATGTAAGCAGTCAGCACTTATAACTTCTTTACATTACTTACTATAGCGCTGTGATGATAACGCTATGACTATGCCGTTAGAGTGCATGCGCTAAAGTGGCGATTTTTTAGGCTTGAGCTGCCTTAACTTTTCTAGTAGTACGAGCCCAACAAATGGCATTCCCTCAATCAGGTAACGTCTCCACAAGCGCTTTGGCTCGCTCACTAATCGATACAGCCACTCCAAACCCAGCTCGCTCACAAAGCGAGGAGCCCTTGGCTTGGTTCCAGCCTCAAAGTCAACCACTGCACCGACAGCCATAAAGATATCGACAGTTGGCAAGCGGTCACAGTTTTGCGCGATCCACTTTTCTTGCTTGGGCGCACCTAAGCAAACGGCGACGACAGTAGCACCAGAGCGCTTAATCTGCTCAAGAATTTTGCTGCGCTCTTCGGGGCTATGCTCAAAACCATAGGGTGGAGAATAGTCGGCAACTACGATTTCGCGGCCAATACGGTGATTGATACGCGATCTTGCCTGACGTGCCACACCTTCACGACCGCCAAGCATGAAAATTTTGATGTGATCGTTGTAGCGATGATAATCACAAAACCAAGGGAATAAGTCTGAGCCAGACAGCTTGGCCTGCAGGGGGTTGCCCAAAAACTTGGAGGCGTACATCAAAATCTGGCTATCGCAAATTTTGAAGTCTGCTCTTTTGTAGACCGCTGCAAACTCTGGGTCTGAGCGCATTTTCATCAGGTGATCTACGTTAGGCGTAAAGACAATACCCTTTTTCAAAGACCTGAGAAGCTCTAGCTTAGACAAATTATCAATGTCTAAGCCCAGAATGTTTACCTTCTTAGGATATGGAGAAGGCGCAGATGACTGAAGAGGAATATCCGTGAACATAGAACCATGAAACTGAGAGTTCCCCAATCGGTTTTCTTCGAGGAGTTCATTTACTGGACTTCTGAGCACACCGATGCGATCAACCACACCCGACGACGACACAAACGCCTGCGCATCATCAGAAAAAGTCTGGTCAGATTGAAGATTAGCCATGTTTAACCCAGGGCACTCTCAGCACGTAGATGTAGCAATCGATGTAACCAACAATCAAAAAGACCGTTAGTTACCTAAAGTGAAGCATCCAATCGCCTCAGCATTTTCAACCTGTAGCCACCTAGCTATCAACAAGTTCGGTACATCTACGTACACGACCATAGTTTGCTAACTATTAGTTGAGACACTACCGAAGGAAGTATAAAAACTCACGTCTTTACACTATCTTTAACACTCCTACAATGACAATTACCTTATTGTCACAGAACAAAGAGCGCTACCTATACCGATGACGATTACTTTACCGTCACATTGATGAAGACGTTGTGATTTGAGCGAAGTTCCATACACAATCTAGACGTTCAAAAAGCGTTGACGCCCCATATTTAGTTGCGAATAAACAAAGGAAAACAGGAAAAAAAGACTGAATACAATTAAAGACGATGATGATTAAGGTTTGGGGAACAGCAACAGAGGCTTTTCGGTTGAGTTCGTCTATTTAATGGCTTAAGCTCGACGGGCTACAGCACCGGAATTGTATAAAGGACAGGACGCGTCAAAGGCCAACCTTTTCAACAAAGTCAGAAGAGTAGGAGATCGCGATTCTTCTTTTTAGGTCACCCCTAAAGTGTGACATGAGTTACAAAAACGAACCGGCAACGTACAACAAGCTCAGTAATTTTTCGGAACCAAATAACAAAAAGAACCGCTTGCATTTTTGCTACAGGCGGTTCCTTGCTTGACCTCTTTTACTTTCTCAGATGGCTTTGACTTGGCAACAACAAAGCTCACTGCTCAGTTCAAGTGGCCAAATTCCAAGTAGCCAAATTCCAAGTAGCCAAATATTGTTCACAATGCATATTGCTTCCAACAAGCATTGCGCCTAATGAATATTGCTTTATGGATACTGTCCCATTCAAGCGCATCACCAAGGGTAGCGTTTGCCTCTGTCAAACCTTGGGTAAATGGCTTAGAGATATCCTATGCAAATGCGAGCTAGACCAATAAAGCCTAGACAGGCATCTCTAGATGAAGATTAAAACTGGGGTGCTAGGATTCGAACCTAGGAATGGCGAGACCAAAACCCGCTGCCTTACCACTTGGCGACACCCCAACGCTTTCGCTTAAGCATTCTAGCACCTGCCTTGCATTTTTTAGCAAGGGCTCGATGAAACCTCGAGGAAACCCTGAGAGACCAATTTTCAACGGTCTAAAAAGACACTAGGCGTTAGGTTTTACGGGCATTGCGAGCGATCGCCCGCGCCAAGTCCAACCCCAGCCCGTCTCTGTTTTGACAATAGAGGCTAGCGCGATCGCACTCACAACCCCGCCCGCCAACCAAGCTAACCACAAATACCGAACAGACTGATCGACCGAGCGGGCAGACCACGTTCTGAGTAGCATTTGCCATACAACCGCCAGGCCACCGAGCACCATAGGCACCGGCCCAGTCCAATCCAAAAGGCATCCAATCAGTCCAGCGACTAAGCCTAACCAGGGCAGCGAAAAAATCAAGAATACAGCAGCGGCCGATATTACCGTCAATACAATGCTGCGCCCTGTGCCCAAGTAATAGTTCTTTGTCCAGCCTTCCCACAGATCAGACCAAGAGCGGTACATTCGCACCTCAGCAGCATCTAGTCCGAGCACGTAGCGCAGCCCCAAGCTATTTTCTTTAATCAAAGCTGCCAAGGCCAAATCTTCGACCGCATCATCAGCGACAGCGCGGTGACCACCAATTTTGTCGTAGGCGGAGCGACGAAACAGCATAAATGGGCCTGCGGCCAGTGCTGTCTCGGGTTGAGCCGGGTCATTGACCGCATCAAAGTCAAAGCCAATGGCAATCAAATTGACCATGAGAGGCTGCACTAGCCATTCAGCAAAACAGCCATATACAATCAAGGGCGCGCAGCTGAGCAGCCCAGCATTGTGCTTTTTAGCGCTACGCACGGCGCGAACAATCGTCTGTGGGCCAATGCGCACATCTGCGTCAATAAATAAGAGATAGCCACCCGTGGCCTTTTCTACAGCGCGATCGCACGCCCAGTTTTTCCCTCGCCAAACCTCATCATCAGATCGAGGCGGCACGGTAAACACCAAAGCGCGATCATCACCAGCCGCAACCTCTTTTGCTAGGCTCGCAGTCTCATCGGTCGATTCATCATCAGCAACAATGACCTGCAGTTCAACAGCATTGGATAGATCATTGGCAAGCACCGCCTCCAGGCAGTCCGCAATATTAACAGCTTCGTTATACGCCGGAATAATCACGCTAACGTTGACAGACTCAGCGGCTGATGGGTCCTTCGCAAGCTGTTCCCAGGATTCTAACCGACGGGCATTTTTCAGCGATGACTGAAACCGACGAAAAAAATCACTCATGGCCACCAAGCTAACGCCCAGCAGCAAGGAGAGTTCGACCCAAGGATCGAGTAGAGAAAGTCCAAAAAAAGTGGTGGCCGAGTCGAAGCCAGTGCCAGTCATAAAATCTTCTTTGCTGAGGCGGTCGTAGCCTAGCTTAAACTGAAGCTTATGTTTCTCAAGCACCTCCATCTACAGAACTTTCGGAACTACCCAAGCCAGTCAGTGGCTTTTGGTGCACCAAAAACCATTCTTTTGGGAGACAACGCTCAAGGCAAATCTAATTTGTTAGAAGCGGTAGAGCTGCTGGCCACGCTCAAGTCACATCGCACCAGTCGCGATCGCGACCTCGTCAAAGAAGGCGCCGCCCTCGCCAACATCAAAGCGCAGCTTCAGCGGGACATTGGCCCCAGCGAGCTCAATATGGTGCTCCGCAACGGCGGTCGCCGTGCCGTCATGGTCAATGGCGAAACGCTCAAGCGCCAGCAAGACTTTTTGGGCAATCTTAACGCCGTCCAGTTTTCTAGCCTGGATTTAGATTTGGTGCGCGGTGGCCCCGGCGAACGGCGCGTGTGGATAGATACGCTGCTCACTCAGCTAGAGCCGGTTTACGCCTACATTTTGCAGCAGTACAACCAAGTGCTAAAGCAGCGCAACGCCTTTATCAAGCAGCACACCGGCGAAGAAGACAGCGGCCCGCTAGACCCTACACAAATGGCCCTTTGGGATGCTCAGCTAGCCACCGCAGGCACGCGCGTCATTCGCCGGCGATTGCGCGGCCTCAGTCGGCTGATTCCGCTGGCCCAGTCATGGCATCAAGCCATCAGCGGCGATGCCGAAAAGCTCGTCATCACCTATCAGCCCAACGTCCCCATAGAAAGTGAGGATGGCAGCAGCGATGAACCTGCCACCATCCAGCAAACCTTTTTAGACAAAATTCAAACCCGCGCCGTCGCCGAATATCATCAGCGCACCTCACTGGTTGGCCCCCACCGGGACGATATCGTCTTTGAAATTAATCAAACGCCCGCCCGGCAGTATGGATCTCAAGGCCAGCAACGCACCCTAGTGCTGGCCCTCAAGCTGGCAGAGCTAGAGCTCATTGAAGCCGTGATTGGTGAGCCGCCGCTTCTATTGCTAGACGATGTGCTTGCAGAGCTAGATCTCAAACGGCAAAATCAGCTCCTCGAAACCATCGAAGATCGGTTTCAAACCATCATCACCACGACCCATCTGGGCTCATTCGACTCCCGTTGGCTAAAAGAATCACAGATTTTGACCGTTCACAGCGGTGCAATCCTCTGCGCAGATTAAGTCGGCACAGATTAAGTCGGCACAGATTAAGTCGGCACAGATTAAGTCGGCACAACAGATTAGGCCAGAAAAGATTAGGCCAGAAAAGATTAGGCCAGAAAAGATTAGGCCAGCTTCGCCAATGTTTTGTCTAACAGCGCAAGAGCCTTGTCCACATCTGCCTCAGTCACGATTAAAGGCGGCACCATTCGCACGACCTTGGGGCCAGCCGGAATTACCAAAAGGCTTTCGTCCAATGCTGCTTTTACGACATCTAGGGCCACGGTATCAATGTCTGCTTCGAGCACAAGACCATTAATCAAACCCCAGCCGCGTACACCTTCGCAGAGGGTGGGATATTTTTGCGCGATCACACGCAATCCCTGTCTCAACTGCTGACCCCGCGATCGCACATTTGCCAGCACACCCGACTGCTCCAGCGTCTGACACACCGCCAGCGCCACACCGCATACAAACGGATTGCCGCCAAAGGTGCTGCCATGCTCACCCGGTCGTAGCACATCACAATGGGCCTTCGTCAAAATCGCACCGATAGGCATACCGCCACCAAGCCCTTTTGCCGACGTGAAAATATCCGGCTCCGCACCAATAGTCTGATAGCCCCAAAGGTTACCCGTGCGGCCCATGCCCACCTGTACCTCGTCCAGTATCAGCAAAATGCCCAGCTCATCACACAGCTGCCGCACCTGCTTGAAGTACACCGGATTGCCAGGGCACACACCGCCCTCACCCTGCATAGGCTCCAGCAAAATAGCCGCCACCTGACGCTGGTCCGAATCCAAGGTTGCGATCGCATCTTTTAGCGCCGCCATATCGTTATAGGGCACGTAGTGAAACCCAGGCACCAACGGATTGAAATTCTTCTGATACTTTGGCTGCCCTGTAGCCGTCACCGTCGCCAACGTTCGCCCATGGAAGCTCGACGTTGCCGTAATGACAATCGGCGCTTCAATGCCCAGCTGGGTACTGCCATACTTGCGCGCCAGCTTAATCGCGCCCTCATTCGCTTCCGCGCCCGAATTACAGAAAAATACCCTATCCGCACAGGAGCGGCTCGTCAGCCATTCTGCCAGCTCGCCCTGCTCAGGGATGTAATACAAATTGGACACATGCTGTAGCTTTTGCACCTGTGCTGTCGCCGCTGCAATCACCGCCGGATGGGAATGGCCCAGCGTGCACGTCGCAATCCCCGCCACAAAATCCAAATACTCACGCCCCTCAGAATCCCAAAGGCGACAGCCCTCACCTCGCACCATCGCAATTGGAAAGCGGCCATAGGTTGACATCACATGCTGATCAAACACCTCAGATTGAAAACCAGCGTCAGCAGTAGGCACAGGGGTCTCAGGCATCAAAGTTTGAGTAGTCATAAAAGAGGAAAAGAATAAATCAGCAGTACATAAGGGAGATCGCACCCTTCCAAAAAAAGCATAGCGCAGGCACTACCGGGGCCACACCGCCTAATGATGACTTATCGCTTGGCGCACTGGGCTTTTGCACTGGGCTTTTGCACTGGGCTTTTGCGCACTGGACTTTTTGCGCACTGGGCTTCAGCTAGCGCAAACAGCGAAATCGTTGAGTCTACAGGGCGCTAGGTGCATAGAAAGTGCATAGAGCATTTTTGCGAATGCCTCAGTAAATTGCCATAGCAAAAACACTTCTATGGATAGCCTGCGCAAAGTCATCATTCCCTAACGTCAATAGGGCCAGCTCCCGAAAGAACTGACCCAAACTGACATATATCAATTTTGCGCCATTAATAACCACACAAGCGATGGCCCAAACGATGAACCAGCAGCAAGAGGAGCCAGCTCCTAAGCGTCTGTCAGCTGAACCGTAAAGTTCAAAAGCTCATCCCTGTCAGCCAAAGACACCTCTAAAAAGCAAAGGTGCTCAGACCCTGAAACGTCCCAACTGAGAGAGACTTTACCAGGCGTTGGACGCTGGGCCTTTTTATCCAGCTCACTATCCCACAGGCGAATGCTTCCGCCCTCAGGCAAAATGGCCGACACCTTAAGCTGGCCGTCACCCGTGGACGCCTTGAGCTGAAGTAATCCTGTTGTCGTTACCCAGTCACGGGTAACCTCAGGCGCCTCATGCGATATCGACAGCGTTAGCGCGTTCAATATTTCTTGAGCGGCCAGCATAGATAGCGCAATCTGCTGCTCAGGCTGAGCCGAATCATAGTCGCCAGCAACCGCAATCAGCTCTTGAGTAACAGCCGCTTGGGTAGCCCCATCAGAACGATAGGCAGGCACCAGCACCATATTGGCGATGGGCTCTAGCATCTGGCTCTGACCAGGGAACAGTGATTCTACGGCCTTTACCAGCCGAACTCCCTGCTTGCTGTAGGAGCTAGCCAGCGCTTGGCACTGCTCCAAAAGAGCATTGAGCACGGGCGCTGGCAACAAACCAGGCACCTTGAGCTTACTAACTTGCTTACTCCAGAGAGCAGAGACAGCAGCCGCAGCTGCTAGGTCTTGGCCCGATACATCAGCAGCATCTGCGGGGTATTCCCCCACTTCCGTTTCCCAGGGGAACAGTGGTAGGTTATTTTCGTACTCCATGCGGAGACGTTGTTGTAGTAAAGAATGAAAACGTTCTTGCACAGCGTGGATTTCTCCGAAGTTAAACGACTGAGCCGTCTGAGAAGAGTTGCCTGTAAAAGACTTCTCCCCTGAAGCCACGGAAAATCTAGGGTTAAATGACGTAAACGACACCGTCCTAGAAAATGTAGATAGGTTTGGGGCAAAACCATTATTTGATTCGCCCGTGGTCCCTGGTTTGTAGATGGGCTTACTAGACGTTGCATCAGACCCGACTCCGAATGCGCCAGCCTCTATTGCATCAGCTCCCGATGTAGACCCATTTCCTGATGGTATAGAAAATGTCGGGTCAAACTTTTGAAGGAGCTGTAGAAGCGGGCTAAGAGTATTATCTGAGTCAATATTCATACACAGCCGTACTAGTCCGGATAAATCTAAATAACTTAGCTCAAACGTCTTGGCATCTCTCTCATGGCGATCGCAAGACAGCCACCAAAACGCTGTAAACGTCCATAATCTCCACAATTATAATCGCTCTAGAGCATTGGGAGACAGGAGAGTCTATTCAGACTTTCAGAACGATTGCAAGCTCACGATTACGGCTACAGATTTCGAATATCCCACGCTTCTTCTAACAAACTAGACCACTGCTTGCGCAGCTGAGTCGCCGTTATATCCAGCGCTTTAGAGATTTCTTGATCGCTCAGAGCCTGCTGTTTGAGAGACAGCACCTTGGCTTGTGTCTGCGTAATTTTGGTCTGCAGATACTCCCACTGCTGAGGCGTTAGGCCCAGGTTCCTGCCTAATTCTGCCCCAAGCCACTCGTGAACTAGCTCCCAGTTGTGGGCAAACGAGAACTTTAGCAAATGATACTTAAACCGCTGCTGCAAATAGTCGCGCTCACGGGGTGTAATCCCCAAAATTTCTTCAATTTCATGCGTCGGCAAATCAATCAGCCTCAAGCTGAAATAGTCAGCGCAATCTTTCTGGCCTTTATCTACAAGGTAGTTCATCAGCTGCTCTACAACGCGCTCGCGCACTGTCGCCTCTGAGTCAATAGGCTCTTCTGGGGTAGTCAGCTCTTCACGCAGGCGATGTAAAGGCGCAGTCCTGGGTAGCTCTGTTTCGCCCCCCTCTATCGCCTGCTGAATGTCAATTAACGTTTCAGGCGGCTGCTGCTTTGAAAAGGTCTGGGTTCGTAAAATAATTAGCTGCTGACTTCTACCGCGAGAAAGTGGAATACGGCGCTTGGCATAGCGCTCAGTAAACGCCATGTATTCGGCCAGCTCTAGAGAAGAGCGTGGGCTATAGTTTGGCGCGGTATTGTTTTCCCGGCGAAAAGCATTGATACTCTCGACGTAAAAATTTTGCAAAAAATCCTCTATCAACGCCACCCTGGCCTGATAGCTAGACTGCACCTGAGGCGGCGTCATGTAGCGATACACAATCGCACTCAGATTGCTATGCAGCTCTAGGCGGCCCTTGCTAGAGCCCAGCTTCAAGTAGTTAAGGCTCTGCTTTACGCGCAAATCGGCTAGGTCATTGGCCCATCCGTCTACATCGCCAGAATCTTGAATGCGCTGACTCTCGGTGCAAATACGCTGCACTTCTTCAGAAATACGACCCGCAACCTCGCGGCAATTTCGCGCTGAGGCCTGAGTTTTATGGCTAAGTTCTACACACAGCCGCTCGAAAAGCGTTTCCACAACTGATATCACGTCTTACCTGATGGTTGAATCGTTCCATAGCAAAACCACGCACCACTCAGTCTGTAGAGGCAAAAGAACTGGGCAAGCTTTTTATGTGGTTTTTACTAGCACCCCTAAATCGAGCGGTCGAAAGTATCAACAAAGGCAGCACAATTTAATACATGCGTATGCCACGAGGCACCTATAGCTTCTGTTGAGTTAGTTAGGACATAAGTAATCGCTAAAAGCGTCCTGGTATCCACAGCTGACTCGACTAGCAATCGACGTTGGTGCAGCCTCGCCAGTGGCGTTGTGCATCCGTCGATTGCTATATCGTCAAATAAATTGGCAGCGTCGTTGCAATCGACCTGGCATGAATCAAAACTGAAATGTAGATGATTGGGAGATCGGCAAACAGATCTTGTGATGAGCTGTCGCTTTAATTTCTCTAAACGATTTTCAGAGCGGACTTTCAGTAGGTAGCAAGCACCTCTATGAGAATAGACAGCTTCGCCCCTGTTCTAAACAATCTGACGCGATATTCATAGAAGCATTAAAGTTGATAGGTATAATCCTCGCATTGGTTACAAGTCTTTACGTCCAAGCGCCTGGCCCAGCAGGTACACCAGCCGGTACATAAAAGAGACAGACATCGTTTTTCTTAGACATCGTCTTATGGATATTGATCAGCAAATACAAGCACTTATTGACGGCGCACCGCCTGAAGCCGATTTAAAGTCAGCTATTAAAACCGTGGCACCCATCATCAAAACGGTGGCCAAGCAGCTAAAGCACTCGGATTACTACATTTTGCAATCCATTTCAAAGCAGTGGCTACAGGCAACCATTGCCCACAAAGACAAGCCCACCGAGCCCAAACGGGTAATTTATGCCTATCCATCCCTGGCCGCCGCCGCCGGAGACAAGCTCGCCAAGAGCAACCCAGGCCTAATGGCGCTGCCTGTACCCGTTGCGCAGCTGCTGTTTCAGCTACCCTCAATTGATCCGGTTGACAGCTTAATCTTTTTAGAAACAGAGTCTCGCGATCAGGCTGTAGAGGTTCGTCGCAGCGACATCAAGACGCTTTTCCAGAGCCAGCTAACGCAAAATATGCGATCGCAAGTCCCCCCTGACATCGCCTAGCGACACACCATCACAAAAATATTTTCTAACCCAAAAGCGCCCTCCCAGACTCAACTAAGAGGGCGCTTTCAACGGTGGCTCCACTATTCTGGCGTTCTCGCGCGTTCGCATTCGCGCGCACACAGGGAACCGCTTTCGCCTAGAAAACTTAAATTAAAAAACGTACGTAGACAGTAACTCAAACGCGAGCGCTACAAAAAAACCAACCATGGCCAAGCGGCCGTTCCATAGTTCAGCGTAGGGCGTAAAGCCTAAACGGGGCTCTGGCTTGTAGTAGCGAGTTGCGCTGACGCCAAGGGTCTTGTTTTCAAGAGCAGCAGAGGCAGCAGCTGACTCTGCAGAAACAGACTGCAATTCGTTTTCCATAGTGAAATGCCTATACTTTTCTCTAGATACTTAAAGAAAGTATAAGCGATGTACAGGTAAATTAACCACCCTTAATAGAAGCGCATCGTAAGTATTTATTGTTTAACCTCTCTGACGCCCCCTTACCAAACAGCGAAAAACAGCTTTTCACACAACGAAGCCTGCTTACTGCGCCCTATGCGGCCCTATGCGACAGGCACTCTATGAAAATAGAATCAGTGTACGAGAATCAGTGCGCGGCGTAGGCTGCCGCCGCTGCCTCAAACCAGGCGCAGTATTGCTGAGGCCCACCCGGGAAAGCAACATTTACCTGGAGCGGATCGCTCGTATCACGCGGGTCTCCGATGCCACCGATGACAACGTCATGACCTTGCACATTTTTTTCAACGGTTAGCGAGCGACGGTTGCTCAGTTCACCACCGCTGCTATCGACATAGACCGTTAGCGCAGGCGTATTGGTTGCATTGCCGATATTTTGAATGAGTTGAAGAAATCCGCGATCGCTCCCCCCTCGCCGAAACGTTAAGCCTGGGCCTGACTCGTCCCCCTGACTCGTCACCGTATCGCCCACACCCATCAGACGAGGCATCAGCGCCGGGTCAAAGTTTTGCATCACCAGCGCCAGCATGTCTTCAAGCGATCGCGGTGCTTGGCGAGCATTAAAATCTACCCCCAGCGGATAGTGGCCCGTCTGCTCAAAAAAGTAATGATTTAACAGAGCCAGCACCCCGGCCTCCTTCACCGCACCGCGCAGCATAAACTGAAAATCCGTTGTGCCCGCCGTCTGCCCATCTGCCAGCCAAATCACCTCATGCACGAAGCCATCTCGACCCAGATTAGGCGCATAGTGCACAAAAAATTGATCGGCTAGCCCTTGAGCCTCGGCCTCTGTGAGCAGGGTCTCCATGAGCTGAGCCATTTGCGCTTGTAGCTGCACAAACACCGTCATGTCAGTGCCAGCTTTCTCCACAAACAGCGCGTGCAAAGAGTTCAAATTAGCCGTCGGCGAAGCCACATTATCTAATACAGAAGCTTGCACCGCCTGCTCGCGCTCCTCAGCAGACCAATCCCCACAATGCGCAGCCAGAAAGTCGCTCAGCATTTTCTCAATTCGCCCAGGCACCTTCGCCAAAAAATCAAGCTCAGCCTGCCCTACCCCTGGATGACTCACGACTCCTTTACGGTCTTGCCACTGCACGCCACCTGCCGCTAGCCCCGGTAAATACAGGCCTTCTTCAGCAACGCGCTTAGAAACTATGTGGGCATCAGTGTAGGCATCAGTGTGGGCATCAGCATCATCAGCGCCAGATAGCGCTCGTTCAATAATGGTTTGCAGGCCTCGCTGCCCTACATGTTCTCCATTGGTCAGCACAAAAAAATGGCCGTTTAGCTGGGCTGCTGCCCTCAGGTACGCAGGCGAAATCTTGCGCGTCAGCGGATCATTCACTAGCGGCATGCAGACCCCGTCCAGGTCTTGAATGATCAAAATATTTTTAGACTCAACAAACCAATCAGAAAGCGCGGCATGGTTTAGAGAGAGGGTTTGGGAAGAGAGCATTGTTGCAAAAGCGCACGCCTAAGCAGCGCACAATGACAGGTCTCTTTTACCTATAGCACCCCATAGAACAATCTATTAGAACAAATTCATTTAATAGGTTGACTGTCAATAGGTTGACTGTCGCTCAAACAGTCTCTGAATCCGTTGCGGGCTTTGCAGCAGCAGCGACATTCACTGTGTCATCCGCCACGAGCGCATCGGGCACCTCAGCGGCTGGCTTTTCTAACGCCTCTACAGCAGCAGGTGCAGCACCAGATACCTCAGCCGCCGGGATTTCATCCGCTGCCAAAGCCTCATCATCAGATTCGTCCTCTAGGCCAGAGCGATCAATATCCAACGGCGCATTAATTGGGTCGGAGGTGTCTACCGCGCCTGTCTCAAAGGGCTTAAGCGCTGCTGCCGCGCTTTCTGCATCCATAGCCAAAATTTCTGATTGAGAGGCCAGCTCAATTTTCGACGCTTCTGCCTCTGGCGAAATGGGCTGATCTGCCCCTCTCCCCAAGGGACGAATCCGGCGAATAGGCAAATTTGCCGTGAGCGCCGTCACTCGCTGATCGGTCGCGAGTGAAAACTCTAGCGCATCAAAGTCTACCTCTACATAGCGAGACACCACAGCAATAATCTCTTGACGCATCATTTCTAGCGTCTGAGGATCTAGAGCCAAGCGATCGTGGGCCAGTACAATTTTGAGCCGTCGCTTTACGTCATCGCGGCTGTGCGGGTCTTCGGCAGGGCCAAAAAACCGTTCTAGAAGGTCGCTGATAAGAGGAATTGCCATGATAGTTTAGTCACCTTGATGTCGCTGTCGAGTCCAATTAGGGTTACGGCACTTTGTCAGTTTTAGCACTGACGCGGATCACCACTACAGACCAAACAGCCGTTTGAGTCTGGTAAAGAAAGAATCTTGAGGAATGCTCAAGTCCATAAGTGGAACTTTTTCGCCCTGCAAACGCTGGGACACGTTAGTAAAGGCAATCCCGGCTTTAGATAATTTCTCTTCTAATACCAAGGGCTCCCCTTTATTCGTCGAAACTATCACCTGCTCGTCATCGGGGATAACACCCAAAAGGGGAATCGACAAAATACTCTGAACGTCTTTGACAGACATCATTTGCTCAGCAGCAACCATCGCTGGACGCAAGCGGTTAATCACCAAGCGTACGGCTTTAATATCGTTTGCCTCTAGCAGGCCAATGACACGGTCCGCATCGCGAACCGCAGAAATTTCGGGTGTGGTCACAATAATGGCCTCGCGGGCAGCCGCAATGGAATTGCGAAATCCCATTTCAATACCCGCAGGGCTGTCGATCAAAATGAAGTTATAGACCTTAGTGAGTGCTTTAATCAAGCGTTTCATCTGCTCAGGCTTGATCGATTCCTTAGAGCGATTTTGCGCAGCAGGCAGTAGCGCTAAGTTGGGCTGCCGCTTATCTTTTACCAGGGCTTGATCCAAGCGGCACTCACCGGCCAGTACGTCCAAGGCAGTGTAGACGATGCGATTTTCTAGACCCAGCAACAGGTCTAGGTTGCGCAAACCAAAATCAGCATCGACAACGGCGACCCGTTGCCCTGCTTTGGCGAGGGCCATGCCTAAGTTTGCGGTACAGGTTGTTTTACCAACGCCTCCTTTACCGGAGGTCATTACGATGATGCGGCTCATGTGATTTCTTAGGGGCTCTCTTGAGTAGTTAGATCAGCTAGGGCAAACTCGGCGGCGAGTGCAATACGAATGCCATCTGGGCCTACATAGGCAACTTCAGGCTGGTACTGCGCAGGCGGATCGTCCGGCGAGCGAGCCACTTTGTCAGCAATGCGTAACTGTGTCGGCTGCATGTGCAGAGCCATAATACGGCACTGGCTGTTTCCGCCTGCGCCCGCATGAACGACCCCTCGCAAATTCCCCCATATAAAGATGTCTCCTTCGGCCACGATGGAGCTACCTGGGTTGGCATCTCCTAGCACAATGACAGTGCCCCGATGTCGAACTTCTACCCCTGAGCGCAGCGTCGTTTGCAAATACAAGGGCTCGTCCATAGCCTGGCGCGAGGCTTCTTGACCTTGGCCGAGGTGGCCCAGTGTCGTTTGCTGCTCTACGGAATATCCGGCAGTAGCAGCGGCGACAGCGGTTTGACGACGGCTGGCGTAGATGCGCTTGAGGGGTAGCTGCGCTTCGCTGAGCAGAGCGTCGATTTCTTGGACTTGCTGGCTGTCTAACAGGCGATCGCGCGCAATCAAATGCACAGGCGTGTGCGGCTGCAAAAATCGCTCACCGCCGCTAATGCGCCCTTTCAATTGCTGCCTGAGTTCTTCCCAATACACTGGATTGCGGCTTTTTTCAGGCGCTGGCGGCAAGATGAGCAGCAGCCGACCGCCCTCACTCTTAAACTGAACCTGCAGATTAGGATTACTTTCCGGCTTTGTCTGAACAGGCTCCGCTTCTGGAGAAGCCGGTTCGGGCTCAATCTCCAAAATGAAGTTATTGAAGTCAACCTTGTCTGGCGACTGACTGTCTTGCGAAGAAGAAAAATTTGGAACCATCTGCACAACACCCTTTGGCCGCACGTCTTAACTCAAGCTAAGTAGACCTCATAAAATAAAGATTCAAAAGGG
This sequence comes from Cyanobacteria bacterium J06627_28, assembly GCA_038521595.1. Lineage (GTDB taxonomy): Bacteria > Cyanobacteriota > Cyanobacteriia > Phormidesmidales > Phormidesmidaceae > Phormidesmis. The sequence goes on along the minus strand of JBCBKQ010000018.1, from coordinate 4,141 downwards.
CACTTGACCCTTGCAAATAGATATGTAGAGACCAAACCAGGCCACAAGCCTTGGCTATCTTAGAACACTATTGCTTTATGGAAAATAGCGCGTGGCTAAATATATCAGACTTATCAAGATGTGTTGATACTTAGTAGATCAGTACATATACACAACATCTTCCCTTAATTCATTTTGTCCCGGCTCTACAGAAACTTTATACAACCAGTCCGGACTATCCATATCTATGCGGTTTGGATTAAAGAAAATATAAATTCGTATAGTCATTTAATAAAGCAGCTTTACCGTGTAAGGTGCGTAATATCATTTACGCGCTTAAAAAGTGACCTGTAAGCGTTTGTAAGGACGGGTTCCGCCTACTCAATCCCCTGAAAGCTCCGCCTAAATTGATTTGACTCGCCCATAGAGGCTCACCGAGACAGTCTCACTTACGCAGTCTCTCCGAAACAATATATAGAGGTGTAATTTAGATAATGGTTAATCGCAAGACGGCTTCAGCTATCACAATTGCAGCCCTGTTGACCTGTGCTATGCCAGTCAGGTCAACAGGGCTGTCGCTGCTCGCACCCATAGTTGCTCAGAGTACGCCGACTTTTTCGCTTCCTACGTCGGTACCTGAAAATACGAAGGTGCGCATCAGCAGCAGCTCCGACAATATGAACGCCATCAGTGGAGCGCTGAAATCAGGCTTTGAAGGCGAGTATGCCAACAGCGAAGTCAACATCGCGACCAAAACCGCCCAAGAAGCTATTCAAGATGTCTTAAATGACAACGCTGATCTAGCGGCCATTAGCCGCCCGCTCACCGCAGCAGAGAAAGCCCAGGGACTCATAGAAATTCCTGTACGCCGCGAGAAGATTGCGATTGTTGTGCCTGTAGGTAGCACCTTTGACAAAAGCATTACTGGCAGTCAGTTTGCTCAGATTTTCAGAGGCGAAATCAAGGACTGGTCAGAAATAGGCGGCGAGGCTGGCCCCATCAAGCTGATTGATCGCCCAGCAACAAGTGAAACGCGTCAGGCCCTGAGTCCCTACCCCGTCTTTACGACTGCACCTTTTGAATCAGCAGCAGCAGCAACGATTGCAACTGACACCACCGATGCGCTAGTCAGTTCTCTTGTGCCCAATAGCATTGGCTACACACTGGTCGGCGAGCTAGAAAGCCAGCCAAAGATCAAAGCCATACAGCTCCACCAAACGCTACCGACTGATCCACGATATCCCTTCTCTCAGCCTTATTCGTTTGTCTATGCAGGCGGCGCATCCCCAGCGGTTTCAGCATTCTTGGGCTATGCTACAGGTAATCCGGGCCAGGCAGCCATCAACGATGCAGGCATTTCTGGCACTGGGCTAATTCCAGATGCGAGTGGAGAGGGTGCTGGCGCTACGACAACGGCCACAGCAGACACGGCTACAGGCTCAGCCAATGGAGCGGATGGCGGTAGCACCGACGGCACTGCCGCTGACAGTGCCACCGACAATGACGCCGACAGTGCCACCAACAGTGCAAACAGTGAAACAGCAGCAGGCGCTGACGGTGCAGCAGCTAATGGCGCTGACGGGAATGCTTCGGGTGAGAACGGCGCGGTTGCAGACGGCAGTGGTGAGAATGGCACTGGGAACGGAACGACTGCGACTTTAGACGGCAACAGCGCTGACGGAACGGGCAACGGCGCTGATGGCGATGGCACGGCTGCCGTAGGGAATAGCGATGCCGCTGGTGGGATAGGTAATTTGAGTGGAAGAGGTAGCTGGTGGTGGCTATTACTGCCTTTAGCCGGTTTAGCACTTCTCGTATGGGCTGCGGGCAAGCGCGGCAACGAAGAAGACACTGGATACATTGCCAGTGCCGATAGCGATGATCGCATTCGCAGTGAATTTGAAGGCGACAAAGTAGGCGTTGGCGCAGGTCTTGGCAGCAGGACGAAAGCTGGCATTGGCAGAATGTCGGCCGGGGGCGCAGCGATTGCCGGGGGCGCAGCCGCAACTGGCCTTGGCTTGGCCGGCCGCCTCAAAAACCAAGCAGGCGAAGTCACAATGGATTTGCAAGAGGGCGTATCTGGCAGCGTTCGCGGTGGCATCGATGGCGTTCGCGGCGGTGTTGACAGCCTTAAAGGGGATGCACAAAGCGGCCTTGCTGGCATTCGTAGCAACATTCAAGGGGGCGTTGATAGCGCTAAAGGAACGGCCCAAGCTGGCCTTGAGGACGTCAAGGGCAGTGTTCAAGGCATCCGGGGCAGCGTTCAAGGCGGCATTGACAGCGCTAGAGGCAATATTCAAGGCAGCATTGACAGCGCTAAGGGCAACGTTCAAGGCAGTATTAATGGCATGGGCACGGCAGCTAGCAGCGGCAGCAACGCCGTAGATAATGTTCGGAGCACTGTTCAAGGCAGCGTCGATGGCATTAAGGCTGATGTCCAAAGCGGCATTGACAATGTGCAAACCCAAGCGCAGACCGCTGGCAGCAGCTGGTTAGATCGGGCCAAGCAGCGAATTAATGAAGCGACTGAGCAAATCAAAGACACCGCAGAAGACGTAAAAGATGACGTGACTAAAAATAATTAGTCTCTCAACTCACAAAACGACAGGGCGCTATGGTTTGGTCTCTGGCCCACGCTAAACTTCATACCCTGTTACGCCAAAGACGCCTGCTGCCAAAACATAGCCATATTTTGATGGCGGTGTCTGGCGGGCAGGATTCTTTGTGCTTGGCTCGTTTACTAATGGACCTCCAGTCAAAATGGCACTGGCAGCTTGGGCTGGTGCACTGCGATCACGGCTGGCGGCCAGATTCGGCTAAGAATGCAAAGCATGTGATGGCATTGGCCAAGGCATGGGGCGTGCAGGGATGGCAGGAAAGTGCGATCGCACCACCAAACAGCGAAGCGGCTGCTCGCGACTGGCGCTATCAAACCTTTACGAAGATTGCCCGAGCGCAGGGATACGGCTACGTCGTGACAGGACATACGATGAGTGATCGCGCAGAAACCGTCCTCTACAACCTCATCAGAGGCACCGGCACTGATGGCATAGGAACCCTGCCCTGGGTTAGGCCTTTGGTTAAACCCCCATTAGTAAGTAAGCAAATAGTAAGTAAGCAAATAGTAAGTAAGCAAAACATAGACACTCATCTAGGGGAACCCGCCGCCTCTAACATTTACCTGGTTCGCCCGCTCCTGAATATGACCCGCCAGGAAACGAGCGAGTTTTGCCAAGCGCATCAGCTTCCCATATGGGAAGACAGCAGCAACCAAGACCTAACCTTTCGGCGCAATCGTATTCGCCAAGAGCTGATGCCCTACCTCCAAAAACAGTTCAACCCAAAAGCGGAGCAGGCACTGGCGCAGCTGGCAGAGATTGCGGCGGCCGAGACGGAGTACCTGTCTGCACAGACAAATGCGCTCTTTGAGAAGAGTGTTGTGAGGAAGGGAGAGGATTGTTGGGAGATTGAGTGCGATCGCATGAATCAAGCACCCCTTGCCTTGCAGCGCCGAGTCATCAAGCAGGCATTAGAAAATGCAACCTTGCACCCGCCCAGCTTTTTACACATCAAAAACCTCAGCGCCTTGCTCAGCGCACCAAACGGTAGTCAAAGCGCTCCTTTCCCAGACGGGTGGAGCGCTAGCGTCCAAAAACCCCACATCCTATTAATTAGAAAACCGCTCCACAAAAATCCGCCAGATACGTCACCGCCATAAAAACAGCAGGTCGGAGCAGATTGTCTCCAACAAGAGCAAACTCCTTAATGTTTACATAACATTACTTTCCGGTAATTTCCACTTACGCTCTGACGATTTAAAGCGTCCACAAGCCAGCAATGTCAAAGACTTCAGGAACCCAAAGGCTAACCCAAGAAAGTGATAGCCAGGTGAGTGTCTACTCATTTTCAAATATGAGAAACTTTACAAAAGTAATTATTTCCGCTAATATTTAGGCATAGGCAAAAGCCGACTTTTTGCGGCCAAGTCTCGTACCTAGATAACTAAAAAGGATTCATAATGACTACTACTCTACAGCAGCGCGAAAGCGCCAACCTGTGGGAGCAGTTTTGTCAGTGGGTTACAAGCACCGACAACCGCCTCTATGTAGATTGGTTCGGCGTGTTGATGATCCCTACACTACTCGCTGCTACAGCATGTTTC
>JBCBKQ010000017.1:0-37363 GCA_038521595.1 Cyanobacteria bacterium J06627_28 | reverse complement strand
GGCGATCGCGCGGTGACAACACTCTCACCTGCCAAGCGAAACACTGCCATGATGTTTCAAAACTATGCGTTGTTTCCTCACAAAACCATCTGGCAGAACGTAGAGTTTGGGCTGAAGATGAAGGGAGTTGATAAAGCGCAGCGGCGGCAGCGAGTGGATGAGATTTTGGAGCTAGTGGGGCTTAGCCATACCGCCGAGCGCAAGCCCAATCAGCTCAGCGGTGGACAGCAGCAGCGAATTGCGCTGGCTAGAGCACTGGTGAACCGGCCCCAAGTGCTTATGCTAGACGAACCTTTGAGCGCACTTGATGAAAATCTGAGGGTCAAAATGCGCAGCGAGCTTAGGAAAATTCAGCGGCAGTTTGGTCTGACTTTTATTCAGGTCACACACCATGTAGAAGAGGCCTTTTCACTATCGGATCAAATTGTTGTGATGGACCATGGCCGCATTGAACAGGTCGCTAGCCCAGTCGAGCTTTTCACGACGCCTGCCTCTCAGTTTGTTGCCAAGTTCATTGGTGACAACAATATTTTTGCGGGCAAAGTTGTTAATACGGTACCGGATGAAGCAGGGAAGGACTTAGTTGAGCTAGCTGTAGAGGGCGTGGGCTCTGTTTTTGCCAAAGGAATCTCTACCCCCATCGGGTCGTCGTCGGCTTGTTCTGTACGCCCTGATTTGATTGTCCTAGCGCCTACTGCTGAGGCTGCAACCTCTCCTGGGCCCGTGTCTAACCGCGTCACGGCCCGCATTACAGGTGTGGAGCTGACGGGCTATGTTTCTCGCATCTCGCTCATGCTAGAAGCAACAGGGCAGCCCCTGCTGTATAAGGCGCGAACCACTGACTGGGCACTCATGGGCCTACAGGAAGGTCAGCTCGTGTCGGTTAGCTGGTCGGCTTCAGACTGTGTCTTTCTTCCCTACTAAAGATTCATTAAGAGATGAGCCCTAGGGTTTTGTCTGGGCAACCGCTCGCTTATTCTCTTGTTAGATTGTTCAACTGACTACAAAAGGTTTTCTCAAGGTTCTCTAAATGTCAAGACTTACTCGTCGTCGCTTGTTGCAAACTGGGTTGGCTACGGGAGCTGCGATCGCAACAGCTCGCTGTGGAACACCCAACAACCCTGCCCCTGGCCCTCAGGTAAATACCAACAGTATCAAAGATGTCACGCTTCGATTTATCGGTACTGGCGTGGCGCAAATCAATGATATTCGCGATAAGGCCCAGGAAGATCTGGGTTTTAAGATTGAGCTGAAGGCGCTGAGTACAGAAGAAAACAACCAGATTGCCATCACGCAGCCTGGCCAGTACGACATGTTTGATGGGGAGTATTTTAGCCTGCCTTTGGTGATGCCAGCTGGCAACCTACAGCCAATTGACACGACGCGAATCAAGAACTTTGACAAGATTGTTCCCTTCTTTACAACAGGAGAGTTCAACGGTTTACCCGTCGAAAATGCCCAGGGCACCGCGCCGATTAAGGTGATGTATGTCAATGGGCCAGACTCTGCAGAATTTGCATCTACGCCTACTGACTGGGCAACGATGATTCCGTTCCAGTACAACGCGGATACCCTGGGCTACCGGCCTGATTTGGTGAGTAAGGAGATTACCTCTTGGGCCGATTTGTTTGACCCTGCGTTTAAGGGGAAAACGTCTATTCTGGATATTCCTTCGATTGGAATTATGGACGCGGCCTTAGTGGTTGAGGCGGCTGGACTGATGACCTTTGGTGACAAGGGCAACATGACCAAGGAAGAGATTGACCAGATTACAGATATTTTGATTGAACAGAAAAGGAACGGCCAGTTTAGAGCCTTTTGGAAGACGTTTGATGAGTCTGTGAACCTGATGTCTTCTGGTGAAGTTATTTTGCAATCGATGTGGTCTCCGGCGGTGACCGCTGTAAAAGCGCAAGGCATTGAGTGTGTGTATGCGCCCTTAAAGGAAGGGTATCGCGCCTGGGGCGGTGGGATTGGCTTTTCGAAGAATATGGAAGGGCCCACATTGGATGCCGCCTATGCCTATATGGACTGGCTGCTAGATGGCTGGGTGGGCGCTTTCTTAGGCCGTCAGGGCTATTACAGCGCGGTGCCCGAGACGGCCAAAGCCTTTATGTCGCCAGAGGAATGGGACTTTTGGTATGAGGGTAAGCCTGCCGCTGTCGATATGGTTGACCCGTTTGGAAAGACGCTGGAGAAGGCAGGTGCGGTCCGCGATGGTGGCTCTTTTGAAGAGCGCATGGGCAATGTGGTTGTCTGGAACTCTACGATGGATGAACAGGTATATCTGGTGCAGAAGTGGAATGAGTTTATTGCAGCGTAAGCAGGTAGATGTATAAATCCTGGAAAGCTTTTCAGCCTTACCTACTCGCGACGCCCCAAGCACTTATCTTACTGATGTTCTTGGTGTTTCCCATTGCAATGATTTTTATCGTGAGCTTTTGGGAGTTTAATGGCTTTGCGATGACGCCGGCTTTTTCGCTGGCTAACTACGTCAACGTGTTTACCTCTAGCGTCTCTTTGTCGACCTATGTCAATACGTTTAAGTATGTGTTGTTAGTGTGGACGGCTTGTTTGGCGATCGCATTTCCTGTTGCCTACTTTCTCGCTTTTTGCATCGAAAAGGAAAGTTTGCGAATCTTACTGTTCCTGCTGTGCACTATCCCGTTTTGGACCTCCAACATCATCCGCATGATTTCTTGGATTCCTCTACTGGGCAGAGAGGGGCTGATCAATCAATTCTTGCTAAATCTGGGCATAACGCAGCAGCCGCTTGAATGGCTGCTGTACTCAGATTTTGCCATTGTGCTGGGTATGGTGCATCTCTATAATTTTTTTATGATTGCCCCTATTTTCAACAGCATGATGAGAATAGATCGCAGCTTAATTACGGCTGCTCACGATATGGGTGCTTCTAGCACCGCCGTTCTAAAAGAAATCATTATCCCGCTGACCGCACCGGGTATCGCGATTGGATCTATTTTTATCGTCACGCTGGTGATGGGAGAGTATGTGACCGTGCGGCTGATGGGCGGTGGCCAGTCAGCCTCTATTGGTAAGCTCATCAGCACTCAAATTGGCAGCTTGCAGTATCCATTGGCAGCGGCGAATGCGGTAATTCTGCTATTGATTACGCTGATACTCGTCACTGGCATTCTGCGAGTTGTTGATATCAGAAAGGAGCTGTAATCAGTTATGGCTAAGCGTTCTTTTTCCTTTTATGCGCTGGCAGCCTTCTTTAGTCTGTTTGTGCTTTTTCTCTATGGCCCGATGCTGGCCATTTTTACCTTGTCTCTCCAGGGGCCGGATGGGGCCCTGACGTTTCCGCTCAGAAGCTTTGGCTTTTACTGGCTAGGCCAAGTTTTTCAAGAGCAGCGGGTGGGCAGCTTTACAGAGTCTTTTCAGCGCAGCTTTGGGTTGGGGCTATTAGTGGTGGCCATTGCAATTGTTGTCAGCGTTATGGCAAGTATGGCGTTTCGAAATCGATTTAGAGGCTCGGTTTCATTGTTTTACCTGACGATTTCTAGTCTGGTTGTTCCAGGTGTTTTGATTTCTTTGGGCATTGGGATTGTTTTCCAGGTGTTAGGGATTCAGACCAACTGGTTCTCTTCTGGGCTGGGTGCTCATTTGACGTGGACGGTGCCGTTTGCCTTTTTGATTATGCTGGGGGTTTTTAATCGGTTTAATCCGTTTTATGAGGAGGCTGCGCGCGACCTAGGCGCGGGGGATGTTAAGACATTTCAGGAAGTGGTCTTTCCGCTGATTTTGCCAAGCTTGATCGGCATTGGGCTGCTGACGTTTACCCTCTCCTATGATGAGTTTATTCGAACATCGCTGGTCTCTGGGCAGAAGAATACGCTGCCTTTGGAGATTTTTGGGATGACAACAAATGTGACTTCACCGGCGCTCTACGCTTTAGGAACGCTCACAACCCTGTTTTCTGTGACGATGATAGCGGCTGGATTTGGTGCCTTTAAGCTGCTTTCTCGTAATTAAGCATTTTTTGCGGTTGGTGACTATGCTGTGAGTGAAGCTACAAGGGCGCTACATTAAGAACGCTACATTGTCTGTGTGGGAAAGTTGGGAAGCATTTAGAGACTCGCAAAAGGACGTTGTTTTGCCGCCGGGAAGTGCCGCGCACATAGCGGTCTCGGTACGCTATGTCGATACTGGCACAGCTGAGAACGGTACGGTCTTGCTGATGCATGGGATTCCGACTTGGGGCTATCTCTATCATGAGGTAATTCCTTTGCTAAACGATGCAGGCTATAGAACTATTGCCCCCGATTTTTTGGGTCATGGCTGGTCTGATCGGCGCGATCGCTTTGATCGCTCGTTTCAAGATCAGGCCAGGATGATTTCTGCTCTGTTAGAGACGCTTCAGCTTGATCGCGTGGATGTTGTTGGTCACGATACGGGTGGGGCGGTGGCGCTGATTCTGGCGATTGAGTACGCGCATTTGGTCAATCGACTGGTGATTACAAATTCTGTTTGCTATGACCGATTTGATGATGACATGCTCGATTTTGGTCATCCGTTGCGGTGGAAGGCACGGCCTGTCTCTGATTTGGTAGAGGCGCTAGAAGAAAGTCTGGCGGCTGGACTGTCGAACAGTGGCCGACTGACGCCTGAGTTTCGAGCGGGCATTATTGCGCCGTGGGCCAGTGAAGAAGGAAAGCTTAGTCTGCTGCGAAATGCCTCTGCACTCAATGCCAATCAAACGATGGCTTTGGTGGATCGGCATGGTAGCATCTCTATGCCAACGATGATTTTGTGGGGCATGGATGACCCGTGGCAAAAGTCGGAGGATGGAAAACAGCTCGCGACAGAGATTCCGAATGTGGTGTTCAAACCGATTCAGGGAGCCTCACACTGGATACAGCAGGATGCGCCAGATGCATTTGTAACGGCTGTGATTGACTTTTTTGCAGATGGCCCAGGATAAACGGCGGATATAAACGACAAATGTAGACGGTCAGCTTAAACAGAAAATTGTCCTAAAAAGAAGCGTAGCTGCTGTTGGGTTTGCCAGATGTAATCTGTTGGTTCCCACAGCGTTTGTAGGCCAAAGTCGATGAGCTGGGCCGGGACGAGGCGATCGCGTCTCTCTACTAGCATCATGCGCTCTAGCACCCACGGGTCACGGGAATATTCTGGATGGCCTGAAAATACAAGAATGTTGTTGTCAAGCATCCAGCCTAGGTGCTCTGTAACGCCGCTGGTGCCGAGTGAAATTGCACCCTCAGGGAGCTGAGTGACGCCGTCGTTGTGGTGAACTTGAATGGCGTATGAGGTGCGCTCAGTCTGAAAGTATTGTTGGGCAGCGGATGTCAAATTGATTGTGACAACAGAAAGCTCTGTGCCGGGCGGGTTGGGCTCTACTTTTCCACCCAAGGCTTGAGCGACAATCTGAGGGGCGAAGGAAAAGCCTGATAGTCGAACTTGCTGCTGGTGATAGTCTCGGATGACTTCGCATAGACGATTTATCCAGTCGTCTTTATCGTAGGCACCGCTGGCAGCACCAGAGATGACAATGCCGTCTAAGTTTGCAAGTTCTGTGGGGGTGGGATAGTGGAATTTGCGAGGCTCAAATTTGATAAGTTCAACGCTGTCTAAGGCAATGCCACCTAGCTCGGCTGCGCTGCTTTTTGCGCATACTTCAGTAAACAGCTGCTGGTGCATGTCATAAAAACCGTCAGGATAGCGCTCTAGCAGCTCGGGAGCCCACCAGCGCAGATCGTCCGTGCCAACGTCAAAGCTGGCAAGGCGGAGAGTTTTTGATGACGTAGATGGGGAAGACATGGCTAATGTGAGACGTCTCGACAAGAGGAATACTGTTGTTTTTGGCTAAAGCTTGAGAGCATCTTGGCAATACTCAGCTAGAAAGGGTGTTCTGTAGCTGTTTTCATTCCACAGTAGGGGGTAAAAACTCTCGTGTAGCTCAAGGGTATCCATGCGGCGATAGCGGTCAAAAATGTAGCCATTCCCCTTACCTGGCGGCTGGTATTTTGCTTCACCTTTGAGAGTGGTAATCGATAGGCTTTGTCGGGTTTTGCTGTTGCTGGGATTGCGACTGGAGCCATGCCAGAGATCGCCATGAATAAACACGGCACTGCCGGGAGAGATTTCAATGGGAATTATCTCTGGCTCTGATGCGCCCGCTGCGGCTGCAGCCTGCCAGAGTGGCGTACGGTAGTCTTCTTTTGGGGCGTGGAGAAAGCGAATTTTATCTGTTGTAGTGTCTGTTGTGGCAGTGTCTGTAGAGGATTTTGGCCATTGGTGAGAATGGGGCACAATTTCTAGCGTGCCCGCATCGGCTGTGGCGTTGCTGAGGGCGATCCAGCAGGTGGGTGCGGTGGGCGGATCGATGGCGCTGACGTAGGTGTTGTTGCGATGGAAATATAGCTCGGGGGCATTTGGCGGTTTGGCCCAGAAGGTGTCTAGGCCGTAGCGGGCACTTGACCAGTTCATGAGGCTGGCGTTTAGGTGGGCGATCGCACTTGAAAGCGTAATGGCAGCCAGGGTGCGATCGCATCGCCACAGCCCGGTCATTTGCCGAGTCGCATTGGGCTGACTGAGGCCTGGGCGACCGTACCATTCATCGGGATAGATGCCGGTTTCAAACTGGGTCAGAAAGAGGCGATCGCACCGTTCTATGACAGTTGCAATCTGTTCTTCAGTCAACAGATTTTCTACTATCAAATAGCCCTGCTTGTGGAAGAGAGTCTTTTGCTCAGCAGTTATTTTCATGAATAAGTCTGTAAAAACGGCGTGCGGTATCCATCTTTGCGCCACACAATTGGGAAAAAGCTTTCGTCCATAGTATTGTCGCCGTGGCGGCGATACTTTGCCGCGATGTAGCCGCCGGGAAGATACGCGCCGCCTGCTTGGAACTCTGACTCGGCAGGAACGTGAATAATCACCAAGCTGCGGCGCACCACGTCCATAATGTTTTTGCCTGAGCCATGCCAGATATTGCCATGGTGAAAAACGCAGCTGCCCGGCTCTAGCTTCATTTGAACGACGGTTGGATTGGTGTCGCCTGCTTGCTCAGCGGCAGCTTCCATTTGAGAGAGATAGCTTTTATCTTTGTTATGAAATTCTGGAACAGCGCCTGATCTGGGCCATCGGTGGGAGCCTGGTACATACTCGATAGTGCTAGCGCCCGGATAGGCATTGCTCAGCGCCACCCAGCAAGTGGTGGTCTGGCCCACTGGGGTATGTGAGTTGATGTACATCGAGTCTTGATGGAGCGTGGTTTCTTTGGCGTTTGGTGGCTTTTGCCAGAGGCCATCGGTGAGTAGCCGAGCGCCGCTCCAGCCTTCTAGTGTGGCGGCGATTTGACCCGCTTTTTCGCTCATGACGATGCTGGCTAGGGTGCGATCACATCGCCATACTCCAGTCATCTGCCCGGCAACTTCAGACTTTCCCAGATAAGGATTCCAGTGCCACTCATCTGGGAAAATGCCAGTTTCAAATTCACCGGCATAGAGCCCGTCAAACCGAGCCAGCAATTTGTCTATCTGCGCTTTGGGAAACAGATCTTTGACCACTAAGAATCCATCTTTTTGAAACTGTTCAATCTCTTGCGTGGTGACTAGCGGTGACTGCGTCTGTAGTGCACTTACCATTTACATACCTCGTACTTTTCTAAATAGTCCTGTTCTTCTGAGTATTTTACAAAACAATAAAAAACTGCGCCTCTTAGATAAACAGAAGCGCAGAAATAGCTAGGAACATCGAAAAAACAACTTAAAAGCGCTAAAGCATGACTGCCTATGGTCGGTAGCGATGACTGCTACGACGGCTCTGCTGCTTCACCTTATTTCTGTTTTTTCTCTTTCGGCTGGCTCGAAGCGATGGCAGGCCCACACTCACCATTCCAAACAGCCCAAGCGGGGCTACTCGCCTAGATGAATGTCTGACACCTTCCATTCTGGTTGCGTCCACTTGTTTAGTTACTATATCCGGTCGGCCCTGCTGTCGATAATCGGCGGCGACTAACGATAGTAAACCAATGATAATAAACGAGCTGAGCCGGTTGAGGGAGGCATCTATACTAGACTCCGGCGCGGAGGAGCCTGCATGGGAGGTGTAGGTTTTGACAATAAACCAAACAAAAAGACCCACAGAGACTATCAGCGCAATGTTGTTTAGCGCAGGTTTATCGGCAAAGGTGTAAATTGCACCGCCGGTGGGGCCATCCAACGCCCCGTTAAACTCTTCTAAGGTTGAAAACGGACTCGACATGAGTAATGCTCTCCAAGACTTTTAGTCAAACTAGCTGAGGAACAAGGAGCTAACAAAGTACGCTAAAGTACATAGTCCCTCCTGCCCTCATCCCAAATCAAACAGGGGCACCTGCCCTTGATGCAGCTGGAACAGTACCGGAGGCACGACCATTTTTCTCAGGCAGAATTGGATACTCGGGATAGCCAGCGAGTCCGTACTCAGAGAGATCTAGACCCTCAAGCTCTTCCTCCCGCGAGACCCTTAGCAGCCCTAGCTTTTTCAGGACAAAGCTGACGCCATAGCCTGGAATAAAGCCCAATATAATGGTGCACACAAGGGTTCCAACTAGCTGACCGAAGAAGCCCGTTAGTGGAATGCCCTCACCCTGGGGATAGCCTGTTGCCATGACGCCGACTGCCATTGCGCCAATGACACCGCAGTAGCCATGAACGGCAAAAGCACCTACCGCATCATCAATGCCAGCCTTTTCAACAGCCGCACCCACAAAGGGCATCGTGTAAGCGCCAATAAACGCAATCAGGATCACAACAGCAGGGCTGTACAGGTCTAACCCTGCACCCACAGAGATAATGCCAGCAAGACCGCCGGAGATTGTGAAAAACGGATCGCCCTTTGCGCCAATGTAAGCGCCTACGATGCCTGAGCACAGTGCCAACGTTGTATTGACGCCGATGGACGCGAGGGTCATGGGCGTGCCGTAAATGGTGATTTCTCCTGTCTGGCCAGGAACAAAGATGACGCAGGCAGCTAAGAAAGCATAGAAACCAACAAAGATCAGCATTAACCCGACCATGGTGAGTGGTAGATTATGCGGCAAGATTGTTCTTGGCTTACCAGCGGCATCAAACTTGCCAATGCGGGGCCCCAGATTAATGAGTACGCCCAGCGCAAAGAATCCAGCAACACCGTGGAGCACTGCCGAGCAGCCGAAGTCGTGATAGCCAAACTGCGTGAGAAACCAGCCGTAGGGGTTCCAGCCCCAGGCAGCGGCAACTACCCAGGTAAAAGAGCCCAATACAACGGCTAAAATAGCGTAAGCACCTACTTTGACGCGCTCAATCACAGCGCCTGACAAAATAGAGGCTGTGGTCATTGCAAACAAAGAGAATGCGAACCAGAAGACGCCTGTGAGATTGTCGGCGACGTTTGGCCCCAGTGCTGGAGACCACGGATAGGAGGCCTGCACTAGACCCAGGACTTCTCCAACTGTGCCCTCTGAGGCGGCGTCGGTCCAAGGACCAACAATACCGCCTGTCAGCGGGAACAGTGGGAATGCGTTGTATACCCACCAGCCAAAGAAGAAAAAGGTAAGACCAACAATAGACAGTGTTAATAAGTTCTTGACCATGGTGGCTAGAACGTTCTTGGCCCGTGATGCGCCCCCTTCATAGGCTAAAAAGCCGACGTGAATGAGCAGCATAAAAACAGAAGCCCAGTAATAATAGGATTCTGAGACGAAAGTTGCTAGAAACTCTTGTGATTCAGGAGTCATAAGGGCTCCGATAGATAAGGGATAGTGAAGTCGTCAAGTAAACTGGTCAGGCAAAATGTTCTTACAAGAACATTTTTCAGCAATGGTTGCCGCCAAAAGTACGCTCCATGCAGGATGTCTCAAAAATGCTCACAACGCTCTGCGATGCTAGAGCAAAAAGTCGCAAACAAAACAGATGGAGAAATATTTCAGCGCTCAAGTCGCTTGATTAACTTGTTATATCAAGAGTATGCAACGCACAGTAGGCTCAAGCTGTATTAATCAATACGGAAAAGTGATTAATGTCACGTTAGTTCATGTCTGGGTTCATCCGGCGTTTGTTCGGCGTTTGTTCGGCGTCTGTTGATGAACTAACAGGTCTAGCTAACAGGTCTAGCTAACAGGTCCAACTGAGCAGTTAGCTTTGATAGATCCTTTTTAGCGGTGTGGATTTCTATTGCTGACTGCTCTTGAATAAAATGTCGCCAAATCAGCAGAGAAATGCCCTGCAGGCGTGCGGGTACAGCCTGGTGGTCTGGTAGGTTTTCGAGGCGGTGAGGCGGTCTGATGGTTGCTCTTTTGGTCAGTGCAGATAGCTGATGGGTAGGGATGGTAAGGGTGCCTAGCCAGTCATATTGCTGAAGCGATACGCAGCGCTGCAGTGGATGAATGAGCTGTTTTAGTGGGCCTGCGTAGCGAATGCGAAAATTGCGATCGCACAGTCTCAGCACAGAACAGTCCTCACCCTCCAGCACAATATCAACAGACTGAAACGGTGCTAAATAAATAGTTTGTTTACCAAAAATTAGCTGGGCAACTTCGACGCTATCGACCCCTGTCATGTCCCACAGTTTACTCATGGCTATTTACTCATGGCTATTTACTCATGGCTATTCATCAGCTGTTTGCTCGGTTTTTTAGGTGAATTGTTCTGTTGGCTGTCTAGCTCGGCTTTTTGTTGGATCAAATGCGGCGAGCGGGCCTACTGTGGCACCGACTCTGCGCTTAAAGCCGTCGAGTAATCCAATCTCAACTGTTGTGTTCAGCTGGGCATATTCAGGAACAATTTGCGCCATGGCAATGCTGCCGCCGAGTATAGGTGAATAGGTGGCACTTGTAATATGACCAATGCGCCAGCGCTCCCCCTTGGCGTAGATATTTTGCCCGTGAGCTGCGATTTCATTACCCTCCAACCTTAGGCCAACGGCAATTTTAGGGGGATGCTGACGGATAGCTTCCAGCGCTGCTTTTCCGACAAAGTCTGCCTTTTTCATGGCGATGCTCCAGCCAATGCCCGCCTGATAAGGAGAGATTAAATCGTCGAACTCGGTGCCTGCAGCCAGCAGTCCGGCTTCTATTCGTGCCCGGTCAAGCGCTTCCATTCCAAGGGGCAGCATTCCTTTCGGTTTGCCAGCACTCATCAAACTCTCCCAAAGCTGAGCACCGTACTTTGGATGGATAAATAGCTCGTAGCCTAGCTCGCCAGTGTAGCCGGTGCGTGATATGAGAACAGGAATGGGGCCGTTTTTAGCTGTTGTAATCTGAGTTTCTATAAATCCAAAGTAGGTTAAGTTGCTAAGGGCACCTGGTGAAGGCAATAGAGAAGCAAGAATGCTATGAGATTTTGGCCCTTGTAGTGCCAGATTGTGGATATGCTCGCTGACATTTTTGATGTGTACAGTGAGCGATCGCATGTCGGCTACTCGCCTTAGCCAGTCTTCATCCGTATCGCAGTTGCCAATGTAGCGGTAGTGGGTTTGGTCAAAGCAAAAGACAATGCCATCGTCTACAATGCCGCCGTGGGGATTGAGTAAGCAGCCGTAGGCGGAGCGGCCCGCTGTGACTTTTTCTAGGTTGCGTGAAAAGGCATATTGCAGCAGATCAAAGGCATCTGGGCCAGTAATCTCGAACTTTCGTAGAGCTGAGAGATCCATCAAGGCCGCTCGCTGGCGAAGGGCCCAGTATTCGGCATAGTCACCCTGGTGGGCAAAGCTATTGGGCACCCAAAAGCTGTTGTAGTCAAGAAGATTATCAGTGAGCTGACGAATGCTAGGGGTAAAGGCACTCTCTTGGGTGAGGCGCAGAGGGAAATCGGCAGCGACTCGTTTGCCCGTTGCTGGCTGAAAGGCTGCTTTGTTAGCTGGGTTTGCCGCGTAGATGCGGACATGTATAGGGGTCGGTCGCCAGGCGTTGGCTGGATCAATGTCGTCAGGGCAGGCCGAGCTGGCACAAAGGAGATTTTGATGGGCCTTGAGCAGGACGTAGTCGCCGGGGCGAGACCAAGATTCGGCGCTGACAATGCCATCTGCGCAGTCTACTTGAGTGTTAAAAAAGAAGTTGATGGCGGGCCATCCAGGCTTTGATGAGATGCCGTAGGGGGCAAGGATACGGTTGAAGTTGTCGCTACAGCTGGGGTGACCAGGGTAGCCTGCGTCTTCGTAGTAGCGAGGCGTGCAGGCTAAGAGAAAACTGTCGTGGCGATCGCACGTATCTTGAATCACCTCGACCATGGGCTGCATGGTTTGAGAAAAATATTTCCCATGCAGCCCGGCCTGAGGATTGGCCTTGCCATTGAGCGTGCGGGTGACGGTACTGTCTAGCCTTTGGCTGTAATCGTCACCGCCAAAGGCTAAAAAGTCAGAACACTGTGCCCCTTCTACATCGATGATTTGGACGTATTGATCCTGTGCAACAGAATATGTGATCGCACTGCCTACTTCGATTCGATACTCGGCAAGCACGTCTCCTAGGGGCGCGGGAATGTCTGAATAAAGCGGCTTTGAGGCTTGTTTATTCGAGGTTTGTTTATTGGCTACCTTGTCAACAAGCTCCTCTTTAACCGGCACCTTATGGGCAGCAGGCATGTTTACTCCCGTGGTTTTTAGGAGAGGGCGGCACATCGTTGGCTGGGTTTTCGTTGAAGAAATTCAGCGGCTTGAGCATGAAGCCAATGGTGGCTACTGGCATTACTGGCCAGTCTTCGGCGCGGGGAGAGTGACTGTGGGCAAAGGTGTACCACACCACAATGTCGGTGTCTTCTACGGTGCGATCGCTCTGCGTCCAAAAGGGCAATCCACCACCGCCTGGATGCTGATTAGGGTAGTCTCCTGCCGGATAGTTTTCATCTACGCTGTACGGGGTGACCCACAGGTGCTGGCTCATGTAGCCTGCTCGCTTACTCACACTGGCATCGGGCCGCGCCATTGGCAGCGTATTTTCTCCTGGCATCAGCTTGTAGCCCGTAGGGTAGCCCATGGCGTTAGTTTTAGAAGGATTTACCACTTTCCAGTAGCGTCCTTTCATGGGGTCGATTAGGCGACGGGCCGCTTTCTCAGTGGGCAGCAGCGTTGACTTGGCGTAGAACGCATTGCCGTAAGGATTATCTTCTTCTTCTGCGGGCACGATATCGACTTCGTACACTGAGTTGTTGTTGCCATCGACACACATATCCATTCGGACATTAAAAATGTGTTGATGAATCGGGGCGTTTAGCTGCGGGGCGACAAGCGTACCAAATTTCGGCACCTCTCCTGGCATGACGGCGGCAGTACTGACGACACCTGTGAGTTTGACTTCGTATTGGATAGTGCCGTCCTGATAGAAGTACCAGTAAAAGCCGTACTCATAGTTGCCAACGGTGGCGATAAAAGAGATGACTAACCGGCGAGATCTTCTCACCTCTGTCTGTTCCGTGCGCCAGTCTACATGCTTCCACAAAATGCCAAAGTCTTCTTCATGTAGGCAGATGGCGTTTTCAATTTTTGCCACGTCTCCGCGAGAGTCAGTGATAAAGCCATCAAAATAGTGAATGACGCCCAGACAGTCGCAGCCAAGGGTTAGAGAGTTGGCCAAGGAGCCAATGCCATATTCACCGACATCGAAGGCATTTTTACGATAGTGGTGCGGCAGCGGATCGCCATAGGGCACGGTCATTTCTGCCAGAGACGCCCGGTAAAAGATGGGTCGCTTTTCGCCTTGGTCTGTGTAGGAAACGTCGTAGAGTACTAGCCCTTCGCGGGGTGTAAAGCCAACGCGAATGTTCCATTTTTGCCAGCTGATGTTGTGATCATTTACCTCGAAGCTGGGGCCTTCGGGCTGAACAATTTCTAGGGGCTTAATGTCTGTGCGATAGTTTTTGACATATTCGGGGGTGTAGTTGCCGTCTTTGGGCGGTAGCGGAATCACGCCGTAGTCTTCTACGCGAAGCACTTCCATTTTGTTGAGATCTACCACTGGAATTACGCCCTCAATGGGGCGAGCGTAGCCGTGATCTGTTGGGTTTGCTTTGACCCAGCACAGTGCCCGAGAGAGACGAACGCATTCTTCGTCTTCAATGCCGTAGTTGCCTGCCGACCAGGGGTCAACCATGACGAGATCTGGATTGGTGATGCCGCGTTTTGCGATCGCAGCTTGAAACTCAGGACTGGCCTTGACCGCCGCCTCACACTCCACAAACTCATCGAGCATAATCGGCGGCTGCACGTTGGGAATATATTCCCAGCTAACGACCGTTCCTCTATCGAGCGAAACAACGGCCTCGTGGGTTTTGGTCGTGGCGTTATTCAACACAACAATAAAGGCTTCTCTGGCGATGTAGTCGCCTGGTGTAAAGCTTAGAACGGTTGATTTTGGCGGTTCTTTGAGGGTGACAGTGGCAAAGCGGACATTAGCATCGAGAGACTTTTGCTCACAAACGATGGCAACGGCTGCCGTGATCTCTTCGGGCGTTAGCGGCTCTAGGGGATGACTAACTTTAGTTGCGATCGCTGTT
Organism: Cyanobacteria bacterium J06627_28; assembly: GCA_038521595.1. Taxonomy (GTDB): domain Bacteria; phylum Cyanobacteriota; class Cyanobacteriia; order Phormidesmidales; family Phormidesmidaceae; genus Phormidesmis. Next base: position 22,868 of record JBCBKQ010000017.1, on the reverse strand, counting down.
CTTTCTTTTGCAAGGGTCATATTAAAAAGTCTCCTTCGTGGTGTTAAAAGTGATGTTTCTTTTGGTGTCGCTGATTAGGGTGAATTCCTTGCTTATGACTAGCCTTGCTACTCGTAAGGGGAGCGCAAATTAATAATCTGGCTGAGTGGAGTGGGTTGACTCGACCCACCCCGCCCTGGCCGGAGCGTAGGTCGGGGTGGGTAAAGAACTCCGTCGGAGGGGATGATTGGCTGTGTTTCTAGAAACAATATGTCGCATTCTCTAAGCATTCACCCCTGCCATAGCGGGTCTTTTTACCGTTGCCTGCGCCTGCGTGTCTGACTCGTTTAGCTCCGCCAACAATGTTTCAGCCAGCTTTCTCTTGTCATCGTCTGGCATTTTCTTCAGCTCGTTGTGCAGCACTCGCTCATTGACGGACTGATTCCAATAGTCCAAACTCTCAAATCCCAATAAAGCTGACTTACCAACAAACTGTCGTAAAATCTCATTGGTTGGCCCCATTACCCAGCCTGCCTTGCCATCGCGCAGATAGCGCTCTATTTCCATATCTTTTTTAAAGCCAGAGCCCCCACAGGCATGGAGCATTTTGTCGCAGACGTGGGCAACATTCTTCGCTGCCGAAAACTTAATTTGCCAGTACCAATGTAGATAAGCAGTGCGAGGTAACGCTTCTGCATCGGCGTGGATTGACCAGTCACAGTCATCGGTCAGCTGATCCATGAGCTGACCCATCGAGAAGGTGTACATGCGGCAGGCACTCGTATCGATAATGGCCTCACCAAAATAGTCTTGAATCGTCGGATAGTCGGCCACTCTCATGCCTACGTCCACATGCTTCTTTCGGGTGACGTGCTTTTTCGCAATGTCGATAGCGCCCATGGCAATACCATTCCAGCAGGCCGATGAGCACAGCAAAAAGAACGGATCTACAATCTCGTCATTGGACGAGACGCCGTCGCCAGCCGGACCAACCATTCTCTCTGGCGGAATGACCACGCCGTCTACTAGGAGTGAGCCAGACTGATTGCCGCGTAGACCTAGGGCATCCCATTTGTGCGGTTCGGCCTGTACTTCATCGCTATAGATTAAAAAGCAAGAGAGATCAGAATAGTCGCCGCTAAACTCAGGGCTGGTGGTTTGCACGATGTACCAGTCAGCAAAGCCTGCCGAGGTTGTCCAGGAGGCTCGCTTGAAAACCTGCCAGCCAGCGGCTGTTTTTTCAGCCCGAGAAGAGACCGGATACCAAAAGTGAGAGCCTGTTTCTGGATCGGAATAGGACAGGGTGCCAATGGCGACGTCTTTGTCCAACCGCTTGAGCAGGGTCTGTAGTTCTGGGTTGTTGTGAGCGCGAAACAGGGCGGCGGCAACAGCGCCTAAATGCATGGTATAGCACATGGCAGTGCTGGGGCAGCCGTAGCGAGCAATGGTTTCAACCACCATGGCGGCGCAAATATGATTTTCACCTAAGCCACCCCAGCTCTCGGGTACAAAGAGACCTAAAAGGCCCAAAGAGGCCAGAGCTTCAAAGTTTTCTCTGGGGTAGATTAGGTTGCGATCAGATGCGATCGCATTGGGCCTTAGCACCTTTTCACAAATGTCTATTAGCTTAGATTGCAGGGCTTTCTGAGCAGGCGTAAGCATCCACTGTGGATCAAAGTCTTGGCTGAGACCGTTGTTAAAACTGTTATTGGAAATGTTGAATGGGATGCTAGTTGCGGTTGTCATATTGAATTAGAAGAGTTGGCTAAAAGCGTGCGTGAGAAAATATAGTGATTGTTGAAAATGCGCCAAAAGTGCGCTTAGGAGAGACACTCAGGCGATAGCTGCTGCTGGCATTGCTAGCGGATCTGGGCAATAGTCAGCTAAGTGAGGACTGCGATAGCCGTCCTTTTGCCAGAGGATAGGAAAGAAACTTTCATCCATTTCGGTGCTGCCGAGTCGCTTGTAGCGTCCGTAGATATATCCGGCCTGATTGGCGGGATGAAACTGTGACTTGGCTGGAATGGTATGCAAACCAATGCTGTGGAAGGTGCCTTCCTTGCGAGTTGTTTTGCACAGTCCGTGCCAGGTGCGGCCATGGTGAAAGGCGCAGCCGCCTGCGGGCACTTCGACAACAACGAGTTCGGGCTGCTCTACGCCAGCATTTTCTGCGGCCTGGAGCATAGCCCACTGATAGTCTTTTTTGGGTGCGTGGAATTCTCCTTCTACAGAAGAAAGGGGCCATCTGTGAGAGCCTTTTACATACACTAGCGTGCCATCTTCGGTGGCCGCGTCGTCTAGGGCTACCCAGCAGGTCATCATTTTGGCAGGGCTTAAATAATCGATGTAGGCACCGTCCTGGTGCATGGCAATTGCCTTTGCTCCTGGGGGCTTCATCCACAGGCTGTCTTGCCCGATTCTGGCGCCGTCCCATCCGGCTAGGGTTGCGGTGAGTCGGCCAATCTCTGAGGAGAGAACCAGGCTGGCGATGGTGCGATCACATTTCCAGGCATTACACATCTCCCGTGTCACGTCCGGCAGGCTTAGCCCCGGCCGCCAATACCACTCGTCTGGGTAGATGCCCGTTTCAAACTCTCCGTGAAACAGAGGCTCCATTCGATCTGCTAGCTGCTTGGCAAAGTCGGGCGGAACAAAATTCTCAACAATTAAAAATCCATCTGTTTGAAACTGCTCGATTTGCGTTTGAGAAAGGCGAACGGGCTGGTAGCTCATAACAAAATTACCTGCCTATAAACTAGACAGCTTGGCGATAGACAGCTTGGACAAGACCACAAGATAAAGTGTGGAACAGTTGACAAATAGATAAGAAAGAACTCTACTTGTCATAATAAGTTTATTGCAAAGAGAAACGGTGTTCTTTGATACTTTTTGCAGCGGCTTTGTCAGAGAATGGTTTCTTGGAAAGTGCCCGATGATCTTCTGACGCAGGGTGTTTTAGATAAGTAGAACGTAGATATAGAGAGGCGTATTTCGAGATGACATCACCCGCGACATCACCCACAACTCTCCATAAAAAGTTACAAACAAAGCAGCCCGGCTATCTCAATATCGTGGCTAGCGACTTTGATGCTCGGCCAATGAGCTATATCGATGCAGACGGCAAGCGTACAGGGTATGAGCCAGAGTTGGCTCGGATCGTGTGCGATCGCCTAGGCCTTACTCCCATTTGGCACAATATACCGATGGAAGACTTTTACACCAGCTTGGATACTAGTAAAAACGAACAGTATGACGTCGTTTGGTTTAATCAGGCCATTACCCCCGACCGGCAGAAAGCCGTCTCTTTTACTCAGCCCTATGGACTGTTTGATGAGGCTGTACTGGTCAAGCAGTCAAGCTCTGCGACCAAACCTGCAGATCTGACTGGTCAGCGAGTGGGCGGGCTGGCAGACAGTACCAACATTGCCCTGGTAGAAGATTTCCCCGATGCAGAAGCGGTGCCCTATCCTGGCAGCGATAAAGTACTGCCTGAAATGCTAGACGCGCTGCGAGCAGGAGAAATCGATGCCCTGATTGACGATGAGCTTGTGCTGGTTGTCGCTGCGCAAGAAGACGATACGCTGCGTTTAGCCTTTAGTCTGCCGACTCAAGTTCCCTTTGCTATTGGTGTGTCTAAAACTCAGCCAGAACTGTTGGAACAACTCGAAAGTACGCTCTCTGCGCTGATTGACGATGGCACACTAGCAGCGCTATGGCGCCAATGGATTCCCTGGAAGCCTTTTCCATTCTCGTAACGCTCGACACAAATTCATGACGGCAGGTTGCCTTTACTAATGAAAGGGAAAAGGAAAATCTGCAAGAGAAGACTATAGCTGTCCCACCTTCAACAATACGGAGCCCCCTGTGACCGGAGTAATTACCAATCCTACTGTTTCCTCAGAAGATGTCTCGACTGTGTCAACGGACTTAATGACCTATGTGTCTGCCCCAGGCAGAGACGATAAAGTCCAACAGGTGCGTGCCAAAATTGACGAGCTAGGTATTCAATATATCTACTATCAGTTTGTCTCTGTGACTGGAAAGATTACTGGCAAAGGGGTGCCTGCCGATCACTGGGAGAGTGTCGCTGAAGGCGGCATTCAGCTGGTGTATGGGGCGATGGCAAACCTGGCGATTAACCGTCAGCAGCAGTATTTGGGTTACGGCCCTGAGTCGTCTGAGCTGGTGGCCATTCCAGATGTGGATACCTTTTGTCAGCTGCCTTGGGACAAGCGAGTGGCTAGGGTCTACTGTGTGTGCTTCCGCAATCGGGAGGAAGAAAACGATCCGGGTGCATTTTTGACGGCGGACTGTCGTGGAAACCTCATGCGCATTCACGCCCAGTTTCAACAGAAGCATGGGTTGCATCTACGCCATGGCTGTGAGCCAGAAATGATGTGGCTAAAGAAAGGCCCCGATGGTAGGCCTGCAGGTGGGGCGACAAAGCCAAACTGCTATCACATCGATCAGTTTGAAGAGCTGCGGCCAGTGTTCTTAAAAGTGATTGAATACAGCCGGGCGATGGGTCTGGATATGATTCAAGGAGATCACGAGGATGCGCCGGGACAGCTAGAGCTGAACTTTATGTTTGACGATGCGCTCAGGACGTGCGATCGCCTGACTACTTACCGGCAAATCTGCGCCCAAGTTGCCCGCGAATTTGATCTCATTGCCTGCTTTATGTCCAAGCCGTTTATGGGCGTTTCGGCGTCGGGCTGTCATCACAATCTCTCTTTGTGGCGCGGCGGCGAACCCACTGTAAAAGATTTTGGGATGGAATCCTTGCCGGGTATGGCTGGGAACTTTACCTACCAGAAGAGTGGTGAGAACACTTTCTTGCCGGACAAAGCACTCTCGAAACGTAAGCCAGGGCCGGTCGGATTGAACTGCATTGGTGGCGTTATAGAACATTTGCCAGCGCTTACGGCTGTGGGCTGTTCTACTGTGAACTCTTACCGGCGGCTATGGGATGCGGGCTTTTGGGCTCCGGTTTATTCTGATTGGGGCTATCAAAACAGAACCTGTGGGCTGAGAGTCTCTGCGCCGGGTCGGTTTGAATATCGGGCGGTGGATTCGATGGTGAATCCTTACCTGATGGCGGGTGCCATGCTTAAGGCGTTTGACGATGGTCTGAGCCGAGATCTCGATCCGGGTGAGCCAGAGCAGCGCAACATTTACGAGGCGATGGAATCTGGTAAACAAGTTAAAAAGTTGCCCATGTGCCTGGGTGAGGCGCTAGATCGACTGGCTGAAGATGACGTGATTAAGTCTGCGATGCCCGGTGAAATGTATCGAGTCTTTGAAGAGTACAAGCGAGATGAATGGATTCGCTTTTTGGCAACGACCACCAACTGGGACGAAGAAAACTATATGCACTGTTTGCCATAGACCGGGTGTTCTAGGGCGTGTGTTCTAGGGCGTGTGTCCTAAGATATTTGTCCTAAGATACTTTAGGCTGTGACGGTTTGTCGCTGACGAATGTCTTCTAGTTTTGCGTCGGGTATGGCGGCAATAAGCTGCTGGGTATAGGCTTTTTGCGGTGAGTTATAAATTGCATCAGATGGGCCAATTTCTTCGATGCGGCCCTGGTTCATGACCATGATGCGATCGCTCACAAATTTCACTACGCTCAAGTCGTGAGAAATAAAGATATAGGTAAGGTTGAACTCCTGCTGAAGATCTTTTAGCAAATTGAGTACCTGTGCCTGCACAGACACATCCAATGCCGAAACAGACTCATCGCAGATAATAAACGTTGGCTCGCAAGCCAGGGTCCTGGCAATACAAATTCGCTGCCGCTGCCCCCCCGAAAATTCAAAGGGCATACGATTCATGGCGCTACCATCAAGCCCAACTCGCTCTAAAAGATCAGTCGCACGGGTCCGTCGCTGTTTTTCATCGCCGCCTAACCCGTGAATTCGCATGGGCTCAATGATGGCCGAACCAATGGGCTGGCGGGCATCTAGTGAGCCATAGGGATTTTGGAAAACAATCTGCATTTCTCTTCTTAGACGTCGCATTTCTTGACTGTCTAGCTCAAGAACAGATTTTTCATTAAAGTGGACAGCGCCAGAGGTGGGTTTTATGAGGCGCAGCAGGCATCGGCTGAGCGTTGACTTTCCACAGCCGGACTCTCCTACTAGGCCTAACGTTTCGCCAGGATAAACGTTAAAGCTCACGTCGTCTACGGCTCTAAATTCTGTTTGTTTACCAAAAAAGCCATGGCGAACGGGAAAGGCCTTGACAAGATTTTTAACCGTGAGCAAGGGTGGCTGCTGCATCAGCGCTGTTCTGTGTTCTGCCACTTCTGCCGGACTGACTTCCGCTAGAAGTTCTGCTTTTTCAGCGGCGGTGCGAACCTTTGCACTCAGCCTATTTTGCTCACTGTCTGGGTTGTCATTGACCAGCATAAAGTCGCTCACCGTAGGCAGTCTGCGCAGCTGCTTGTTTGGCCGGGGGCGACAGTTTAACAATCCTTGGGTGTAGGGATGCTGCGGATTGGCAAATAGCTCGTACACAGAGGCAATCTCAACCAGATCGCCTTTGTACATGACGGCGACTCGGTCTGCGATTTGAGAAACCACGCCCATATCGTGGGTAATAAACAATATGGCGGTGCCCCTCGACATCTGCAAGTCTCTAAGCAGATCGAGAATAGTAGACTGAATGGTGACATCTAGCGCGGTAGTGGGCTCGTCGGCAATTAAAACTGCCGGGTTGCCCGCTAGCGCAATGGCGATCATCACTCGCTGCTGTTGCCCGCCCGAGAGCTGGTGCGGGTAACGGCATAGTACTTGTTTAGGGTCCGGTAGCTTGACTTCTTCAAACAGGGCAATGGCCCTAGCTTCTATGTCGTTACTGTTCAAATCATGATGCAGCTTTAGTGCTTCTATGAGCTGATCGCCACAGGTGTACACCGGGTTTAATGAGGTCAAAGGCTCTTGGAAAATCATTGAGATCAGCCGACCTCGATACTTTCGGCGCTCCTCAAGAGAAAGGGTTAGCAAATCAATTGGCTGCGCATTTTTTGCCGTAGGGTCGCAAAACCACACTTCTCCAGAGACTTTTGTTGTTTCTTCTAATAGGCCAATGAGCGCCAGAGACGTTACCGACTTTCCAGAGCCTGATTCACCGACTAGTCCCAGCGTTTGCCCAGCGTCAATCGCAAAGGAAACCGATTTAACCGCCTTTACCTCCCCCGACTTCGTCGGAAAGGCAATGGATAGATTGCGAACGTCAACGATAGGAAAAGCCATGTTTTAACCACGCTGAGAATAGAGACACCGAAGAAATGCCGAAGAGACACTGAAGAAATTACTTACTAAAACATTAGCCATAACAATAACCCTACTACAGTGGATAATTTGTAACCAGCTGCACGAAACTCTCTTTTTGACTGTTTGGGTTTACATAAAACAACAGTGATCTGCCCTTCGGCGTATGTCTAAAGGCTGATTGTTTCAGCAGAAATAAATTTGGAAAGCCTCGGTATGACTGAACTGTATACGGCGATTCATTTGTTTTACAAGGTGTTAATTAACATTCTTAGTTATTCCACTGGAGACAATTCTGATAATGTAATTCGAAATCTTGTCGGTATGCCCCTACTCCTACGAAGAGCCACGAAAATTACTATGCGACTTTCTGTTTTTGCATCTACTTTTGCGCTCATTCTCTTAAGATTGCGTCTTTTAAGATTGCGTCTCTTGAAATCAATCTTGAAACCAACTTTTTTAAAGCTGCGCTGGCCGAGCCTCTTTCCCGGCTGGCTTTCTTCGAGCGCTAGTACAAGGGTTTACTTACGGCAACGCTTGCGCCGAGTTTCGTTAGCCATTATGGCTATTATGGTTGCTGTCGTGCTGGCAAACTGTGGTGGCACGCCTAGCCCGGAGGGGTCTGCGGCTGACGGTTCTCCAGCGCCTGCCGATGCGTTGGTTTTCGGCTCTGTGGGGCAGCCTGTCAATCTTAGACCGGGCGATGTAACGGATGGCAACTCTCTCTATGTGCAGCAGCAAATCTATAACTATTTGGTTGGCAACGAACCTGGTACAACAGAACTTTCCCCTGAGCTGGCAACGGATTGGAGCGCCTCAGAAGATGGTCTGACTTGGACATTTAACCTGCGTGAAGGCGTCACGTTTCATGACGGAACAGCGTTTAATGCAGAAGCGGTTGTTTTTAATGTAAATCGCTGGTGGGACCCTGAGTTTGAGTTTGGCAACTGATGAAGGCGCGCTGTATGAGATTTGGACTGATTTATTTGGTGGCTTTAAAGATAGCGAATCCTCAACGCTGGTAGATGTTAGAGCCGTAGATGATTTGACCGTTGAGTTTGAGATTGCAGAACCGTTTGCTGCGTTTCCGGCGGCGATTTCATCTTCTTATTTTGGCATGGCGAGTCCGGCGGCAATTCAAGAGGCGGGTGCTAGCTATGGAACGCCTTCGGGCGCAGCGGTGGGCACTGGGCCATTTGTTTTTGACTCTTGGGTTAGCGGCGATCGCGTGACCCTATCGAAGTTTGAAGACTACTGGGAAGAGGGCATGCCCAAGACCGAAAAAGTTGTTTTCAGCTTTGTTGAAGACCCGGCGGCGCGGCTGGCTCAGCTACGCGCAGGCACGTTGGATTTTACTGTAGACCTCACGCCTGATCAGCTTACTGAAATTGAGTCAGACCCTAACTTAGAAGCTGTGTATCGACCTTCTTTTAATGTGGGCTATCTGGCGCTAAACCCCAGCTACGAGCCGCTGTCAACCAAAGAAGTGAGGCAGGCCATTGCCCAGGCCATCAATAAATCGGCCATTGTAGATGCCTTTTGGGGTGATCTGGGCGAGACCGATGGTAACTTTGTTCCACCTTCGCTAGATGAATTTAGGGCCGATGTGGGTGACTACGAGTACAGCGTGGAGGCGGCAAAAAGTGCGATCGCAGATGCGGGCTATCCCGATGGCTTTGAGCTAGATCTTTGGTACATGCCCGTCAGCCGTCCTTATTTTCCGAATCCTAAACCCATTGCAGAAGCCTTTGCGGCTGAGCTGAGCCAAATTGGCATCAGGGTCAATTTGCAAACTAAAGACTGGGGTGCCTATTTAGAAGATCGCAATGTGGCCCCTGGTTTTCAGTCCTTTATGCTGGGTTGGACAGGGGACTATGGCGATCCGGACAACTTCTTGTATGCGCACTTTGGCCCTGGCGCGACTCAGGATCTGGGTGACTATCAGAATCCTGAGCTGTTTGATTTGTTGGAGCAGGGACGGGTGAAAAGTGAGCCGTCTGAGCGGGCCGATGTCTACAAAAAAGCGGACGAGCTGATCTTTGAAGAAGCCTTGAGAATCCCAATTGTTCATTCTCAGCCCTTGCTCGCTAAGCGTACAGGTGTGGATGGCTGGGAACCTAGCCCGTTTAGCAGTGAAGCCTTTACGACCGTTGAAAAAAGCTAAGGTTCCTTCTCTTGAGTCCCTTCTCTTTTGATTTTACTGATCGGAATAACAGACTAAAAATCAATAGCCCAAAAAGTGAGAGAAAACAATGGGTAGATATATTCTCCGACGACTGCTCCAGCTGGTGCCGGTGCTGCTAGGTATTTCACTGCTGGTATTTGCTTTTTTGCACTTGATTCCAGGCGATCCGGCAGTGACCATGCTGGGTGATAGAGCCACGCCAGAAGCAGTTGAAGCGCTGCGGGAGCGAATGGGGTTAAATCAACCTTTGCCGCTGCAGTATCTTGCTTTTTTAGGCAATCTACTGAGCTTTGATTTAGGCACCAGCATTTTCACTGGCGTGCCCATCTTAAGTGAAATCAAACTTCGCTGGCCGGCGACATTTGAGCTATCGGTTGTCGCTATGCTTATTGCCCTCATCGTTGGCATTCCTGCGGGCGTTGTTGCTGCGGTGAAAAAGAACAGCTGGGTAGATAATTTGACTATGAGCGGCTCTCTGCTGGGTGTTTCAATGCCTGTCTACTGGCTGGGGCTGCTGCTGGTGTATCTATTTGCAGTGAATTTGCAGTGGCTGCCGCCTAGCGGGCGCATCGGGGTTAATGTCGGCTACAGCTTTGAGCCCATTACCGGATTTTTCATTTTCGATTCTATTATTCAAGGGAATTTTTCAGCGCTGATTGATGTGCTTGCCCATCTGATTTTGCCTGCGATTACACTGAGCACCATTCCGCTGGCGATTATTGCTCGCATTACTCGCAGTGCCATGCTAGAAGTGCTCTCCCAGGACTACATTCGCACGGCCAGATCAAAGGGGCTCAAAGAGCTGATGGTGATTGGAAAGCACGCTTTAAAGAATGCCATGCTGCCAGTGGTGACTATCGTAGGGCTAGAGTTTGGCACGCTGCTTGGGGGTGCGATTCTCACGGAGACTATTTTCTCTTGGCCCGGGATTGGCAGTTGGATTTATGGGGGCATTTTACAAAGGGACTATCCGGTTGTTCAAGGCGGTGTCGTTTTTGTTGCTTTTGTGTTTGTGCTGATTAACCTGTTGATTGATATCTCCTATGCCTTTTTAGATCCGCGCATTCAATACAAATAAGCAGTTAAGGAGTCTTTATTATGGCGATCGCAACACCCAGACGGCGCAACTCTAAAATATTAAAGAACCGTGCTGTGCAAAGGTTTTTAGAGTCCACATCGGGCCTCATTGGTCTGGGGCTGACGCTGTTTATTGTATTGGCGGCCTTATTAGCACCTGTACTAAAGCCCTACGACGCAGCCTCCGCGAGGGACTATGCCGCTAGGTTGCAGGGCCCTAGTTTGGCCCATTGGTTTGGGGCAGATGGTCTCGGGCGAGATATTTTGACCCTGGTTTGGTACGGCCTAAGAACATCTTTGGTGATTGGTTTGGTTTCCGTGCTAATTGGCTTAATTATCGGGGTTGGCCTAGGGTTAGCGGCGGGCTATTTTCGCGGGTGGATAGAGACTGTTGTTGGCTGGATAACAGATGTCATGCTGGCCTTTCCGTCTGTGCTGCTCGCGATCGCAGTAGTCACCATCACAGGCCCCAGCGTTATTAGCGTCATGGTCGCCGTCGGCATCGTTCAAATTCCAAAGTTCATTCGCCTGACGCGCAGTATGGTGCTCTCTCTACGAGAGCAAGAATTTGTTCAAACGGTTCGAGCCTTTGGCGCAAAGCCGCCGCGCATTGTCTTTTTACATATTTTGCCTGCTAGCCTTGCGCCGCTGGTCGTCCAGGCAACGCTGGCCATTGGTACAGCCACACTCGAAGCCGCAGGCCTGGGTTTCTTGGGGCTTGGCGCGCAGCCCCCTACGCCAGAGCTGGGCACTATGTTATCCGATGCCTTTAAGGGTGGATATTCACTCTCTGCACCCTGGACTATTTTGTTCCCAGGGTTGTTTATTACTTTGACTGTGTTGGCTTTTAACCTGTTGGGCGATGGTTTAAGAGATGCACTAGATCCTAAAGGCAGTCGTTAATTGTACTGCCGTCAATTGCATCATCGTCAATTATATCTAGGAGCATAGCGTATCTGTGTTGGTTGACTAAACCCGATTGCAGAAAAGCGATCGCAGATGATTACAAGGCAATGGGTTCTTGTTGATTAGCGGTGTCTAGTCCTTTTAGGGATAGCCAATCTAGTGGTTCTCTCAAGACTAAGAAAGAAACACCGATATCTCCATAGAAAGACTCAAAATCGAGTCCTCTATTGGTGTCTATAACATCACTTTTCTCTCCGAATAGACGCTGCATTCGAAACTGATGATAGTTTTTCACTAGGCTGCCTAGGGTCACCTGCTGCTTGCAAACCTCTGGATAAATTTCGGCATTTAGCTGAGGCAACAGGTACCAGGGACAGTGAATGACGTGATGGTGCGCGTTGTGATAGCCAAAGTTGAGCAGTAGCAAGTTGAGCCAGTGCCACCGACCGATGAACACATTAGAGTAAGTGTTGCGCTCTTCGTATTCTGCGCTTTGCTTTGGCATGGGCTGTCCGAGCTGCACAACGCTGTAGGTATGCTGAAAGCAATCCATAAAGCGCAGGATGTTGATAAAAGAGAGGTAGGCAACAAAGTATAAGACAGTTGCTTTCCACGAATACCAGGTTAACGCGGTAAATAGGCCACCTCTGATCAACAGTAGGAGTATGTTGCGCCAGCGGTCTGCTTTTCGCTTTTCTCCTAAAAAGGGGGCGAGGACGCAAAACCAGCGCAGCATTAGGTTGATGGCAGGAAAGTACAGCCACTCTAGAGCCACAATGCTATTGAGCATCCAGGTGGGGAGCGATCGCAAAAAATCACTCATCGAAAAAGAAGAAAAGTCAGCGCGATTTTTATGATGTGCCAAGTGGTAGCGAGCCAGCGGCAAATATCGGCAGTAGCAAGAGCCGGTTAAAAACATCATGGCTTTGGCACCCACCGCGTTCCAGCGTGGCTTTTTATAGATGGCACCGTGCATAAACTCGTGGGTGAAGTAGCCCGCCCATACTAAAGTGTGCGTTAGCAGCAGGACGCCGAAAATATTTGCTAGCCAAGCGGTGGAACTGATGGCAACAATCGAAAGGCCATAGCCGATAAAAATGTATGCAAAGGCTAGAGCATTGAGCCAGTGGAGTGGCTTGTTGATTTTGTCGTTGAGGGCAGTGGAGACAGCAATCATGAGAATTTTTCAGTAGTAGAGACAGTCAATCTGTGAGAACGAGTAATCGTGAAAGCAAGTAATTGTGAAAACAAGCGTCTAGGGGTGGCAGCAGCAATCATGCTCAAATAATTGTTCTTCCTCCATCGGCTACGATAGAGGCCCCCTGTACAAAGGCCGCGTCATCTGTTGCTAAAAACACGGCTACGCGAGCAATGTCTTCAGCTGTTCCCAGCCGCCCAGATGGAATAGTGGAAACCAGCGCCTTCTTTTCGGCCAGCTGGTCGTCACTTAGGGCAAACTCAGCGTGAATCATGGGCGTATCAATGGGACCGGGGCAAATGGCATTGACTCGAATGTTTTGCTCGGCCCATTCGGTGGCTAGCGCCCTTGTCAGGGCTAGGACGCCGCCCTTTGTCGCGCAATAGGCGCTGTACAGCGGCTGCCCTATGATGGCCAGCTCCGAGGCTGTGTTGATAATGATGCCGCTGCCCTGGACGAGCATTTGTGGAATGGCGTGCTTGCAGCCGAAGAAAACGCCTTTGAGATTGACGCTCAGGAGCTTGTCAAAGTCAGCTTCGGTGGTTTCTGTAATAGGCTTGAGAATAGAGATGCCAGCGTTGTTGTGGATGATGTCGAGCTGGCCAAAGTGTCTGACGGTTTTCGCGATCGCATCCTTAACCTGCTCTTCTTTACTGACATCCACGCCAAAGCTCTCGCATTTTCCACCGGCAGCTTCAATGCTTTCCTGAGTTGCTTTGACCGCATCAGCATTGAGATCGACTGCGACTACAATGGCTCCTTCTTTGGCAAACTGTTGTGCGATCGCGTGGCCAATCCCAGAGCCCGCACCCGTAACTAAACTCACCTTTCCCGCCAGCCGCATTAGAAATATCCTTCGTTTTTTGCCCTGTAGTATTTGTAGCAAATAAAACAGTTGGGAGTTGCTAAGTTGACTACGATCATAGGAGTAATCTCAAAAACGTTTGGTTAACTCACAGCGAAAGGCTCTCTATGACTTATCCCTGGCCTGCCGGTATGAAATGCGCTGCTGCGCTGAGCTTCGATGTTGATGGAGAGGCGGGCATTTTAGCCATTGACCCTAAATATGCAAAGCGGCTATCGGCCCTTTCGTGGGCGCGGTACGGCCCTAAGGTCGGCGTGCCTCGCATTTTGGACATGCTAAAAAGTAAAGACTTGAAAGCAAGCTTTTTTGTGCCTGGGTACACCGCTGAGCTATATCCCGACCTGATTAAGCGTGTCTATGACGAAGGCCACGAAGTCGGCGTCCATGGCTATATTCACAAAAAGCCTTCTGAGCTAAGCGATATAGAAGAAGAAGCTGCCCTGGTAAAAACCTGCCAGATATTAAAAGAGATTACGGGCGAAAAGCCCACTGGCTATCGCTCGCCCTGGTGGGATATGAAAACCAGCACGCCAGCACTTTTGGCGCGTCATGGTATGCGTTACGACTCTTCTCTGATGGATGATGATGCGCCCTATACGCTAAAGACAGATAGCGGCGAGCTGGTAGAGCTCCCGCTGCACTGGACAAATGACGACTGGGAACAGTTTGCCTTTACGGTCGATCCGCCGACGGGTAGCGGCGTGGTTGAAACCTGCGAAAAGGCGTTTCAGCTTTGGAAAGAAGAGTTTGAAGGCATGTATCACTACGGGCGTGCTTTTGTGTTGACGATGCATCCAGAGGTGATTGGTCGCCCGGCTCGGTTAATGATGCTGGAGCGCTTAATCGACCATATGCGCTCGTTTGATGGTGTTTGGCTGACGACCTGTGGAGAGATTGCTAACCACCATGCTAAGTCTGTAATACCGACAGCTGTTGTGTAAGTATTGCTGTGTAAGCATTGCGCTGCGGGTTCTTAAAGATTAAAACCTATAAAGCCTTCTGTCGGAAAGCTCCGACAGAAGGCTTTATGAATATTTAGGCGGTTTACGCTGCCGCTATTACTAAATATGCCCCTATCCCAAAACAACACCGCTTAAAAAAGCTGCGCCAAGACCACAGACGGTGAATCCAATAAAGCGTAAGCGCAGTAGACCTTTGGTCGCGTTGCGATTCATCCAAATCTGGCCAAATTTCCAGGCAGATAGGCTAACGGCAAGCTGAATGCCGGTAAAGCCGATAAGGTAGGCGAATAAAGGGGTCATTTGAGCACCGACCACTGCCTCACCATAAGCGTAGCCGTGGAAAAGACCTGCGATCGCACCCAGCGCTGTCACCACATTAAGGTTGAGAGATCTGCCCCAGGCAAGCACCACTCCAAACATAAGAACAGAAGCAGAAATCACCAATTCGGGCGCAGGCAAATCCATTAACAACAGATGTAGTCCTGTGCCCCCAAGGGACGCTGCAACGAAGGCGATTGGAATCACCATGCCGCGCTTGATCAAAGCACCTACCAACCCAGCGGCGATAACAAAAGCCAAATGATCGAAGCCAATGACTGGGTGAGCGATGCCAGAGAATAGCCCTTCAAAGATATTAGCGGGTAAACGACCGTCTAGTGGGTGATGCGCAAAAGCGGGTGATGACATCATCAGCAAGGCCATCAATCCTAACATTGCTGTTAGGCCCAGTTGTTTGACTGAATTGAGAATAACAGTCAGCTTGAAGCGTTTCATTGGAGTATTTCCTCTCGTGATGTTGATAGTTGTCTTTCTTTATCTGGCGCTGATTTACAGTTCATAAATTGGGCCATCTCGGCTTCCAATTCACCCGGCTGGAGAACCCCCGATCTGACCACTAGCTTTTCAAGGGTGGCGAGCCAGCATTGGTAATAGTCCCATTCGGGGTCGTCTAGTTCGTGGGTGTTTTCCCATTCTTTGATGGTGTCCATTAGGGTTTGGCGAAACTCTTCCCATTCATAGTGGCCCTGTTTAGAGAGGGCGATCGCAACGCCAAAGGCCATCTTTTCCCAGTCTCGATCAAAGTATAGATGTCCCGCTTTTCGCGGCGGTGCTTCTTCGGGCGAGCCCATTAAGCTAGTCGCGGCAAAGTGTTCAAATTTGGTAAACATAGAGGTTCTCTTTGATCGTTTTATGCCGTCACGGTGGCTACACCCATCATGGCTTCTGGTGTGAGCAGGGCAGCTAGTTCCTCTTCGCTCATACCTTCTGTTCCTTCTGGGCGCATGGGCAATACCCACCAGCGAATTTGGGCGCTGCTGTCCCAGACCTTGACTTCTACTGACTCATCTATCTCTACACCAAACTCAGAGAGTACTACGCGAGGCTCGCGTACTACCCTGGCTCGAAAGGTGGGATCTTTAAACCAATAGGGGGGGAGTCCCAGCGTCGGCCATGGATAGCATGAGCACAGCGTACAAACAATCACGTTATGCACCTCTGGGGTATTTTCAACAATGCGCATATGCTCGCCTTCCGCCCCAGACATGCCTGCCGGAAAGTCTAGCTCTTCGCAGGCCGCATTACAGTCGGCAATTAGCCGTTCTTTAAAGTCGGGGTCAACCCAGGCACGAGCTACGAGCTTTGCCCCATTAAAAGGCCCCATTTCGGTTTCAAAGTATCCCAGCACTGTGTCTACAGTATTGCCAGTGATTACGCCTTTCTCAATCAAAAGAGACTCTAAAGCCTTTACCTTAGCCGCGCTAAACGTTTCTCGATCTGTATCGTATTGAAATCCTGGATAGTTACTGGGCATTATTTTCCTCCTGTTAACTCTTCTACGGAGTCTCTTATACAGCTTCTATGTACGCTTCAAAAATGTCGTTGTAGTAAACCAGATTTGGCTCGGTAACAGCTTCTGCCCAGAGATCTTCTGCTTTAAAAGCTAAGTTGTACACGGGCATAGGTTCACCAATGCCATCTTCTGTTGGGAAAAAATAGGCAAAAGCATTGTCATATACTCTTACGACCGTAGCTGTATGCCCCTTTAGGTTTCCGGGTAAACGGCTATGGGCAGCTGGCATCACGTTCTTAATCTTTACCTGATCGCCTACGCTAAATTTGGCGGGCGCAGAGAGCGGTCTCATCGGAGAATCCCCTTCTCGTAGGTATTTTACGACCTGTTCATCAATTGCCGCTTCACCCCCCTCGGGTAAGGGTGCTTCTGCCAGTTCACTATTGGCCAAAAATTCGGCAGTGCGGGTATCGAGTTCCTCTTGAGTGATGTAGCCTTCTTCTATAAAAAAGCCAGAGATGCCGCCCAGCCATTTTTCGTAATAGCGCAGCCTGAAATACTCAAAGGGATGCATGCCCTCTGCCCCCATGCGCAAATGTCCCCAAGTCCAAAAGCTTTCAAAGGTTGTTGGGACCGATTCAATATCGTATTGAGGAGGAGAAGAGGCCAGCTGATTACTCAGTGCCATCATGGCGGTATGAATGCCAAAAATTCGCTCTTCCCAGGGTTCGACGAATACTTGAACCTCAGTATTAACTGGATCTAGACCTTCTAATCCACCGAGGGCGTGTTGTAGTTTCATAGCGTTGGTTTATGGTGTAAATAGAGAATAAAGAGTGAGAGATGTGTGTTAATTGGGCGCGACAGCTGTGCATTGAAAACCGTGACTCGAAAACTATGCCACTAATGCCTCACGATTAGAGCGATGGTCGGCTGTTGCAAAACAACTTTTAAATCCTGCACGAAGTTCGGTTTCGTCTAGGTTTCGACCAATAAAGACCAGCTCGTTACGGCGAGTCTCTCCGGATTGCCAGGGCTTGCCGGGGCGTCCATCTAGGGTCATGTGAACCCCCTGAAAAACAAACCGCCGGGGGGCATTGTCCACGTCTAAGATGCCTTTCATTCGGAAGATATCGGTTCCTTTTGCCTGTACCAGCTGATAGAGCCAGCGGTTGAGTTTGTCACTATCTACCGTGCCAGAATCTGTAAGGGCAATAGAAAATACAGAATCGTCATGTTCATGGGCCTCTTCTTCTAAAAAGGCGGGGTCGATGCTGAGCGCATTCTTAAGGTCAAAGGCCTGGACGCCTAGCAGGGAGTCAATGGGGAGATTGCAGTTTTGGGTGTGGTGGATGGTTGCGATCGCATTCATCCCTCGCACCTTTTTTTCTAGTACGGCCAAAGCTTCTGGCGATACCAAATCTGTTTTGTTGAGCAAAATGACATCGGCAAAGGCAATTTGCTCCTGGGCCTCGCTGCTGTCCCAATGCTCGGAGATATATTTGGCATCAACGACGGTTACGACGGCATCTAGCTGCGTTGTTTGCAGCATCACCTCATCCATAAAAAAGGATTGAATCACGGGGGCAGGGTCAGCCAGTCCCGTTGTTTCAATCACCAAATGGTCAAAGCTGCCTGCTTGCCCCATCAGTTCACTGACAATGCGAATCAAATCGCCCCGCACGCTGCAACAGATACAGCCGTTGTTCATTTCAAAAATTTCTTCGTCGGCATCCATCACTAGCTGATGATCGATACCGACTTCTCCAAACTCATTGACAATGACGGCAACCCGCTGATTGTGCTCTTCGGTGAGTATGCGATTGAGCAGAGTTGTTTTTCCAGCTCCCAGATATCCGGTTAGCACCGTCACAGGAACTTTTGTAGCTAAGGCCATAGATTAGTCTTTCCTTTTTATCGGAACGTGGAAAGCTGAGTCGTCTAACAATGACTAAAACAATCACTAAAATTAGATACTTGCTGAATTTAGACAGTCACTACTCGAAACCCAATGGTTCGATTGAGCGCTGTTTCAAGGTATCCAGAACGGCTTGCAGAGCGGAGCTTGCTGGGCATGTCTAGCCAGCTACCACCGCGTATGGTGCGCATTGTAGAGGTCGAACCCACCGCCCAGGACTGTCCATTTGTGGGGGCTCCGCGATAGTCACAGTGCCAACAGTCGGCAGACCATTCCCAAACGTTGCCGTGCATATCTTGGAGGCCAAAGGCGTTGTGAGCAAACTTGCCGACGGGTGTGGTTGTTTTTCGATAGTCACCTGCTGTTTCAGCCTGATAGATATAAGTACCGACATAATCAGCCATTTTACTGGTAATGGTTTGGCCAGTGCTGAAGGGGGTTTGGGTACCGGCGCGGCAGGCATATTCCCACTGTGCTTCGCTGGGTAGCTGATACTGGCGGCCTGTTTTCACGGTGAGGCGATCGCAAAACTCTACCGCATCTAACCAAGAGACACTTTCTACGGGTAAATCGCCGCCGCGAAAGTGAGCTGGAGACGGGAGGAGGTCGCGCTGCACTTTGGGAAGCGCTGCCACTGCAGCCCACTGGGACTGGGTAATTGGGTGCTTGCTCATGTAAAAGGAAGAGAGTTTTACTCGGTGGCGAGGAGACTCATAGGCTATTTGGCTAGCTTTGTTGGCAGCATCACGTCTTGACGCCCCCATGTGAAATTGTCCAGATGCGATCGCTACCATTTCCAGCTTTTCGGCGAGTCTACTTCTGCCGTTCTGACCGCTATCACCCGTTAAAAACTCTGAGAAAAACTGAGCGGTGTGTTGCACTCGTTGTTTGATATGTCCCTTATGGTCAAGAGTGGCAACGCTAAATCTAAAGGATTCTAAGCGGGGCGTATTTTTACCAACAGTGCATAAGGCCGAGGCTAAAGCTTGCTTGCGGCTGGCAAGCACCAAACCTGCACTACTTAATCCTGCATATTGAAAAAATCTTCTTCGTTTCATCGCATCAATCACCCCTTAGTAGAATTAGTGACAGGCCAATGTCTTTTTCAAAGCGGTACTGAGCCTCTTAATCGCTTAATACAAGAGACTTTAAATTTTCAGAAAAACAAAAAGAGACACAGGAGCAGGCCGGCTCAGATCCCTCATTCACCCGCACAAAGACGCTTTCTTATGGCTGAAAACAGTAAATACTAAAGGGTTTAATCATTGTTGTATCTATCGACACAGTTGCTTACTTACGTAAGCGAGCACAGAACTAAAAATAACTGAGCATCTCTTGGTATATCAACAACGTAGAGATATTCAGTGGTTTTTAGTGAAGTAAAATTCGTAAATCAGCTCTAACTACAACAGAAACAAAACTTTATAGATTGAGAACACAGTCGTTAAAAGAATTTTAGATAGCGCTGAATTTCCCAGTCAGACACATGGCAGTGGTAGTCTTCCCATTCTTGGGTTTTGAAGTCAATGTAGGTTTGGTACATGAGTGGCCCCATGACTTTTTTGCTGAGTGGATCGGCGGCAAAGGCTGCGATCGCATCTCCCAAGGTCTTTGGCAGTGTCTCAATGCCCATTCCCTTCAGTTCTTCTAGGGAATACTCGTACATATTTTCTGTGTGGGGTTTGCCAGGATCCATTCCTTCGCGAATGCCTTCTAACCCTGCTGCTAAAATCATCGCTGCACCCAAGTATAGATTGGTGGAGATATCAGCAGCCCGACATTCCACGCGCCCACCGCCCAGGGGAATTCGCAGCATATTAGTGCGATTGTTGTTGCCATAGCATACGTACACGGGTGCCCAGGTAAAGCCAGACATGCTGCCTTTACGCACTAGCCTTTTGTAGCTGTTGACCGTTGGGCAGGTTATAGAAACAATGGCTTTAGCATGTTTTAGAGCGCCTGCAATAAACTGATAGCCCAGCTTGGAGAGTCCGCAGGGGTCGTCAGTATCTTCAAACAGATTTTCGCCCGTTTTACTATCTGCTAGCGACATATTGTAGTGAGCGCCGCTGCCCGTTTGATCAGCGAAGGGCTTGGGCATAAAGCTGGCAAAGTAGCCTTCTTCTCTGGCTAGCTCTTTTACCATAAAGCGAAAGAATGTGAGTCGGTCGGCCATCGTCAGTGCGTCGCAGTAGGTGAAGTCTGTTTCAAACTGGCCTTGGGCATCTTCATGGTCAAAGGAGTAGACGTCCTAGCCAAGATCGTTCATGGCGGTGACGATGCGGTCGATGATTTTGTAGTTGTCGAGTACGGTGGGTAGGGCATAGGCCGCTTTGGGGAGAATGTCGCGATCGCTCACCGGAGCAAACCCACCATCTTCCGTATCCTTGAAAATAAAGAACTCTGTTTCAATGCCTAAGTTGAACTGATAGCCCATGTCTGCAGCTTGCTTCAGCACATTTTTTAGAATCGTGCGGCAGCAGGCCTCAAAGGGCTCACCCACTAGGTGTAAGTCACTGGCAAACCAGACAATTTTTGAGTTCCAGGGCAAGATTGTTGCGCTGTTGGGGTCGGGCAGGGTGCCGACTTCATCATCGTTGATTTCTTGAGGCACACCGTCTAATGCAGCGCCGGTAAACAGCTCAGAGCCCTGCATCATTCTGTCAAAGTGGCTGAGCGGCACAACTTTGCCTTTGCACATGCCGTGAATATCTACAAAGCTAGCCATGGCGTACTTTACGCCTTTGTCTTGAAATTTCTTCTGGAGGGCTTGCAATTCTGAAGAGAGCGGCTTGATTTTGGGGTAAACCATTGAAAAATCGCAACGCGGCGAATTGAGTTATTTATATAAGTGTGAGACTGTTCTGCGGCTGCTTCCGTAGCAACCACCACAAAACTGTTGAGCGAGGACTGTTTTACTAATAGCAAGAAAGTGAGAAGCTCATAACAATAGCGAACTGATATGGTTGCAACCTCTGTAATGGCCCAGTCCTCTACTCTGGCCGAACAAGCCAAAGCGTTGGGCATTAAATTCTTTTTGGTTTCCTATACCGATTTGCTGGGGGGCACCCGTGCCAAACTCGTCCCTGCGGCCAAGATTGCCTCAGTCGAAAAAAGTGGCGCTTTCTTTTCTTCATTTGCCTCGAATTTAGGACTGGGCCCAGATGCTGCTGAGATTGCCGCCATTCCAGATGTTAGCTCGCTCATTCAGCTGCCCTGGGAGCCAACGGTAGGCTGGGTGGCGAGTGATGTGTATTTTGAGGGCAAGCCTTTTCCGGCTGCGCCTCGAATGATTTTGAATCGGGTGATAGACCAGTGTGAGCAGATGGGCTATACCTACAAGGCAGGTGTGGAAGCTGAGTTTTTTCTGTTGAAGAAGACGGAAAGTGGCTATGTGATCGCAGATGAAAGAGACACTGCTGAGCGCCCCTGCTACGACCAGCTCAACCTCATGCGCCAGTTCGATTTGATTTCTGAAATCGTTGGCTATATGGAAGATTTGGGCTGGGAGCCTTACCAGTGCGATCACGAAGATGCCAATGGCCAGTTTGAGCTGAACTGGGGCTATGCCGATGCCAAGACAACGTGTGATCGCCATGTTTTCTTTAAGTACATGGTGAAAAGCCTAGCTGAGAAACGTGGTCTCATCGCGACCTTTATGCCCAAGCCCTTTAGCGGCATCACGGGCAGTGGTGGACATGTTCACAATAGTCTCTGGCAGGGCAGTACCAACAGCTTTGAAAAAGACGCAGATGCGGGTGGGCTCTCTCCTGTGGGCTATCACTTTCTGGGTGGTGTGCTCAAACACGCAAAGGGACTAACTGCGCTGTTTGCGCCTACCGTTAACTCCTATCGGCGCTTAGGTGCGAGTGCGACGACTTCTGGCAGCACCTGGACGCCTCGCTACATTTCTTACGGCGGCAACAATCGCTCACATATGCTGCGTATCCCTGAGGCGGGTCGGTTTGAGTGTCGTTTGATTGATGGGTCTGCCAATATGTATTTGGCCTTGGCTGGACTGCTGGCCGCCGGGTTGGATGGTATAAGGAATGAGATTTCTCCGGGCGATCGCATCGATGAAAACCTGTTTGCCAGAGGCGCAGAATTTCCTAACCTAGAGACGATACCCACGAATTTGTTTGAGGCACTCTCAGCGCTGAAGGCAAACGATTTGCTAATGGAGACGATTGGAGAGTTGGGCGCTAAAACCTTCTTTGAGTTTAAGAATAAAGAGTGGAGTCATTTCTGTTCTAAAGTGACTGATTGGGAGTTTGATCAGTATATAAATATTTGAGATTGGCTAGTCGTATGGGTTGCTGACCCACCCCGACCTCCGCTACGCTCCAGCCACCCCTCCAGAGGGGATTTTTCCTTGGCTGTGTGGCATTGCTTGGCTGCCATAGGTCGCCTTTAACCTCAAAGCCTGAAGTAAATCCCCTCTGGAGGGGTGGCACGCAGTGACGGGGTGGGTCAACAACCTAAAACCACCACCAACCTACCCCCTAAACACCCCCACTCAACAACTCTTCAACAGCCTGCTTGATAAACAGCTCATCCTCCACATTCTGATATGGATTCCCCGCCCGATGTCCCCAAATAGACTCAATCGGGCGATAGTCACTATCCTTAATAAGCTGTGCTTCAGCCTCACAGTCTTCTGGTGTGAAGTACAAATCTGTTGTAGCAGGCATCACCAATGTCTTTGC
Organism: Cyanobacteria bacterium J06627_28; assembly: GCA_038521595.1. Lineage (GTDB taxonomy): Bacteria > Cyanobacteriota > Cyanobacteriia > Phormidesmidales > Phormidesmidaceae > Phormidesmis. The sequence continues at coordinate 6 of JBCBKQ010000017.1, read as the reverse complement.
AGAAAT
>JBCBKQ010000016.1:0-38430 GCA_038521595.1 Cyanobacteria bacterium J06627_28 | reverse complement strand
GAAAGCTTTGGGACTAAAGCGCTGCTAGCGGGTTTTCAATCGGTGGTGATGCGAACAGCTGGGTTTAATTCGATTGATATCGGAGCGATGGAGCAGAGTGCGCTTTTTGTTGCGATCGCACTTATGTTTGTCGGCGCTAGCCCCGGCAGTACCGGCGGCGGCATTAAAACCACCACCGTCCGCATTCTGCTCATCTGCACTAGAGCGGCGCTCCGAGGCAAGGAAGAAGTCAACTGCTATCAGCGCCAAATTCCCACTGCGCGAGTGCTAAAAGCGCTGTCCGTGGTTGTCGCCTCAGTCATTAGCGTCGTTATTATCACCACCTGTATTTCCATTAGCGATCCAGACTTACGTTTCATCGAAATTCTGTTTGAATCTGTTTCAGCCTTTGCCACTGTGGGCCTGTCTACTGGCATCACCGCTGATTTATCTGTCCTTGGCCAACTTTTTATCATCGCCACGATGTACATCGGTAGAGTTGGCATTTTGCTCCTGATGTCAGCCCTGCTTGGTGACCCCAGCCCCAGCGCCATTCACTACCCCGAGGAAGACTTGCTAACAGGTTAATAAGCCAGAGCAAGAAGATACGCATTAAGATAAAAGCACATTAGCTTGAGTGCGAGTGGCCTGTGATGGTAGAAACATTACGAATTCAAGAGCAGATACAAGCCCGCTTAAACACCTTATCTCCGGAAAGACTGCGAGTCGCTCTAGATTTTGTTACACAATTAGCCTCCCAAGAAGAGGAGAATTCATCAGCGGTATCCACTATTCGGCTGCAATACCCTCCCGTTAATCAGAAGTTGCTGAATGCAATCGTTCAGTTAATCCTTTCTGTTGGAACACCGCTGAAAATAGTGCTTTTTGGTTCTTGGGCTAGGGGTGATGCTAGGCCTGAAAGCGATATAGACTTGCTCATCGTAGAAGACTCGGCTCTTCCCCGCTACAAACGAGCACGTCGCTATTACACTGTGCTCCAGGACATTTTGCCACCTCAAGATATTGTTGTTTGGACGCCTACAGAAATTGGAGAGTGGGCTGATATCCCTGCAGCCTTTATTACGACCGCACTACGTGAAGGCAAGGTGCTCTACGAGATTTCATGATTGAAAATCTTCCGATAGCGCATGCTTGGTTCCGCAAGGCAGAAAAAGATATATCGGCGCTCAAAGCCTTAATGAAAGCACCCGATTTATTTGATGCAGCAACATTTCATGCACAGCAAGCAGCTGAGAAGTATCTAAAGGGATACCTAGCTTTTCGTGGTGTCACAAATATTCCAAAGACGCATAATCTTGTTGCTTTGAACAAGCTGTGTCGTGATTGTGGTGACGATTTGAATCTAGAGATAGCCATGCTTTCGGAGTTGACAATCTATGCCGTAGATACCCGTTACGACCTAGATTTTTCTCCAGATATGAACCTAATTGAGTCGGCTTCTTTAGCTGTTCAGCAAGTCAAAGAGGCTGTGTTGTCTCTAGTCGATAAATTATCAGAAGAAGATCAGAGCCAGGAAAACTAGTTGCTTTGCCCGTCCGTTAGAAAGAGCATGAGAACGTAGCTGTTATAAAAAGGGGCCATTGTCAATGAAACGCAATGGCCCCTTTTCAAGGAATTTATTCAATTTAGGTGGTGTTTTTAGCCTTCGGTAGCTAGCTCGGTGCTGCCACGGCGGCGGCCGCCTGTAAGGCTATTGAAGAGCATGACGCCAACTGCTTTGATGAGGTTGCCTTCTAGCTCTTGGAATAGCTCCATGTTGATACCAAAGGCGTCGTTGGCCTCTTCGACGATGGCGTCGGCAGTGGCGTCATCGACGGGGGCCTCGCTCAGGGAGGCGCGGTAGTTATCTTTAAATGCTTTCTCGTCAGAGATGGTCGGAAACTCGTAGAAAGCAACGCCATCGCTGCCAGAAAGGTTCATGGCTCGCTGGGAGATGTTCTTCAGGATTTGGCCGCCGGATAGGTCGCCTAGGTAGCGGGTGTAGGAGTGGCCGACGAGTAGCTCCGGCTGGGTGGCAGAGATTTCGCGAATTCGATCTACGTACTTTTTGCCGCCTTTGGTGAGGACGATCTCCTCGCGCCAGTTGGGGCCGTAGTAAAAGGCCAGGTCTTCTTCGAGGCTTTGCTTGCGGTTTAGCTCAGGGAAGTAGACTGCCGAAACAATGGGGTGGTCTTTGTGCTTTTCTAGCTCTTCTTCCATGGCGCAGTAGATGAAGTAGAAGTTGCCCACGAGCTTACGATAGGACTTCTTTTCAACCACACCACGTAGGAAGCATCGGACAAATCCGACGTTTTCGGCCATAGTGTGAGCTTTTTTAGTGCCCTCACGGAGCTGGGTCGCTAAATTGTTGCTCATGTGTTTTTAGTGTTTATTAAGGGGTCTCTATTGGGGTCTCTAATGAGAGAGTCGAGAAAAACAAGGTCTCGCGCGTTCTTTTTTTGACAGGTTTGTTTTGGTTTGCCCTATGGCGCTGCTACTTAAACTGTCTTAAAGTTTTTCTCACATTTAAAGCTTAGAGTGAGTCCTCTACCCAGAGAAAGATTTCGCAACATATTTTCATGTATTGCGCCTTGGGAGAAAAAACTACCACAGGATAGAGGTGTTTTGAGCTAAGAAACTTACTTAAAACACCCTTATGTCAAGGATTCTAGATATCCAGCATTCTAGATATCCACCATTCTAGATATCCAGGTCTGCCATATTTAATCGTGGCCCGTAGGTTTCGATGAACTCACGGCGCGGGGCAACGCGATCGCCCATCAATACGGTAAAGATTCGATCTGCTTCGGCTGCATCCTCAATCTCAACGCGCTTGAGCGTACGCGTCTCTGGGTTCATGGTGGTATCCCATAGCTGCTGTGGCATCATTTCACCCAATCCCTTAAAGCGCTGGATATTGTACTTAGCATTTGAAGGAAGGGCTTTAATGCCATCTTGCAGTTCTTTTTCGCTGTAGCAGTAGGTATGGTTTTTGCCACGCTCTAGCTTATATAGCGGGGGGCAGGCGATGTAGATGAAGCCCTGATCTACGAGGTCACGCTGATAGCGATAGAAGAAGGTGAGCAGCAATGTGCGAATGTGTGCGCCGTCTACGTCTGCATCTGTCATGAGGCAAATGCGGTGGTAGCGCAGGTTGTCTTGGGCGAATTCTTCACCTTTGATGCCGAGACCCAGGGCGGTAATGAGCGACTGGACTTCGTTGTTTTTATAGATCTTGGAGTCGTCGGTTTTCTCGATGTTGAGGATTTTGCCTCGCAGCGGCAAGATGGCTTGGAATCTGCGATCGCGCCCTTGCTTTGCACTACCGCCCGCAGAGTCACCCTCCACAATAAAGATTTCGGACTCAGACGGGTCGCGAGAGGCACAGTCAGACAGTTTGCCCGGCAGCGTAGAAGATTCTAAGACTGACTTGCGACGAACCAAATCACGTGCTTTCTTAGCAGCTTCGGCGGCGTTAAAGGCCTGAATCGCTTTCTCTAAGATGGCATCAGCGACGTTGGGATTAAAGTCTAGATACTCGCTGAGGGCTTCGCCGACCAATGAATCAACGATGCCGCGAACTTCGGTGTTGCCGAGCTTGGTTTTGGTCTGGCCTTCAAACTCTGGCTCTGGCACTTTGACGGAAACAACCGCCGTCAGACCTTCTCGAATATTTTCACCGGCCATGTTGGACTCGCCGTCTTTACGCTTTTTGCGCTTGCGGGCGATGACGTTCATGGTACGAGTGAGGACGGCTTTGAGTCCCTCTAGGTGCGTGCCGCCATCTACGGTGCGGATGTTGTTGGCAAAGCCCATGAGGTTGTCAGAAAAGGCATCGCCGCACCATTGCAGGGCCGCTTCTACCTGGACACCATTTTTATCCGAATTTACATAGATGACGTCGGGGTGTAGAGGCTCTTTGCCGTTGTTGATGTACTCTACATACTCTTTGATGCCGCCTTCGTAGCAGTAGTGGGCGACTCTGGGCTCGTATGCCTTTATAAGCTCTAGGCGGTAGTCTGTGAAGGTAATGTCTACGCCTGCATTGAGATAGGCTAGCTCGCGCAGGCGTCTGGCGAGGGTATCGTAGTCAAACTCAACGGTGTGGGTAAAGATGGTGGCGTCTGGCTTGAAGACGACTTGGGTGCCGGTTTTATTGCTGCCTTTTTCAGTTTTGAGGGTGCCGATGGGGTTGCCGCGCTCAAAGCGCTGGGTATGGACTTTGCCTTCGCGCCATACGGTGACTTCTACCCATTCGGAGAGGGCGTTTACAACGGAGACACCTACTCCATGGAGACCGCCGGAGACTTTGTAGCCACTGTCGCCACCAAATTTGCCGCCTGCGTGGAGAACGGTGAGGACGGTTTCGAGGGCTGACTTGCCGGTGGTGGGGTGAACATCTGTGGGAATGCCGCGTCCGTCGTCAGTAACAGTGACGGAGCCATCGAGATTTAAGGCGGCTGTAATATGCTTACAGTGACCTGCTAGCGCCTCGTCTACGGAGTTATCAACAACTTCGTAAACCAGGTGATGTAGTCCCCTTGGCCCTGTGCTGCCAATGTACATACCCGGACGCTTACGGACAGGCTCAAGTCCTTCTAAAACTTGAATCTGTTGAGCACCGTAGTTGTTCGCCATTCAATTTCTCCTGAGGTCAGTAGTGGCCGATTTGCCTGGAGCCTTTGTACACCTCTATGTGAGATTTGCAAAGACCGATTTATTTCGCCTTTTGAGGCCGTTTTAGACCCTCAAAATGATAATGTGTCTACGGATTCTAGCACAAAGGCGTTAAAAGCGATTTTAGAGCTATCTCAGCTCATTTCCTGAAATAGGATGATAACCCCCTTTTTAACAGCGCTAATTTACACCGACTCAATAACTTCTACGTAAATAGTTTTTTTGTACTATATTAAGCCTTCTCTGATTATAGTCGTTGGGCCGACGGCTTCGGGTAAGTCTGGCTTGGCAATGGCGCTGGCGAAACGTTGGCCGATGGCGATTGTGAGTGCAGATTCGCGGCAAGTGTACCGGGCGTTTGATATTGGGACGGCAAAGCCTTCGCTGGAAGAGCGGCGGGCGGTGCCGCACTACTTTATCGACAGCTGTGAGCCGACGGATACGCTGACGGTGGCGAGCTATCAGGCGCAGGCGCAGGCTGTGATTGCTGATATGCATGAGAAAGGTCAGCAGTTGCCCTTATTAGTTGGTGGGACGGGGCTGTATGTGAATGCGATCGCAAAAGGCCTGAAAATTCCTCAAGTAGCCCCTGATGACGGTTTGCGATCGCAGCTTAAAGCCCTGGGACAACCTCACTGCTATCAGCTATTGCAAACGGTGGATGCGCAGGCGTGCGATCGCATCCATCCAAACGACCAGGTGCGAACCTTGCGAGCCCTAGAGGTGTTTTATGTCACGGGGCAATCCATTTCTAGTCAGCAAGGTGAAAATCCGCCGAGCTATCCGATCTTATATATAGGACTGGCGTGCGAGCCGGATGTGTTGCGCGATCGCATTACCACCCGAGTCCATCAGATGATCGCCGCAGGCTTTGTCAATGAGGTCGCTTATCTCATTGACAAATACGGTGCCGATTTACCGCTGCTCAAAACGTTGGGTTACGCAGAAGTGCAGCAGCATATAAAGGGAGACATTTCTTTGGATAGAGCGATTGAGCTAACCGTGCAGCACACTTGCCAGTTTGCTAAGCGCCAACGTACCTGGTTTCAAAAAGAGCCGCGCATTGAATGGTTCACCGCAGGCGATCCGAAACTAATCGATCAGGTTTCTACGCGGGTTGAAGCGTTTTACACCCGCTTGCAATCCCTATAGCTCTTCGGTTTCTAGCTCTGGAATGATCACTTCTGGAATGACAACCGCTTCTCGCTTCATCGGTTCGACTTCTTCATTTCTTGCAGGAACCAGTTCCTTCTGGCGCTCTTCGGTGGCCTGTCTTTCGCCTAGCTTCAGCGGCAGTTCCATAGGCTGCTGACCTTTCTCGGCCTTGGTCTTCGGTAGGCTGCGTTCCAAATCGCCCAGCGGTCTGGGGATGACCATGACGGAATTGAGTTCGCCGATGCGTTCGGCTTCGTTCATACCGGCTTCGACTGCGATCGCAACATTAGAAAGCGACCCTTGAATAATGATGGTGCACAGCCCGCCGCCAATGGTCTCGTGGGAAAGCAGTGTGACTTCGGCAGATTTGGTCATGGCATCTGCCGCGCCGACCATGGCCGGAAAGCCTCTGGTCTCTAGCAGGCCAATGGCACTACCGCCCATAGATTGACCGACGCCTTCAAGGTCTTCCATGCGAGCCGTAATCGGTAAGACGGCTTCTAAATTTGCAGGGGGGCGAGGAATCAACGAGGCCGAGACAAACTGCCCAAATTGTTTGGCAGTCTGCTCTCCAGCGTGAACTGCCATGCGCACATCGGCAACGCCGCCGCGCACAATGGCCGTGCAGTGGCCGCCCCCAGTCTTTTCGTAGCCCACCAAAAACACATTAGAAGACTTCATCATGGCGTCGGCAGTGCCGATAATCGCCGGAAAGCTTGTTGTAGACACCATGCCCAACGCCGTATCATGCAGCGGATGACGACGACCTAGAGAAACTTTTCGTCTGGGCGACTGATTGGCCGGAACTGGTGACATATCTGAGTGCATGACGAGCCTCAAAGTTGGCTGGGTGTCTAGACGCTATTTTGTCGCGCCAGGTAAGGTCTATAGCGATTTTCTTACGGTGCGTTTCTTACGGTGCGTTTCTATGGGGAAACAGGGTAGACAGTAGCTGGCTTACCTGATCGCGACCATAGACACGGTCATTTGAAGGTACTGACAGCGCAGAGCTATTTGAAGTATCTCTATTCGGCCCTTGGCCATTGTCCTGCGCTGCTGAATGGTTACCATTTAATTGTACGCCATTGTTCTGATAGCCGTAGCCTGCCTGATAGGGTGCAGACTCTACAAATTGCCCATTTTGATCACTCAGGTCAGGCGTTTCAATTGCCTTGGGCCCGATGGGTCCTGGCTCTACAAACGTATTGACAAACTCGTTTTCGCTACTGCTGGAGGTGCTGTTAGAGGTCGTTGTTGGTGCGACAGACTGGTTGACAGTGACCGATGCGGAATAGGAGGTATAGGCCGAATAAGTCGATGTGCTGCGACTCTTTTGCGGGCTTGACTCTGCGCCCACCATACTGCCCGGCGGCACAACTGTATTCGTGTCGAGCTGTGGATTGAGAACGGTACAGCCCGGACTGACGCAGGCGCAGTCACCTATAGTGCCGTTGCCAATGACCAGGACATTCGCCCCTAGGTTGACGCCACTGCCAATGGTCAAGATGCCGTTTCGAGACTGAATGCAGACGCCGCCCGCAAGACAAGCGCCTGGGCTGATGATGATTCGACTGCCAGGGGAGGCCTGAAGGACGACTCCAGGTGCGATCGCAGCAGTCGAATCCACTGTAACGTCGCCCATTACACAGTAGTGAGTATGACTCACTAGCTTGGGCTCTCTATCACTACCCAAGCCAGCACTACCCAAGCCAGCACTACCTAAGCCAACACTACCCAAGCCATCAGCTGCGCTATTTGAATGAGGGTTCAAAGGTTGCATACAACCACACAGCCTGTAGAAAAAATGGCCATATCTGTCGAGCTGCCACTATTGACGACAGCTCGACGTCAGATGCCTCATGGACGCTGAATCGTGGTCTCTAGGACGCGACGCTTTGCCTGGGGGTCAACGCCCACTAGACGCACATAGCTGCCCTGGTGCTGAGCCAGCTGTTTGCCCAGCGCAGAAATCGCCTCTGCCGGACGGCGGGCATTAATCGCTTCGCCGGTCTGCCAAATGCCGCTGCGGAAGCGACGCTTATCGGCAAATTCAACAGAGATACGGAAGCCCTGATTAACCAGCTGCGTGACCTGATCCATGACGTTTGCTTCCATCCCGCCTGGCTGATTTGGTGGATCGTCGTAGCGGGGAGGATTTGTATTAATGGGGCCTCTGGCGGCTTTCGCACCGTTGGTAGAAACGCCCTGGGACGATGCTGACTCTACCTTTTGACCGGGCTTTTGAACCGTGGTGGCCGCACCCCTCGTTTTTTGTGCCTGATTCACGCCAAAAATGCGCACATACTTGTCTGCATTTTTGTTTAGGAATGCCTGTAGCTCATTGGCAGAGCGTAGGGTCGGTGCTGTCTGCCAGATGCCACTGCGATAGCGGCGAGCGTCGGCCATTTCTACGCCAATCTGGTTGCCACTGCGCAGGATTTGTCCGGCGGCGTCAGCGGCTGCTCCGTTGCTGCCGCTAGAGGCGTAGCTGTTGCTAGAACCGTAGCTTTGGCTGCTGCCAGTGTTGCTGTTACTACCGCTAGCTGCCTGCACAGGGCGGCTACCCGACATATCAACAGGCTTACCGTCAGCACGCTGAATGGTAGTCGTGGAGATGCGGCGCTTGGCCTGCGGATCGATGCCAAACATGCGCACGTACTCACCCGCGTGCTCTTCTAGGCAGTGCTGCAAGTGAGAAAAGACCTCTTGCTCACGGGTAGACCTAATGGGAGAGCAGCTTTTCCAGACGTTGCTGCGATAGCGGCGATTGTCGGCGTGCTCTGTGCCAATGATGTAGCCTGCGCGGAGCAGGTTGCTGACCTCTTGCATGATGGCGGTGGTGAGACCGCTAGAGCTGGCACCGTTGTTGTTGGCCGCGTAGCCACCGCTGTAGCCACCGTTGTTAGCCGCGCTAGCGCGCTGACTGGACGATTGACCGCCAGACATGGGCTTGTCGCTGGGGCGCTGGACGGTCACCATGCCAACGCGGCGCTTCATTTGTGTATCGATGCCAAACATGCGTACATACTCACCTGCGTGCTCAGCGAGGCAGTTTTCTAACGCACCAAAGACCGCTTGCTCGCGGGTGTCTTTAATCGGGGTGCAGGTTTCCCAAACGCCGCTGCGATAGCGACGAGCATCGGCATGTTCCATGCCGATGCGGTATCCCTGGGCCAGGTATTGACGAACCTGCTGAACAATTTCGGGCGAGAGTCTTTGGGTGGGCATGGGTGCTCCTTCAGTGGCGTGAGGGGTTGAATGGGTGCTATGGACAGGCACTAAACGCGCTCCGGACTGACGAGAAACAGAACCATAGCCAGAACCATTTCTAGTGTTGTGATTAAAGCCGCCGCTGTCAGAGCGTTGGCTACTAAAAGACGCAGAAGCTGTCTGGGCCGAAGCACCCATAACTTCTTTGGCAAATTCAAGATCTTCGGGGCGAACGGTGGGCAGCTGATTGGCCTGATGCTGGGATGTAATCACGCTGCCAGATGGCACACAACGACCCGGCGGTATTTCTACGTCTTGTACGAGGGCATGCATGAGGACAATGCAGCCATCACCCAGGCGAGCGTTAAAGACGGTAGAGCGAAAACCAATAAAACAGTCCTTGCCAATGAAGGCCGGACTGTGGATAAGTGACTTGTGCGCAACGATAGTGCGATCGCCCACACAGACAGAGGCCGTTTCAGACCCAGCACTTGCTGTATTGATAACCTGTGAACCTGCCGTCCCTTCAACAGTCACTCCAGGCAGCAGCTGACAGTGCACACCTACCTTTACAGATGCACCTTGCTCAGCCGTGACCGCCGTCCCTGGAGACACACGGCTACCTGCACCGATAGAAACATCGCCCTCGACCAGCGAGAACTCATGCACATCAGCTGATGAATCCACACTGGGGTTAATGCTCAGGGCCAACCGTGGAGTAGGGGCTACCATGAACCCGCCTGCCTCGCTAACTAAACTCGTAATCTATGAAACTCGCAACCTATGAAACTCGTAACCTATGAAACTCGCAAACTATGAAAAGTCTTCTCGTTTGTCGTAGAGCAGACCAGAATCTAAGCTAACAGTATCAATGATGGCAATAATGGCCGCATCGACCGGCTTATCTTGGTAGCGTTGCTGCTGCCTGGCGGCGCTGCCTCGACTGACCAAAACCCACTCACCAACGCCTGCACCGACGACATCGGCTGCAACTTCGTACTCATCTTGGAGGTCACCAGCATCGCTGATTAGCTGCACTAGTAGCAGCTTGACCCCCATCAGACTTTCATCTTTGACGGTGCTAACGACCGTCCCTCTCACCTTTGCTAGGCGCATGGGAGATTATCTGCCGTAAGGGCGAATACCACTGACGCTCTCACGGAACTGCTCTACGGCTTCGGTGTAGCGAATAGGTAGAACGAACTCCAGGTTTTCGTGAGGACGCGCAATGATGTGAGTCGAAAGTACCTGACCGCCGTTGACTCGCTTAACGTTTTCAACGCCAGCTGCAACAGAAGCCTGTACTTCAGAAACGTCGCCGCGAACGATGACAGTTACGCGGCCACTGCCAATTTTTTCATAGCCAACGAGGGTAACGCGAGCTGCTTTTACCATCGCGTCAGCCGCTTCAACCACTGCGGGGAAACCCAATGTTTCCACCATACCTACTGCAATTGCCATAGTCTTTTCCTAAAAAACAATCAAAAACAACACAACAAGAAAGCCGTATCCAGTCGCCGTATCTAGCCGTTGTATCTGGCTGCCGTATCTGGCCAAAGACCATATCTAGCTAAAGCATCTAGCTAAAGCTGTGGTCAACCAGTCTCCACCAGCTAGCTATATTCTGATAGCTATACCTGATGTGGCTACTAGATACATGGCTGTATGACTACGAACGGAACTGTTCGACGGCTTCTGTATATCGAATTGGGAGGACAAACTCTAAGTTCTCGTGAGGGCGGGCGATGATGTGAGTTGAAAGCACTTCACCACCGTTGACGCGCTTGGCGGATTCCACACCGGCAGAAACAGAAGCTTGCACCTCAGATACGTCACCACGAACGATGACAGTCACGCGGCCGCTACCAATCTTCTCGTAACCAACTAGCGTCACCCGCGCTGCTTTAACCATGGCGTCAGCCGCCTCAACAACTGCAGGGAAACCTTTGGTTTCAATCATTCCAACAGCAATAGGCATTAGTCGAAATCTCCTAAATAAACGAGCTACTTCAGGGCTATTTCAGGGTGAATTTGTGATAGAAAAACCTTCGTTTTACCACGGAGATCTCAGCAGGTAATGTGAACAAAATCAGCTGTTTCTACTTTTTAAAACTCTTTTAATGTGCCTGAATAGCTTCTTGCGTCATAACTCAACAATAAAATGGCGCCGACCCTTTGACAACATAAGCCTCAATGATTGTCTCTAATACTGAACATCATTAAAACTTATGTTGTACTTCTGTCGAATTGTTTCTAAATGTAAACATAAGTGAAGTGCTTTCTCAGCTTTTGTGCGATCGCCTGCAGTTTTGCTAAGCGGATAGAAGAATCGTGTTTCCTCTTTTGGCAAATGAGTCGCTATCCCCAGCAGCTAAGAGTTTTCAGCCAGATTAGAGGCCCCGAAAAAAGAAATCTGTTTTGCCTGTAGCGAGCTAGAAAATGAACTAGAAATAACCCGGTGTATATGCTCTGGGTAGTTGTGGTTTAGGCATTGAGATACCCATCAGTCAGGTACTATAGAGAACAGTCAGAATCGCACACAGCTAGCGCTCATGTTTGGCAAGGCCGGTTGGCGTTTTGTGTGAACTTTACTGTCGATATTATGAGAGCAGTGCTTGCTGGTTTGGCGTCGAGGCGGTTACTTCTGTTCTGCCTCTAGCGGTCGATAAAAGCGAGCCTAGTTTTTATGTGAGCTGTTAGTTGTTGGCTCTAATTATTCTTTCTTCAATCAATTTTTCAATCAGCTTTTAGAGGAGCACTAATTTTTATTGGTGATAGTAATTAAAGCGCTTGTGTTGGAGCTTTAGTCATTATTTGCGCTGTTGAGTTTGCTAGATGGGTTTGAGTGTCAAGGCTGATACTGTCCGCCTCGCTTAAGTGCCGTCTTAAATACCTTTTGGCCTAGTTATCTTTTTAGTGTGAGTAATGCAATTTTTTGTCCAGTGGAGCTGGTTAATTCCGATGTATGGGCTGGTAGGTGCGTTGCTCGCTCTGCCGTGGGCCACTCGCCTCATTCGTACAACAGGGCCCAGACCAGCCATGTACATCAATGTTTTGATGACATTGTTGGCAACAATTCACGGAGCCTTTCTGCTGCCGGCCGTTTGGGAGACGGGTACGCAGGTCGTCAGCTTTGAATGGCTTCAGGTGGCTGGGTTAAATCTGTCTGCCTCGCTAGATCTCTCTGCCGTTAACTTAGTCTTTTTGGGATTGACGTCGGGGCTGAGTTTGCTGGCCCAAATTTACGGCATGGGCTACCTGGAGAAAGATTGGGCGCTGGCTCGGTTTTTTGCGCTGATGGGCTTTTTTGAAGCCGCCATCAGTGGTGTTATATTGAGCAGCTCTCTGTTTTCTAGTTACTTTTTGCTAGAGATGCTGACGCTCTCTACGTATTTGATAGTGGGCTTTTGGTATGCGCAGCCTTTGGTGATTACAGCTGCGCGGGATGCGTTTTTGACCAAGCGAGTGGGTGACGTGCTGCTGCTGATGGGAATGGTCTCGCTGAGTGCCTATGCTGGGTCACTTAAGTTTGATGACCTGGATGTCTGGGTCAAAAATGCAGACATTTCGGCCCTTGCTGCCACCTTGACCGGGCTGGCGTTGATTGCGGGGCCAACCGGGAAATGTGCTCAGTTTCCGCTACATCTATGGCTAGATGAAGCCATGGAAGGGCCAAGCCCGGCGTCTATTTTGCGTAATTCGGTCGTTGTGACGACGGGTGCGTTTGTCTTGATTAAGATCCAGCCAGTGGTGGTGATTTCGCCGATTACGTTGGATGTGTTGATCGTCATTGGTGCGATAACGGCCATTGGCGGGTCGCTGGTTTCCCTGGCGCAAATTGACTTTAAGCGGACGTTTTCCTATTCCACCAGTGCCTATATTGGCCTGGTATTTATTTTGGTGGGTACTGAGTGGCCAGGGGCGGCGTTTATGCTGCTCTTTACCCATGCGGCGGCGCGGGCGTTGATTTTTATGAGTATTGGCGGGGTGGTGTTTGCCACGCACAATCAAGATTTGACGGAGCTGGGCGGCATTTGGTCGCGGATGCCCGCGACGACGCTGACCTATTTAACGGGGGCGCTGGGACTGACGGGCGTGCTGCCATTTGGCTGCTTTTGGGCTTTTGCGCTCAGTATCGAATTCTTATGGGCTGAGCATCCGCTGCTGGTGGGTGTCTTTTTGCTGGTGAATTTTTTAAGCGCGCTGAATTTGATTCGTGTGTTTAGGCTGGTGTTTTTGGGTGAAACCCAGCCGAAGACACGGCGAACCCCTGAGGTGGGCTGGCTGATGGCGGTGCCTATGATGACGCTGTCTATTTTTGTGCTGTTGCTGCCGCTGGTGCTAGGGCACATGTCTTTGCTGCCGCCGTTTGAATATTTCAACGTGCCAGCGGTCGTGTTGCTGGTGGTGGCGGGTGCGTTGGGCGCGGGTCTGGGGTTTTATCTGCCGCTGAATCGGGCCTGGTCTCGCTCAAGCATTAAATCGCTTCGCACAGTACAAGACCTGCTGGGCAACGACTTTTATACTGAAAAGCTTTATGAGGTGACGGTGGTTCGCCTGGTGGCCACGCTGTCGAGCTGGAGTAGCTGGCTGGATCGCTACGTGGTAGATGGGGCTGTGAACCTGGTGGGTGCGGCTTCTCTGCTGGGGGGCGAAAGTCTGAAGTACAGTTCGTCGGGGCAGTCGCAGAGCTATATTCTGACGATTGTGGCGGGTGTGGGGTTGATGGTGCTGATGACGACTTGGGCCATGTGGTAAGCCAGTCGTGATTCTGGGAGAAACGGTGTTAGGAAAAGAGCTGTGATATTAAAAGAGCTGTGATACTAAGCATATTGATATTTATTCCGCTGCTGGGGGCATTGCTCATTAGCATTTGGCCAGCGGCCTTGGTGGCAAAGCAGGCCAGGCTAGGTGCTTTGATTACGCTGAGTGTGAACTTGGCGATGACGCTGTACCTGATTTCGCAGTTTGATATCAGCAATCCGGGGTTTCAGTTTTCGGAGCAGCTCACTTGGATCGAGCCGCTTGGGCTGAGCTATTTTTTGGGCGTGGATGGCATTTCACTGCCGCTGGTGGCGATTAATAGCTTGCTGTGCTTGGTGTCTGTGTATATCAGCTTTGATGTGAAGCGGCCCCGGCTGTACTATCCGATGCTGCTGCTGATTGCGAGTGCGGTGGCGGGTGCCTTTTTGGCGAGAAATCTGCTGCTGTTTTTCTTGTTTTATGAGCTAGAGCTGATACCGCTCTATTTATTGATCGCGATTTGGGGCGGGGCTCGCCGGGGCTATGCGGCGACGAAGTTTCTGATTTACACCGCGTTTTCTGGCATTTTGATTTTGGGGGCGTTTTTGGGTCTGGCGCTGCTGTCGGGCAGGGGCTCGTTTGATTATGATCCGTCTTTGGCCCAGGGGCTGACGCTGGTGCAGCAGACGGTGCTGATGGGCGTGCTGATGATTGGCTTTGGCATCAAGATTCCGCTGGTGCCGTTTCATACTTGGCTGCCGGATGCCCATGTTGAGGCTTCGACGCCGATATCTGTTTTGCTGGCGGGTGTGCTGCTTAAGCTGGGCACCTATGGAATGCTGCGCTTTTGTGCGGGGATGTTTCCTGAGGCTTGGCTGGATTTGTCGCCGCTGCTAGCCTGGTGGGCGGTGGTCAGTGTGCTGTATGGGTCTTTGGCTGCGATCGCACAAACAGACATGAAAAAAATGGTGGCCTACAGCTCCGTGGGCCATATGGGCTATATTCTCTTAGCTGCCGCTGCCGCCAATCCGCTCAGCATTTTGGGCACCGTTTTTCAAATGGTGAGCCATGGTCTGATTTCGGCGCTGATGTTTTTGCTGGTGGGCATCGTTTATAAGAAAACGGGGACGCGCGATCTGACTATTTTGCGAGGGCTGATGGCACCTGAGCGGGGGCTGCCGTTTGTCGGCTCACTGATGGTGCTAGGTGCGATGGCCAGCGCAGGCATTCCGGGGATGGTAGGCTTTATTTCAGAATTCATTGTTTTTCGAGGTAGCTTTGAGCGCTACGCACCGCAAACGCTCTTGTGTATGGTGGGTTCGGGCCTGACGGCGGTATACTTTTTGCTAATGATCAATCGGGTGTTTTTTGGTCGCCTGCAGGCAGCACCTGATGATTTTGGGGGGACGATAGAGACGACGCTGCCGGGTGTTGGCTGGCGCGATCGCATTCCTGCATTGGCTTTGGTGCTCCTGATTTTTGCCTTTGGCCTACAGCCAGAATGGGTGACTCGCTGGATGGAGTCGGCTACGACTAGCTTTGTGGCGATTCCTGCTCAGATTGCGACTCCAGTCGCTTTGACTGTATCTGATCCTGCAGGGCGTCCTGTCGTGCGATCGCACCCAACATCAAACACTCTGCCACCCGCTTTTACGGCTCAACCTCAGGGCGTGATCTCTACCGGGCTAGACAGCTTGTAATAGAATCGTCTGTCTAGACTGCTTTATCTGGTCTGCTTTATCTGGCCCGTCTTGTCTGGTCTGGCCTTACCAATTTTGTTAGTTCACTGGTTGTCCACACCGTAAGCGTCTTCGCTATGACCGAAACTCTCTCAAAACCGCAGCTTCAACCGGCACCTGTGTATTCAACCAGTGAGTATATTGACCGGGTTCTGTCGGGCAGGCCGCTGCTGCCCGACACCGCAGACAATTTAAGGGAAGTGGTCGGCGTGCTTCATGCCTATGGTGTGGTGCTAGACGCGTATTCGGTCAATTTGCAATACATTGCTAACCATCAGTTTTTGGTGCTGGTGCCCATCATGAAGTACTTCAATGGTGAGGTGACCCCAGAAAAAATCGTTAAGCATCTCTGGCATGACCGCATCAACTACGAGTATGCCGAGTACGTGATGCGTACGATGATGTGGCACGGCGGCGGTGGGCTAGATGCCTACTTAGATTCTGATGATTACTGGGCCTGCTGTAGTCCAGCTATTCAGGCCAAGTCCCGATTGAATCCGGTGCTGTTTACGGTCAATCGGCTTTTTCCAGACTATTTGCCTGAGCAGGTGAGACAGCTCGCTTACTATTCTGGGCTAGGTCAGTTTTGGCGCGTGATGAGCGACATTTTTATGGATCTCTCTGCGGCCTACAACGAAGGCGCGATCGCGTGCATCAATGACATTGTCAATTTTATCAAGGCCGGTTTGGTGGCGAGTGCGGCAAAGCCGATAGTCTATCAGGTCAAAATTTCCGGCACCCCATATGACATCATTCCGCCATCTGCCGGGCTCACCTTTTTGCCAGATACGGCGGTGCCCTATGTGGAGTCTATCTTTTTTAGAGGGACGCCCTTTTTTGGCACGGTGTCTTACAATGCGCAGGCTCAGCAGATTCCGATTGATCAAGGTGAGTTTGGCTATGGGGCGCTGTTTGCCGATCCGTTGCCCATTGGCGGGGCGGGCATTCCACCGACGCTGCTGATGCAGGACATGCGCCACTACGTGCCGGACTATTTGGAAAAAATGTACGACCGCTCAATGCGCGGACAAGACGATGTGCGCGTGCAGCTCAGTCAGAGCTTTCAGAAATCTATGTTTTGTGTGACGGAGGCGGCGGTGCGAGGACTGATGCCGTTCCCGGCAGATACGAGCGATCCGAAAGAGCAGGTGCTTAACCGCGACTATCTCAATGGCTGGATGAAGCGGCTAGTGAAGTCTCGGCTGGATGTGGTGCAGGACGGCTAGCGTGCTTTTATCTAGATCTGCTCGGTTACAATCCGTCGAATAATTTCTGTCACTTCGGCGGCCATGAGGGCATCAACCGAGCGGGCTTCTTGATTGGCATCGCCGGTTTTCTGAGCGGCGATCAGGGTGAGGCCAAAGGTGTAGGTTTGGTGGCTAGCGGTGGGGTCGCTGGCGCCTTTTTTTGGCAGGCTAAATTGGGCGAGAGCGCAGTAGGTGAGTTCGGTGCGATCGCGCAGATTGCTCCGGCCAAAGCCACTTTTTGACAAAATAACGGGCGATTGGACGACGCCACTGAGGCCCAAGGTCTCTAGGGCGATATCGATATAGCGAGCCGTATCTACACCCATGGCGCGAAGAACGCTCTCCAGGCTGTTGGTCTGTACATTTGGCAGCCTAGAGCGCATGGGTAAGCGCCAGTGCCAGCCCGCCATGGTAATCAGGCGAGTCAGATCGTAGGTCGAGACTAGATTGTCCCCTCGGTGGGCCTGACCTGGAGATTTGATGAGTACGCGGCGTCTGTTTTTATCCCATAGCTGGGGCCTATCGATGAACGGCAGTTCGCCGTAGCGACCCTGAAAGGACATTTTTAGATTGCCAGTCATTTGTTTGAACCACTGCTCTAGACCTGTAGGGGTTTCAAAATGCTTAAACATAGCGGCCAGCGAATTGGAGGTGGCGATGCGATTGTCGTAGGACATGATGCCAGAGGCGAGGCTGTGAAATGAGAAACCCCTACCGTCGGCCCGGCGGATTTGGTACTGATCGATGTCTGTGGTGGGTGCGATCGCATTGACCCGATCCACCAAATTCAGCAGTGGTACAAACTTAGTCGAACTCCACATCTGCCGATTGGTAAAGGCGTCTCGCCCTAGCCAGCGAGCTTTTAGCTGCCCTTCTGACTGGGCGGCAAGGCATAGACAGCCCGAGAGCATCTGCGGCGATAGAAAATCTAAGCCGCCGCCGTCCATGGCCGGGCGATCGCTGCGTCGGGGATATGCAGCCGCCGTGTCTGCCGCCACTTGGGGAATACCGGCTGGCGCCTGTAGGCGGACGGCCGCTTTGGCAATATCTCGTCGAAACGGAGAGCGTCTAATCCCACTGTCTAAAAACGCTAGCTTTTCAGCGTTAAAGCTGGCTTCTTTGGCTAAGAAGGCTTGAAATATCGCCTTGCGGGATTTTGAAAGTTCGGGGTAGTCTCGCACCAGCTCCTGGGATGGAATGCCCAGAGCGCGGCACAGTAGTCCGGCTACTTCCCCTCGGGTGATGGCCTGATCTGGGTGAAGCGCTCTGGGCGCTGCGAGTGTTTCCAATAGCTGCTGCTCTAAGGCCGCACCAACGGTGGCCTTGGCATAGGTGGGAATCGAGCGGGCGTCGCTAAACGTTTGTGTGACTAGCTCGATGCGCTTCTGCTCGGCGGTTTGGGCTTCGGGCTCGCTGATAGCTTCACTGGCCTGCTCAGCGGAGAGGGCGGCCATGGTGACTATAATCGCCTGCACCCGAGACAGCGCCTGCTGCGGCAAGAATCGATTGTTTGAATAGCCGCGAAAAAGGCCGACCTGGGTGGACCATGCGATCGCATCGCTGGCCCAGTGCTCAACAAAGACATCTTGAAAGTCAAGGGCCGGTCGCTTGTCTGTTAGGTCTGGAAATGCCTTTTGCATGAGGGCTGCAAATTCGGCCCGGTTAACCACTGCCTTGGGGCGAAAGGTGTTGTTGGAGTAGCCACTAATGAGCCCGCGCTTGGCTAATGCCGTGATACACGCGCTGGCCCAGTGCCGATCAATGTCTGAAAACATAAGCTTGCTGCTACTCGTCCAAGATATGTAGCCGTTTGCTACGTGTCATGTCACTATCACACCCAAATTTGTTCAGTAGATCTCACGGCAATTAGCCGGATCAGATGCTGCCCTTTAGCGTATCGTTGCTGAGCCTTGGGGCGTGTCACCTACATGACAATACGGAGGCGAGACGGGTTCTCAGCGTAAAAAATGACCGACTCATCATCAAAGGGCAGAAATATTTCGAACGGCAGAAACCTCTCGAAAGACAGGTGGAATATTTCCAACAGAAAAGGAAAAGTGTCGTAGGCTCAAATAAGGCCTAATGAATAGACCTTTATTTTCAAGATCTGTTTTTCAGACCTTTGTTTTACTTGAGTTTTCCTACGCTATGAGCCAGCTTGCACCCGCACCTGAGCCGCCCTCACCAGACGCTTCATCAGATTCTTTAGAGATCTCTAGAGAGTCTGATGCCAGTGCCCCAGAGAAAACCTCAGAGAAAAACTCAGAAAAAACCTCAGAGAAAACCTCAGAAAAAACCTACGTTCTAGACGTTGAAGGCATGATGTGTGCGGGCTGCGTCAGCACGGTCGAAAAGACGCTGGCGCAGTGCGAAGGCGTGGTGTCTCAGTCGGTGAATTTGGTGACGGAGATGGCGGCGATCGCCTGCGAACCTACGGTCAATCCTGATGCGATCGCGCAAGCCCTAACAGATGCAGGCTATCCGAGTACGCTTCGCCAGTCTGAAGACAGCGCTGGCCTGAGTGCTGAAACCGATTGGCTAGCGCGTCAGCAGGCCGCTCAAACTGCTCAGAAAAACCAAGTTGCGATCGCACTCCTTTTGCTTGCGCTCTCCACCCTGGGACATCTTCAGCATTTCGGCCTTCGCCCAGACGGCTGGGCCAAACCTTTCCTGACGCTGCCCATTCTCAGTACGCTTTGGTTTCACGGGCTGCTAGCCACCCTCACGCTGATCTTCCCCGCCCGCAAAATTTTAATTGAAGGCTTTGAAGGCTTCCGACGGGGCTCACCTAACATGAATAGCCTGGTTAGCTTGGGCGCGCTAAGTGCGTACACCACTAGTCTGGCCGCTTGGTTTTTTCCCGGTTTGGGCTGGGCGTGCTTCTTCGATGAGCCGGTGATGCTGCTGAGCTTTATATTGCTGGGCCGTACGTTAGAGCAGCGGGCTCAGTTTCAGGCGGCGAGTTCACTGCGATCGCTGATCGCTCTGCAGCCTACCCTCGCCAGACTCATTCCAGATCCGCAGGCCTCAAAAGAAGACGGGCCAACTGACGTCATTGCTGCCGATATTCAAATCCCAACCGACCAGGTAAAAGTCGGTGATTGGCTACGCGTTTTGCCCGGTGAAAAAGTCCCTGTGGACGGCAAAATCGAAGCCGGAAGCACTGCTTTAGACGAGTCATTGCTCACGGGGGAATCACTGCCTGTGGTGAAGCAGCCGGGCGATGAGGTAATTGCCGGTACGCTTAACCAGTCGGGCGCGATTAGCCTGCAGGTCTCTCGCACCGGGGCAAATACCACCCTGGGCCAAATGATTCAGCTGGTGGAAACTGCCCAAACGCGAAAAGCGCCGATTCAAGGGCTGGCCGATGTGATTTCGGGCTACTTTACCTATGGCGTGCTGACCTGCGCGGCGCTGACTTTTTGCTTTTGGTATTTTGTGGGTGCACCGCTCTGGCCAGCGGTTGCCCAGTCTGCGATGGGCGCTGTTCATCATGCAGGGCATCATGCGGGCCATCATGCGGGCCATCATATGGGTCACTATGCGAGCCGTTCTATGGAGCAGATGTCGGCGGCGAGTGCTAGTTTGCCACTGACGCAGTCTTTGAGACTGCTGGTGAGTCTGAAGCTGGCGATTGCGGTGGTGGTGGTGGCCTGCCCTTGTGCTCTGGGTTTAGCTACGCCGACCGCTATCTTGGTGGGCTCTGGCATTGGTGCAGAAAAAGGACTGCTGATCCGTGGCGGCGATATTTTAGAAGCCACCCGAAATCTAGACAGGGTGGTCTTTGATAAAACGGGCACGCTCACCACGGGGCATCCGGTCGTGACGGACTGCATTGCTCTAGAAGATGCGTTGACGGCTGACCAGCTTTTGCAAATTGCTGCCACGGTCGAAAGTGGAACGCGGCATCCTTTATCTTTGGCGATTCAACAGGCAGCCAATGAAAAAGGCCTAGTGATGCTGCCTGCTGAAAACTTTTTGACTCAAGCAGGCCGTGGCGTGAGCGCAACGCTGCTGGGCGAAGAGGATGTTCCTACCTCTATATATATTGGTAACCAAAATTGGCTGACGCAAAACGGCTGCTCGCTTAATTTACAAACGATAGAACTCGCAGAAGGCCTTGCAAGCGCAGGCAAAACCGTGGTTTTTGTAGGGAGAGCGTCGTCTGGTACCGAGCCAGCGCCTATCGGTTTGCTTGGGGTTGCCGATACGCTGAGACCAGACGCTGATAAGGCGTTAAGCGATTTACAAAAGATGGGGCTGTCGGTACAAATGTTGAGTGGTGATAGGCAGGCGGCGGCGCTGGCCATTGCGACTCAGCTGGGGCTGTTGCCGTCGCAAGTGCAGGCAAATGTATCGCCAGCTGGAAAAGTCGATGCGATCGCAGCTCTCCAATCTGCTGGTCACCGGGTTGGCTTTGTCGGGGATGGCATCAACGATGCACCTGCTTTGGCTCAGGCCGATATTGGCATTGCGCTTAATTCTGGAACGGAAGTGGCCATGGAAACGGCAGATATCGTCTTGATGGGCGATGAGCTGTCGGATGTGTTGAGTGCGATTGCGCTTAGCCGAGCCACCTTTAACACCATTCGACAAAATCTAACCTGGGCCTTTGCCTACAACCTTATTTGCATTCCGCTGGCTGCCGGTGCTTTTCTGCCAGCCTTTGGTCTGTCGCTCAACCCAGGATTTGCTGGTGGGCTAATGGCACTAAGCTCCATAACCGTTGTTTTGAACTCTCTACGACTGCGGTGGCAGTAGCCATTTCGCGATTGCCATTCAGCAGGTCATTCGGCAGGTCATTCGGCAGGTCATTCGGCAGGCTATTCGTCAGGCCATTCAGCACTTTCCAGTCATCATTACGGCCACTCATTGCGACTACTCATTAGGGCCACTCATTACGATTACAACAAAGGCTTAGCAGTCAATGGCTGCTAAGCCTTTAAGTGTGGAGAGCTTTATTTTTTTCAAAATCAACCGTTCGAAAGCGACTGCGAATACTTAAAGGCTTAGCAGCCATTGACTGCTAAGCCTTTGTTGTAATCGTAATGAGTGGAGAGCTTTATTTTTTTCAAAATCAACCGTTCGAAAGCGACTGCGAATACTTAACCCTGCTTCTTCCAGCTACCGCCGTGAGGAATACAAATCAGGTTTTCGCCATAGCTCTGAATCATGCCGCCTTGACGGAGCTTGCCCATTAGGCGAGTCACTGTGACTCTGGTAGAGCCAATGGCGCTGCCAATTTGGGCATGGGTTAGCGGAAATGGTAGATAGTAGCCCTGTTCGCAATGCTCGCCGTGCTCATCAATCAAGAGCGTCAAAAAGCCCAGTAGCCGATCAATGGTGCGCCGCTGTCCCAACGTGCTCAGCCACAAAAGCTTGCGCTGGTGCTGACGACGAAAAGCGTCTAAGACTTCCTTTTGGAAATGAGGCCAAGTATCTAGATCATTCCAATACAGCCAAATCACCGTTGTTTGATCAACATGGGCAAAGCTTTGCAGCGTAAAAGGTGGCTGCGCGACCACTTCAAAAGGCTGACCCGCACCCACAAAGCCCAAAAAAGCTTCTTCGGCGGCAACCAGCGGTGTGCGAGACGCACTGCTTTTCTTTTTTAAGGTTGCGCTGACCTGGGCATTGCCCAGTAGGCGAACAGATCCTTTTTGTACCAGATACAAAAGTCCTGGACGAGCCGGGATCTTTTCATCCTTGCTGAAGGTGCGACACCGATAGTGTTCACTAGCCCAATCAGAAATACGCTGCCAGGCTAAAAATGGGCGGGCATTGTCTGACTGAGGAGAGGACATATTAGAAATATTTGAATTGAGTTTAACCGTTGTAGATAGTGTCATCTAAATGTAATGAATAATTGCATAACACTGAAAAGAAACAGGCCATTAAATCAACCCAACTTAGGGCATCCGTGTATACACGGAAGTTCGAGTTGTTTTATTTCCTGCATATGGGCACTTATAGGTGTAATCTCGGATGACTGATACGCGGAGGCATTCAGTAGCAGTTATCCGTACAGTCACTTCTACGAAGCCCTTGCGTTAACCCACACAAGAGTATGCGATAAGAAGACGAATGTTGTTAGTACATTAATATAAATTGTTGGGTTTTGTATGCGAAAACCTCCTTCTTTATGGCTACTTCAGCATTTACCGAAGATGCTTATGACAAAAAATCAAAAGTGCTTAGTAAATTCCGCAACCCATTTTTGAGCACACTACGCTGGTACTTTAGATTGCCGTGGATATTGTATCTATAAGGGTTAGCTTGCTGACTTGCTTAAACCTACTTTTGTTTGGCAAGTATGAAGATAAAGGTGCTAGCTTCATCAGTTTTTTATACAAGGATGCAACCTTAACAAATCACGTCGTTTCTCCTTGGGAAATAGCTGGATTATCCCATCGGAACGACTGGCGTAAGATACCGCTTCAGCCAAGCTGCCGAAGCCGCTGCCGGGCCGAATCTCGCATTGATCGTCAAGCCGACTGCCAAACGGCTGCGCTTCGCTACGTTTGCGCGCTACCACAGGTACTGTCTCAGCATCCTATTAGAGGGCGATATTTATCCATCCCAGAATGTACTGAACGGACAATTATTTTCTTACAAAAAACTCAAAGGATTTGGCTAAGTACTCAGGATAAATACCGAAAAGAATTACCGCCTTCTCTATTTAACCTTTGGCATGAGTTCAAAATAGAAAGCCTGCCTGATGGAAAAATCGAATTTGAGCTGTCTTCAGCTGGACTTTGTCATTGGTTGCGACATGTTCAAACTGTCGATCTATCAGTTGAGAAAAATTGTGACTTAGCTAACAATCAGCTGTCATCTCAGCTGACTCAAAAAGGGGTTTTACCCCTCATCCCAAAAAGTAGGGAATTGCCACAAAAAACGAGCAATAATCAGGTTCAAATTAATCAATTGCTGTGGCGATTGCAATACACCTACGGTCGATGTATTTCTTTTCTTTCTAGCGCTTATTTATGGGTTGATGAGATTATTGATGTTGATGAGACTATTGATGATGATATTGACGGTGGCGATGGGACTACGGCGCGTCAGGCCATAAGAGATGGGCTGCCTATGGTGTTATCCAAGGCTGTCGAAGCCGATTTGAAGGCCAGTATCGAAGCCAATGTTGAGGTCAGTGCGATCGCGTTAGAGCTGGTAGAGACAGTCGATGCGATGGTTTGGATTCCGTATCGGTCTCCGTCAAGGCAGTACTTGCGGCTGTTGAAGCGTGGAGAGCGCCTGTGCCGAGCCTTTGATCGGTTTCAACGGCGGTATATGGTCGGATGCGCCGTGTCTGCAGGTATGAAAGGTAGGCGGGTGAGTGTGAAGCGTCCCGAGCGATATCAAGAGTGCCTGAGTTTGACGCTAGCGACAAAGATCGTTTTGCAAAGTCTGCTGGAGCAATACCTGGGCGCGATCGCGCCCAGCTCACTGTAAGCTTCGTCAAGCTTCGTCAAAACATCAGAAGAAACCCCAGGGTCAACGCCTAGCTTTTGACTGTGCCAGTTGCAATAGGTGTCTATGCTGGATGACAAATGGAAAAACATCACCTATATTAGACAAGTGTGAGGAGCGAACCAGTAAGAGCACCGAGACGAAACACGGCCAGTCGTCGGTGCTCTTTCTGATTTTAAATACAGATAGACCGTCACGGATAGACCGGCACAGGTAAGCCAGTCAAATCAAACAGCTGGATAACCTGAATACCCTCAATCGCTGGATTACTCAGGTTTTAACTGTCCAACCCTCAAGAATTTAAGCTTTAGATACCTAGGCCCTTTGCTCATTCTCTTCAGAGTAAAGGGTTTTTGACTTCTTTTAGAGACTGCTCCCTTGTTTTGCACCTTCGTGTTAGCCTATCGGCTATGAAAGCAAGCGGATACCAGCGGCAGATTAGCTATCGCCTACTTTTAATTATCCTGTGGGCCACGCTCTTGGTCTTTGCTGTTGAGCTAACGGCTGGCTGGGTGAGCCACTCTCTATGTTTGCTGGCAGAATCACTGCATACGCTGATTGATGCTTTTAGCGCCCTGGTTAGCTTGGTGGCAGTGGCGTCTCCGCAGCGAACGCTAGGCAAGGAAATATGGGGGCATGGTCGTCGTGAGGTGCTGGGTGCCTTTGGCCTCGCGACAATTTTAGGCTTTTCTAGTATTTCTATTTTTTTAATTGTGTTTGAGCAGGGGCGTGCTTTTTTCAAGACGCCTGAGCAGCTGTTTCCCGTTTCGGTGACGCTGTCGCTGCTGGTGGTGATGGGAGGGATGCTAGTGGCTCTGAGCGGTGCGATCGCGCTAGCTAGGCAACAGCGCGACCAAAACCAGAGCCTTGCCCTAAAGCTCACCACTGATCACATCATCAAAGACTGCTGGCTGACGGGGGTGATGCTACTGGGCCTAGTTGCCATTGGGCAAGGCTATCGGTGGGTAGATCCTGTATTAGCGCTGGTGCTGGTACTGGCTGCGTTTAATAGCTTTTGGCGACTGCTCAACAATCAGCTGCCTATGCTGATGAAACCGACTGCGATCGCGCCTGAAGCGATCGCGCAAATTGCCAGCCAGGTAGAAGGCGTCACCCGCTGCACTCGAATCCTGTCTCGTGGCATGGTAGGCCGTCAGGTATGGATAGAGCTGCACATTGCCCTGCATCCTGAATATATGGTGATTGCCAGCCGCATTGGCGAGCAGGTCGAACGATCTTTGAGAGATCACTACGGCCCAGTACGGGCGCAAATTTGGCTCGATGCTGCCCGCCCTGCCACTATGACGACCCACAACGACACCAGTGCCGAACGACCACCTGCCGCAAAAAGTTAACCGCATTCTGACCCCATTGGGCCAAGATAGCGAATGAGATAGGGTGAAAATACCTCATAAATCAGCGTCAAGGGCTTGCCATGATGCCAAAACAAGTAGTGACGACCCCAAAAAGGCCCCTTTTGCTCAAAGGCCTCTTCTAAAGCGGGCGAATGCCCAAATTCGAT
Organism: Cyanobacteria bacterium J06627_28; assembly: GCA_038521595.1. Lineage (GTDB taxonomy): Bacteria > Cyanobacteriota > Cyanobacteriia > Phormidesmidales > Phormidesmidaceae > Phormidesmis. The sequence continues at coordinate 12,685 of JBCBKQ010000016.1, read as the reverse complement.
GCCTTGAATGTCTCTGTACAGCTCCGTTCTAAGCTTGGCCAAACTGGCCCATATGGGCAGCGACCGATTTTCTAAATACTCATCCACGTGACTGGCTTCCCACCAAGACGTCGCGTAGGCCAGTCGCTGGCCAGAGGCCGTCCTCAGCCACACCTGACGCCTGAGATGTGGTCCAGGCACTTGAGTTATTTGCTTGGGTGCCGCATCACCCTCAGCACCAACGGGCGACATGTCAATGACGTCTACCTCCGTCGGTTCGCGAGTGAGTAATTGTAAGTGCCGAGTGGGCGAGCCATCTCCCAGCATCAAAATTTGCCAGGCTGGTGAAAGCTGATCGTGCGGGAGACCCTGCTTTACAACGGTGTGATCCCCTTGCCAAAGCGGTTGCAAAGGCTGCCAGGAGAGGGGCTTAGAGACGGGAAGGACAGAGGAGGCTAAAGACAAATCATTCACAAAACTTTACGTCTTAAGCTTTATGATAACGAAGAATACATGCCTATAGCCGGACATAGACCCACGAATGGGAAGATCTACTGCATAGAAATGCTGACGAGACTGGCCTACACCATTGGCCTACACCATTGGCCTATGACACTGTCTGACAACACGGGCCTACAACACTAAAGTACCGTGCTGTAAAAGATCTATAAAAATATGATCTGTAAGAAATATGCGGATGGCGAGACTCGAACTCGCAAGGCGTGAGCCACACGCCCCTCAAGCGTGCGTGTCTACCAAGTCCACCACATCCGCAGATGGTAAGCGCAAGCATCAAAGCAGCCGTTTGCAAACACTTGAGGAAGACGGTTTGCGTGGCTTTTGCTCGCACATCGATTTATAACAATACGACATAACGAGCACTTTTCTAAGATTTTCTTTTGGGTGCGATTTTCACTAGCTGAAGGCTTTGCCATAGTCGCTGTCAAAAAGCCATCAGCCCTGCCCTTGGGAAAATCCGATGGGGCAGACCCTGCGTGATACGATCATCTTCTTAACAACTCAGCAGATAAACGCTGGCAGCTAGATGAGTTTTTCCAAAATTTTAATTGCCAATCGCGGTGAAATCGCCCTGCGAATTATCCGCAGCTGCGAAGAAATGGGGATCGCTACCGTCGCCGTGCACTCCACCGTAGATCGCAGTGCGCTCCATGTGCAGCTAGCCGATGAAACCGTTTGCATCGGGGAGGCCTCTAGCAGTAAAAGCTATCTAAACATTCCAAATATTATTGCCGCTGCGCTGACCCGTGGCGCGACAGCCATTCATCCGGGCTATGGCTTTTTGGCTGAAAATGCTCGCTTTGCCGAAATTTGCGCTGACCACAACCTCACTTTCATTGGCCCTACAGCGGCGGCCATGCTGGCCATGGGAGATAAGGCCACTGCCAAGGCGACTATGCAGCGGGTAAAAGTGCCTACTGTGCCCGGTAGCGAAGGCCTGCTCAGCAGTCAGGACGAAGCTGCAAAGCTGGCTGCCGAGATTGGCTACCCCGTGATTATCAAGGCAACAGCAGGCGGCGGTGGACGAGGAATGCGCCTGGTTCGAGAGCCTGAAGAGCTGAGTAAGATGTTTTTGGCGGCTCAGGGTGAGGCTGAGGCTTCCTTTGGCAACCCCGGTGTTTACCTAGAAAAGTTTGTTGAAAATCCACGGCACATTGAGTTTCAAATTCTGGCGGATAGCCACGGCAATGTTGTCCATTTAGGGGAGCGCGATTGCTCTATTCAGCGTCGTCATCAAAAGCTATTAGAAGAAGCCCCCAGTGCTGCTTTAAATCCAGAACTTCGTCGGCTAATGGGCGAAGCTGCCGTCCGTGCGGCTCAATCGATTAACTATGTGGGCGCAGGTACGGTTGAGTTTCTTGTGGATCAGAGCGGCGAGTTTTATTTCATGGAAATGAACACGCGGATTCAGGTGGAGCACCCGGTTACAGAAATGGTCACTGGTATAGATCTCATCGCAGAGCAAATTCGCGTGGCTCAGGGCGATCCCCTGTCTTTTTCCCAAAGCGACATCCAGCTTAGGGGCCATGCCATCGAATGCCGCATCAACGCTGAAGATCCCGAGTACAACTTTCGCCCCAATCCGGGCCGGATTAGTGGTTACCTGGCCCCAGGTGGATTGGGTGTCCGGATGGACTCTCATGTATATACCGACTATGAGATCCCACCCTATTACGATTCACTCATTGGCAAGTTGATTGTGTGGGGCCCAGATCGATCTACGGCTATTCGCCGAATGCAGCGTGCGCTAAGAGAGTGCGCCATTACAGGCTTACCCACGACTATCGGGTTTCATCAAAAGGTTATGGAGCACCCTGAGTTTGTCAAAGGTGAGGTGTATACCGATTTTGTCGCTTCTATGATGGACTGACGATTGATGGACCAACGATTGATGGACTAACGATAGATTAATGACGAGAAAGGGGATCGATGCCTAGCTCGCATCGATCCCCTTTTTGGTCTGTGTTAGCGCTGTGTCCCCGCTAGGCAGCAGCTTCTTCTTCTGTAAAGCGCATGCGATAGATCTCGACAAGCGCTGCGCCGTCTACCTTAATGGCGAGTGTGACTAGATGATTGAGTAGTGAGCGAGAGCTTATGACACCTGTCAAAATAACGACGCATCCTCTCTGCTTGACCCTGAGCAGGCTAATATCTTCTGTGAGTCCGGCCTGATGGAAGCAGTATTCTACGCGCCGTGCCAAACCGTTGTAGTCGTATTCACCCTGTAGGCCGATGCGCTCTGGCGGGCTGGTGCCAAAGCCGCGCACCGTAGAAATGCCCTGTGCACGAGCCACCGTAACCGACCCAAATGTCTTGTGCACTGCCGGAATGAGCACGACTGATGATTCTCCTAATACACCCATTCGCTTAGACTCCCCAATCTAAACAATTACCTTGAGCAACGCTTGCTCGATTATCTTTTTAGTTGCCTGGCTGCGCTTCTGTTGCCATCTGCGCTTGCGTAGTGACTGACGCTAGGACCTTGCACTAAAAGCCCTTGTGCATCCTCTATCAGGACTTTTCTCAAGACCTTTGGGCCCTTTTCCAAGTGCTTTTATAAAGTGCTCTGACGTTAAATGCTCCAATATCAAGCGCTCTAACATCGAGTGCTTTAATCTGGCTGGTTAGCTTTCGTGGACGATAGTTCTCAGGAAATCAATCTTTCAATTAACCTTCGGTCAATTGTTGTGCTGTGGGCTGAGGCCTTAGCCTAGCTGAGCGTTTTGAAGGCTCGTCTACCGGCTAGTTTCAGCGCGCCTTTACACAGGTTAATGGCCTGCGAGTGTCCCACTTCTATAGTTGACAAAGATTGTATAAATAATACAAGGATATTTGCGTATATTCGGATACCCTCTGGACATATTTCTTGAAATGACCGTGTTTTTTCGGGTACGTACTTTAGGCTTCCTATAAATTGGAGCGTATTTTGTAAACCTGATATGAAGCTAATAGGGAATTAGCACGGCGATGATAGTTATGACGCTAGTAAAACTACGGCATAGGCTGCGATGCCTTCTTCTCTCCCTAGCGGACCCAGCTTTTCGTGGGTGGTGGCTTTAATGCCGATTTGGTCGGGCTGAATTTTGAGGGTGTCTGCTAGGCGATCGCGCATGGTGTGGATGTGCGGTTTGAGCTTGGGTTGCTCGGCGATAACGACGGTGTCGATATTGCTGATTTGCCAGCCGCGATCGCAAATCAGCCCATTGACCTGAGAGAGCAGTACCTGACTATCTGCCCCGGCCCACTTGGGATCGCTGGGGGGAAAATAAAGCCCAATATCGCCTAGGCTGAGGGCGCCAAGCATGGCATCCATAATGGCGTGGGTGAGCGCATCGGCATCGCTATGGCCCAGTAGCCCCTGAGTATGGGGAATCTCGACGCCACCGAGGATTAGCTTTCGGCCTGTTTGCAATCGGTGAATGTCATATCCATTGCCAATGCGAATAGTCATAGTGGTAAGAGGGTGAGTATTGGCCGTCGTGCGGTGAGATAACGTTAGCAACAGCGTGCAAAGTAGAGTGATTTTACACATCTTCAAAATGCTTCGCTATGATGTGGAAAATAAACGTAAGATTTTTCGATTCTCGGTAGTTTCCTCCTTTGCATCGGTTCCTTCTGTTGCTACTTGCTGCTAGTCAGCACGCTCGGTCTTATGGCCCGGGCTGATTGTCTAAACGGAATGCCACACTGGAATGCCACACTACTGAGACTTTTGCCTTACTTATTCGACTTTTTGCAAGCTTGCCTTTTACACCCTAGCGTTTGTGCTCAGCCCCTGAGAACGCTGGAGTGTCTGAGTAAAGCTCGACTAGCAGGTCGCTTATAGCGTTTGACTGGTGGCAAAGACCGAACGAGTTGCTCTTGTTCGCTTTTGCTCTTTTCTAGCAGGCTTATGTTTCAGGCTTATATTTCATGTATCAGCACCAAATCTTTATTGGTGTTGATACGTGAAATTAGTCTCAGCTTCTAATCTTAGAATCTGCCGGTTTTGGGTGCTAGGTCCTGGATTTTAGGTCCTGAATTTTAGGCTCTAGATTCTAGTATCGAGCGATAAGTGTCCCTTTAAAGCAAGCTTTTTTTTGAACGTAACAACATTTTGAGGTCATCAACCAATGAGCTTATATGCAGAACTTCATCGGCACTTGGGCGGCTCTGTCGTACCTCGGGTGCTGTGGCGATACTTTGAGCGAAACCGTCCAGATATTTCAGATAAGTTTGAAAACTATTTGGCCTTTGAGCAGTTTTACACTCAGCCCAAGGACACTTTAGAAGAGTATCTAGAGCTGCATACGCTGGTAGAAAGTGTGCAGACTCGCGAAGCACTACCCTATTTTATTTACCGTCTGATTCGTGGGGCCTATATCTTTGAGAATTTGGCGTATTTAGAGCTGCGCTATACGCCCTTTTATCGGACGCCGCATCACTTTACTCAGACGCAGCGAATTGATGCGATGGCTGAGATTATTGAAATTGTGGGCCGGGCTAGCCAGCAGAGCGAATATCCGGTGGTGACAAAGCAGATCCTTTGTATGCACTCGCGTCTGCCCTATGAGGTCAACAGGGCCACGGTTGAGCTGGCAGCGCAATATCCAGAGTATGTGTGCGGGGTGGACGTTGCCGGTGGTGATGCGGCCTATAACCTTGAAGAACTCGCTCGCCTGTATTCACATGCGCAAAATCTGGGGCTCAATACCACTGGGCACCTATTTGAGACAAAGGACGGCTGCTACCCTGAGCTGCTGCCCTATCTCATGCGCATCGGTCACGGCATTCAGATTCCTCTGCACTACCCTGAGCTGCTCAAGGAAGTGGCTGCACGTGGACAGTGCCTAGAAATATGCCCGACTACGTATTTTCAGACGGGCACCCTAGACAATATTGGTCAGCTTAAGACGGTCTTTAATCGCTGCTTTGATGCGGGCGTAGATATTGCTATCTGTACTGACAATGCTGGGTTGCACAATGTTCGGTTGCCGTTTGAGTATGAGAATTTGCTGACGCAGGATGTCATTGGCTTTGATGGCTTGCGGGCCTGTCAGGCGGCGGCGTTTAAGCATTCTTTTGCGTGGCCACACCATGAGCAGCCTGCTTCGCTGATTTCTAGCTGGCTAAATGAACCTGTGGCTCAGCGTGAAAACCGACAGGCGATTGAGCGATCGCACCGTCTGTAATGACCTGTCTGTAATGACCTGCCTGTAGCAGTTGCTTTTTTTGATATCAATCAAAACTCGCTATCAGCTCACTGTGCTGATGGCGAGTTTTGCCATGTATTTGTCAGGTGTCTGCCTGGATGGGCGAAAGCTGGGCCAAGGTGGTAGTTGGCAGTGCGCTAGTTGGACTGGCGTTTTTGTTTTCTAGATAGTTGAAGAGGGTGAAGCCGCCGATAAGGGTTGCTGCAATCGCACCTGTTACCCCATAGATATTCCGAATCTGGGGCCAGTTAAACGGCATTCGCCTCACCATGAACTGCTGAGAGTTGTACACAATGGCATTGGTTGATTTTCCCGTTGGACACACCCGAAAAGACCCGATGGGAATGAGCGGCAGATAAAGCAGCACTATCCATTCAGTGGTCACATAGGAGCCATCGGAGCCAGCCTCCCGGCGACCATAGTATTTTGTTCCAATTCCATTCAATGTATAAGGCATCTTTGGCGCAAGCAGTCTCCGTTTAGGGTGAGTAGGATATGAGCTACACCCCATGCCTGTAGGTTTCCTTATTTTTCGCTTTTGGCTTCGTCTATGGTGGCCAGGATTTTGTCTTGAAATGCTTCGTCTTGGCTGGCCAAGCTCAGAATTTGCATATATTCTGGCATCGTCAATCCAGCCTGTTCAATAATGGCGACCGCCGCTGATTCGATAGACTGCTCTACCTTGAGTGCTTCAGCCGTTGTGGCTGCCGCCGGCAGTTCGGGTTCGCGATCGCTCAAAAGCTGCAAAACCTGTTGATATGCCTGAGCAAACTGATCCACCTTCTCCGCAGCAATATCACTGCTATCTGCCGTGAGCTGCACTGCGTCAGTTTCGATAGCTTGAGTCGGTGAGCTAGCGGCTGAAGAAAGCGGAGCCGCCAAGGTGGGCACTGCCCATGTAAACAACATAACGATGACTATCAAACTCATGGCTACGTGTGACCACCTAACAGCCCGCACCCTCTTAAAGAAGAGCTGAAAAGGAAAAATACGAGGCAAGCTGTGCCTTTGGCTAGACCTCTGTTTATGTCTTTGGGAGAGAAACATTCTATTAAGACTGGGAAGAATCGCCATGACGCCCACTAGAGTGACTACAATTGTGACTAAGCATAATTACAGATTAAACCCCCATGTCAGCCAGCCAAGCGTCAGAGACCAATAGCCCGAAGATAATGGACGCTACCGTAGAAGAAGCCCAGCATGATCTGTCCAAACGGGAGCTGCAAATCGTCGAACAGGTCGCCGCTGGCCTCACCAACCAAGAAATTTCAGACAAGCTAGACATCAGCAAACGCACCGTCGATAACCACGTCAGCAACGTCCTTAACAAAACCGGCACCGGCAACCGCGTCGCCCTCGTCCGCTGGGCCCTTCAGTCTGGCAAGGTATGCATCGACGAACTCAACTGCTGCCATTTGCCAGATGCGTAAGTAAACAAAGCCTGTCAGATAATAAGAAACACTTAGCTTCCTAGACTCTCTCCATACCGCAATCTACTAAGGTACTAGCGTAAAGTGCAAGAGAGATAGCAAAGTGAGATTTCCTAGCTGGAACGATCTTTCTCACTGCTCTGCCGACCTATCCTTTCGGGGGGTTTGGGGGAGCCTGGGGCCCCAAGCAGGATTTAACGCCGCCAAGCAGCGGAGGGGGGTTGGGGAAAACGCAATATAAGCGCCAGGCCAGCAGCTATTGGTACGGCACTGATAATCTGTCCATCGGGACAGTAGTGTGTTTCCCAAATCTTGTTGCCTTGCCTTTTGCCTTTTGCCTCTTCAAACAAAAAACGCTTCATGAGCACCATCCAAGCCATTCGCGGCACCCGCGATATCCTCCCCAACGAGTCCCCCCTCTGGCAAATCATAGAAACCATCGCCAAAGACGCCCTCGCCCAATCCGCCTATCGCGAAATCCGCACCCCCGTCTTTGAAAAAACAGAACTCTTCGCCCGAGGCATCGGCGAAGCCACCGACGCCGTCGGCAAAGAAATGTACAGCTTTGAAGATCGCGGCGGCCGCTCCATCGCCCTACGCCCCGAAATCACTGCAGGCCTCGTCCGCGCCTTCATCCAAAACAAACTCTTCGCCCAAGGCGGCGTCCAACGCCTGTGGCACCTCGGCCCCGCCTTCCGCTACGAGCGCCCCCAAGCCGGTCGCCAGCGCCAGTTTCACCAGTTAGATGTAGAGATACTGGGCAGTCGCGATGCCAGAGCCGATGTAGAGATTATTGCGATCGCAACCCAAATCCTCACAACCCTCGGCCTTAAATCCCTCAGCCTAGACCTCAACTCCGTCGGCAGCGGCGAAGACCGCCAGGCCTACCGCGATGCTCTCGTCGCCTACTTCACCCCTTACAAAGATGAACTCGACACCGACTCCCAAGATCGCCTCACCCGCAACCCCCTGCGCATCCTCGACAGCAAAGACAAACGCACCCAAGAAATCGTCACCGACGCCCCCAGCCTGCTCGACTACCTCAGCGAGGACTCACAGTCTCACTTCAACGCCGTACAGCAGCACCTCACCAACCTTGGCATCGACTACACCATCAACCCTCGCCTCGTGCGCGGTCTCGACTACTACACCCACACCGCCTTCGAGATTCAATCCTCCGACCTTGGCGCACAGGCCACCGTCTGCGGTGGCGGTCGCTACGACGGACTCGTCAGCCAGCTCGGTGGGCCAGATACCCCTGCCATTGGCTTTGGTATGGGCATTGAGCGCTTGATTATTTTGCTAGAGCAAATGGAGCGCTACAGCACCACCCCTGATCTAGATATCTACTTAATTTCACGGGGCGAAAAAGCTGAATTTCAATCTGCCCAGCTCGCAAATACGCTACGTCGAGCCGGATATTCCGTTGAAGTCGATCTGAGCGGCAGCGCCTTTGGTAAACAGTTTAAGCGGGCAGATCGCAGTGGCGCAGTCGTAGGTCTCATTTTGGGTGATGCCGAAGCTGAAGCCGGCAAGGTCCAGCTAAAGTGGCTGGCCTCAGGCGAGCAGGCCGAAATGACTCAAGATGCCTTACTCGCGCAAGCAGATGAATTGAAAGCAAAAATGGCAGCGGTTCGTGATGGCTTTAACGCGACCTAACTGTCTCAATCGTTTCGCTTTGTTTCTCTAATCGTCATAGGCGGGCATTGCTGGCAGCATCTCAGCCGCGACTAGCTGACGGCGCATTTTCATGGCTGCATCGATAAAGGCATTCGCTTCACCATCGTTGTCGGCCAGCTTGCGGCAGTGCTCTGGTGTGAGATTTTCTAGCAGCTTTTGGAGGGCTTCTGCTTCTGCCGCAGACAGCAATGCACTGACTTTGACGCGAGGGGGTTCATTGTTGTATCGAGCAGGATTCATACGTCTTCCTTTAGTCGCAATAGCGGGATCGCAAGTGTTGTTTTTCGCACGCCATTTTTCATTTTCTCACGGATATATTCCATGAAAATGCGGATATCTGCAATCTGACACTTACTGTTTTATTCCGTAATATGGGCCAGACTAATATCTACCTTTTTGCAGAACTATATTGAGCTACTCACTACAGTTCTTCTAGATAAAGCAAAAAGCTCATCAGTTCCTCATCTGTCAGCTGCTGGCGCGATCGCTTGCCATACGTTTTCTCTAAATATTCTCTCCCCTGCACATTCGTCCACCCCAATCGAGTCAGCTCCACATCGGTCTGGGCAATCACATCAGAAAGATCAATGCGACCAACATTCGCATCAAAGTTTTCTAAGGCAATGGTCGCTGCAGAGGTTTTGGCGGCGGGCGCATTGTCTAAAGGTGCTTCTATGACTTCATCAATAGGCGGGCCTGTATCATCTCCGGCAGGCGGCGCGGCGTCTTCATCAGGTGCAATTGCCGGTGACGCCTCATCAATGGGCTGGGGATCAATGGGCTGGGGGGCTGGCGTCGGGGCAGTATGTGCTGAAGCACTAGACGGCTGAGTTGATTCAGTGGCTTTGACAGGCTGAGAAGGTATTGGCGCCGCACTGCCGTTGGACACAATACCGAGTAGAGACAGGGCGCGATCGCGGGCCTTATCTTCCGCAATTTGGATATCTACACTCGTTGCAAATCCTGTGGCCAGCAGCACGCCATTGTGGCTCACCGCTGCTCTGACAACGTATTGACCATCGTGTATGGACACTAGCTCAGCCGTCAGGCCGCCTTCTGGGTATTGCGTTCTAAATTTTTCGAGAGAAGAGGTCACAAGGGCTGCTGTGTGAAAAACGATAGTCAGGTGCGGTCGAAAGGCAGAAGATTAGTGTATAGCCTCAGGACGAAAATCTGTCAGAGAAACCACGGAGCGGCTATCCGAAACGGCACAGTCCCAGCTTTCGTTCTATGCTAAGAGAGGGCAAGCACTGGCGGCTAGGCCCTTTTGTTTGCTCGGCTGTTTGCTTAGCGGCTTACCTGACACTTCTCACTTAGACACTTCTCACTTAGACACTTCTCACTTAGACACTTCTCACTTAGACACTTCTCACTTAGACACTTTTTGGAAGGGATCGTCTCTTCACGCCAATACATGCTAGATCGTCTGCTCGAAATGTCGCCCACTCTGGGGGGAGACACCTTACTACTTTTACCAGTTCTCATTTTGTTAGAGCTGGTGCTATCGGCAGATAATGCGATCGCACTTGCGGCAATTGCCCAAGGTCTAGACACCGAAGCGCTGCAGAAAAAAGCCCTTAACCTCGGCCTAATTGTCGCCTTCATCCTTAGGGTGGCTCTTATTTTGACTGCGGGCTGGGTGCTGAAATACTGGCAATTTGAGATTGCGGGTGCGCTCTATTTGCTATGGCTCGTCTATCAGCACTTCACTGGAGATCCCGATGAAGATGGTGAAAACAGCGGTCCAAAATTTGGCTCGCTGTGGCAGGCTATCCCGACCATTGCCCTGACGGATTTGGCCTTTTCGCTCGACAGTGTGACGACTGCGATCGCACTATCCAAAGACGTTCTGATCGTTTTGCTGGGCGGCACTATCGGCATCGTCGCCCTGCGCTTTATGGCAGGCCTTTTCATTCGCTGGCTAGAAATTTACGTCCATCTCGAAGATGCAGGCTTCGTCACGGTCGCCTTCGTTGGCCTACGTCTAATTGTGCGTGTGATCAACCCTGAGTGGGTGCCACCGGAGTGGGTAATGGTGACCCTTATTTTTAGTCTGTTTGCCTGGGGGTTCTCGAAGCGAGTAGACGGCACCACCATTGCAAAGTCTGAAGTTTTGGTGCCTGAAGTTTCTGTGTCTGAAGTTTCTGTGCCCGATCTATCAAGTGCAGCGGCTGAGCTAGAAGAAACAGAAGAAGCGCTAGTCGTCACGAAAGAAGAGAAACAGCCAGAAGCTATTTGAGCAGATGGCTACCGAGATTTTTGGCGCTTGAGGCAGCGATCGCACGTTCCACAGCGCATCGATTGAGCTTCACGTTCAAAGCCAAACTCATGGAGCAACAGCTGCCAGCGACATTGCCGAGTAAACAAATAGCGCCGCATTACGTCCGTGTCAGAGCGCTGTTGCTGCATTCGTTGACTTCCTGCTGCCCGGAGCTGATAGGTGAAGGGATCTAGCCACTGCAGCTTGCCCTGTCGATGCAGCAACGCTAAAACCAGATCGCCTTCCTTTGTTTGCTGTCGCACATCGTCAATGTGCCCTTTGCGAGGAATTTTGCGAGCGAGCTGCTTAGCGGCCTGCTCCAGCTGCTGTGATTTCTCCTCAAAAAACTGCCATCGCCGCCGATCTTCAGGGGCCAACCATCCTGTCGGCTCACTCACCAAAGACAATGCCGCCGCAGGCTTGCCATCGCGTCCACCGCGACCCACTTCCTGTACGTATTCTGAAATAAGACCGGGCACCTCGTAGTGCGCTACAAACCGGCAGTCAGGCTTATCGATACCCATCCCAAACGCAGAGGTGCACACCACAAACTGATAGTCACCCTCGATCCATCGTGTTTCTATTTGGCGACGCTGAGAGGCCGAAAGTCCGCCATGATAAGCCTTGACCGAATAGCCCTGAGCCGAGAACCAGGCGGCGAGTGCTTCGCTTCCTCGTCGGGTGCGGGCATAGATGAGGCCAGATTGCTTTCCCTGCTGTCGGACAAACTTGAGTAGGGATTTCTTGCGTCCTTTTGGCGTCCAAACGAGCTGTACCGAGAGGTGAAGATTCTGACGATACGGGTTGATGCGAACAATGTTGGGCTGGTTGAGCCGCAGCATAGACATTAGCGTTTTTTGTGTGATGGGATCGGCGGTGGCGGTGAAAGCTGCGATCGCAATCCTTGCCCCCGGCGGCTTACAGGCAAGCAGCGCCGGTCTGACCGTGCCCAATCGTCGATACGTCGGCCGAAAAGTATCGCCCCACTGCGTCAGACAGTGAGCCTCATCCAATATCAGCGCGTTAATTTTTAGGTTTGGCTGACACAGCAAGTCCCACACTGGCTTACTCAGCAGCGTTTCAGGGGAGAGGTATAGTAGGCGAAGCTGGTTTTGAGTGAGCGATCGCAGCACCTGCTGCCGCTGCCGCTTAGACAATTCGCTATGCAGCGCAGCCGCAGGTAGTCGCTTTTCTGTCAGTGCCTGCACCTGGTTCTCCATCAGCGCCACCAAAGGCGAAATCACCAGCGTGACGCCGCTCTCCATCAGTGCAGGTAGTTGGAAGCAGATAGACTTGCCCGAGCCAGTGGGTAAAACAATTAAGCTGTCCTGCTTGTTCAAAATAGCCTGAGCAATTTCACCTTGGGGGGACCGAAAATTCTCATAGCCCCAGACTTGCTGGAACATCGCACGTAAACGATCAAGGTCAGCTTTAGCGGAAACCTGTTCGGATTTAGCCATCGTAATCGGGTTTTTATTCATGCATCAAACCAAAAAACATCTGGGCGACACCAACAGCATCAGGCGCTTGTTCTATAGCTCCCGTTCAACGGCCATGATTTTTCATCGAACATCAATCTCCCGTTGTTCCTTACATACAAAAAGCGCCTCAATGCTTTTCGCATT
>JBCBKQ010000015.1:0-38768 GCA_038521595.1 Cyanobacteria bacterium J06627_28 | reverse complement strand
TGAGTTTTTTCGTCAGCGGCTGTTAGCTATGGGCGCGCCGCCTGAGCGCACGAAAGTGCATTATTCTGGGCTAGACAGTGCCAAATTTCCGCTGGCCCTGCGCCATTACGATTCTGATAGTGACGGGCCTATTCGGATTGCTTCAACGGGCCGTCTGGTAGAAAAGAAAGGGTTTGAGTACTGCATTCGGGCGATCGCGCAGCTCACAAAAACTTATCCTCACCTCAGCTATCAAATCATGGGTGATGGCCCTTTGCGCGAGCAGCTTTCGGCGTTGATCTTAGAGCTGGGTTTAACCGAGACTGTGCAGCTGCTGGGCTGGTGCGACGAGGCAGAGATTGTTCAGGTATTGGCGCGATCGCACCTTTTTATTGCCCCCAGTGTCACCTCAGCAGAGGGCAACCAAGATGCACCCATCAACGTCTTAAAGGAAGCGATGGCGCTGGGTCTGCCGGTCGTCAGCACTACCCATGGAGGGATTCCTGAGCTGGTAGAGCATGATGTTTCTGGGCTGTTGGTACCTGAGCGAGACAGTAGTGCGATCGCCCAAGCCCTTACAAAGCTAATCGAGCAGCCAGAACGCTGGCTAGATATGGGCAAAGCTGGCCGCGCCTACGTAGAAACGCACTATGATCTAAATAATCTAAACGACCGACTAATAGAGGTTTATCAAATGCTAATCGACGGGGAAGGAGAAGACAGCTTGCCCACGCGCTCTCAATTTTCTCCTATTCAAGGCTAACAACTTTAATTTTTTTCAACATCTCTGCTGCAAATAGCGTCCGAAAGCGCCCTGTGAACTACGCCCTGTGAACTATGCCCTGTGAACTATGAATAATACTCTGCCTAATACAGAAACAGCTGCCTCCGTCTCCTCTCTCGAATCGCCGCAGGTCACGCTAGTCGTCGTTCCACGTGAGCGCTTTAGCTGTACAGCCGCCTCGTTGGAGAGTCTTTATGAGCATACGCAAGTGCCCTTTAAGCTTGTGTATGTCGATGGCAACTCTCCACCTCACATTCAACAATATTTAGAAAAGCGGTCTCAGCAGCACGGCTTTGAGCTGATTCGTACAGACTGTTATCTATTCCCAAACCAGGCGAGAAACATCGGATTAGCTCAGGTTGATACGCCTTATCTCGTTTTTGTTGACAATGATATTGTCGTGTCGCCCGGCTGGCTGAAAGCGCTCATAGACTGCGCAGAAGAGACTCAATCTGTCGTAGTTGGCCCGCTGATGTGCCAGGATGAGCCCGTGCATGAGGTCGTTCACTTTGCCGGAGGAGAGTCTCACATCTGGGTCGATAAGCTAGGTCGTCGTCGTATCCGAGAAAGAATGATTGCCCAAGGGCAGCGCGTCGAAGATATGATGTCTCAGCTAGAGCGTACACCCACCGAACTCGCAGAATTTCACTGCACGCTGATTCGTCGGTCCATTTTTGATCGGCTCGGGCCATTGGACGAAGGAATGCTCAATACAAAAGAGCACTTAGACTTTTGTATGAGTGTGCTGAATGCCGGTGAGCAAGTTTACTTTGAGCCTGCTTCCCTAGTGACCTACGTTCCAGGGCCGCCGCTCGAACGTAGCGACCTGACGTTTTACATGCTGCGCTGGAGCGATGAATGGACACTCAACAGTCTGCATCATTTCCGAGATAAGTGGAATCTTGCTGAAGACGGCTACTTTAAGGCGAAATACAAGCATTTGGGTTGGCGTCGCCATGCCACTATTTTTACGCCAGTGGTAAAGGCTTTGACCTTCGGTCGCGGTAGCCGCTTTCTCCTGCGGGCCTTTGCCAAAGTAGACCACACGTTTAACCGTTTACTCACCCGCTACCATGGGCGACGACAAAAGCAGCCTATGAAACTGTCATGACAGAGAGTATCCAGTACCCGCTGCTGACGATTATTATTCCTACCTATAATCGTCCTAAGCTGCTCAAAAGAGCCGTTGAGAGTGCCCTGCTGCAAGCTATTGAAGGAGAGTCTGAAGACGCCATTGACATTGTTGTGGTTGATGATTGTTCGCCTCATCCGGTTGCTTTGCCTGCGCACCCTCGATTAAAGATTGTTCGACTATCTGAAAATAAGGGGGGTGCAGCCGCTAGAAACGAAGGTGCCCGCATCGCCGCAGGCCATTACATTAGCTATCTAGACGATGATGATCTGCTGCTGTCAAACATGGCAAATACAGCAATCAAGGCACTGAGAGAAACAACCTTGCCCGCGCCCGTTGCGGCTTGGACCGGGATAAACGTAGTCAACTCAAGTGGAGAGGTGACCAGTACTCGCCTGCCGCCAACGCTGCCAAAAGGGTCACACTTTGCTCTAGAAGATATCGGCCCAGAAAAATCTTTCTTGTGTAAGCAAACGCTCGTCATAGAAAAAGACGTGTTGCAAGGCATTGGTGGGTTTGATGAATCTTTTCAGTCTCGGGTGCACTCTGAGCTGTTCTTACGATTAAATCTGGTCTGTTCTTTATTAAGCGTGCCAGTTGTAACCTATCAGCTGATGGCGCATGAGGGGCCCAGGGTTTCTCGCAATCCTGAGCTACGACAGATTAGTTTTGAGCGCCTGGTTAATAAACATCGGTCTCTGTTTGAAGCGCATCCTAAGCAGTTTGCTCAGTTTGTTTATCGGCATGCCCAGGTTTGTTCTCAAAGGATGCAGAGAAAAGCAGCTGTGCAGGCCCTAATTTGGGCTTTTCGGATCCATCCATTGCAGAGCGCTATTTTGGTGAGCAAGGATGTCGCTTATCGGCTAAGTCCTAAACAATCATAACTATGTCCTTAACGCTTCCGATAACCTTAAAGCGCTTGATTCAAACCAGTCGATTTTGGCAAAATCATCGGCTGATTTTACGAGAGTTTCGGTACTTTCGTCAGATTGCGATTTTGGCAGTAGTTTTTGCTTTGGTGGCGGCTTTTTTTGAAGGGTTGACGGTTGGTTTTATTGCCTCTTTTTTGCGAGGGCTGACTAATCCGGGTGAGCCTCCCATTGAGAGCGGCCTTGTCTGGTTTGATCGGTTGTTTTTAGCCACGGAAGCCAGCGCGGATGCTCGTATCTATCGCCTTTCGGGTCTTTTGTTGGTCGGTGTTTGGGTGAGGGCAGTCTTTGACTATTTTGGTAGTTTGTACGCCAAAAAAGCGTCTTTAAGTCTGGTGGACTGCCTGCGCAGACAGATTTTTGCTCAGCTCAAAAGTTTTCGTCTCAGCTTTTATAGTCAGACGAATCCCAGTACGTTAATCAATACGCTCAGAGGTGAAGTAAAGCAGGTGCAGCGAGCGTTTGAGTTGCTCTCTAGTTCGTTTGTCTATGGCACTAAGCTGCTGGCATACCTTGTGGCAATGCTGGTACTGTCTTGGCAGCTATTTTTAGCATCTGTGCTGGTGTTTAGTCTATTGGCGGTGGGGCTTACCGCTCTGACCGCAAAGGTGCGAGAGGCCAGCTTTGCGGTGCCCAAGGCGAACAAAACGTTTACGGCCAGTACGCTATCTTTTGTCAGCGGTATCCGGACGATTCATGCTTCGGGCACTCAAGACTATGAACAGCAAAAATACAATCAGGCCACTCGTGAAATTTATCGGGCACAAATCGGAGTGCTCAAACTATCGGAGTTAGTTCAGCCAGTGGTGGAAGGGGCTGGGGCGACGCTGTTAGTGGGGATGGTGGTGGTGGCCTACGGCCTGATGATTTCAAGGGGACAGCTGACGGCGGCGGAGCTGTTGACCTTTTTGTTTGTTTTGATTCGAACCACGCCGATGTTCTCAGCGCTCAATGGTACGCTAGTTGGCTTTACGGCTTCTCAGGGATCGCTCAGTGCGGTGACTGATTTATTACGCCGCGAAGATAAGCCATATTTTGAAGATGGCCATCTCCCTTTTACGGGGCTGATCCGCTCGATTGATTTTGAGTCGGTAGATTTTGCTTACGCTGCGGATGAGTCGGTTTTGCACGACATTACACTATCGATTGAGCGGGGGAAAACCACGGCGCTAGTGGGCGCGTCGGGGGCCGGTAAGACAACGCTGGCCGACTTGCTGCCGCGATTTTATGATCCGACGCGGGGGCGAATTTTGGTTGATGGGGTACCGTTGCGATCGCTCAAGATCGACACTCTCAGATCTCGCATGGCCGTTGTCAGCCAAGATACTTTTATCTTCAATACAACTGTGAGAGAAAACATTGCCTACGGTGCTGATACAACCTTGGATGGTGAGGCGTTGTCAGATGATAGGGTGATTGAGGCTGCCAAACGGGCGAATGCATTGGCGTTTATTTTGGCCCTGCCGCAGGGGTTTGATACGGTCTTGGGCGATCGCGGCATTCGCCTTTCGGGTGGACAGCGGCAGCGCATTGCAATCGCCCGTGCCCTTCTCCGAAATCCAGAGATTTTAATTTTAGACGAAGCCACCAGTGCTTTAGATTCGGTCACCGAAAAACAAATTCAAGACTCCCTAGAGCAGCTTTCAAAAGGACGGACCGTTGTTGTGATTGCCCATCGCCTTTCGACAATTGCCAATGCTGACAAAGTTGTTGTGATGGAACAAGGTCAAATAGTAGAGCAGGGTAGCTATCAATCTCTTCTGAAACATAAGGGCGCTCTGTGGAACTATCACCAAACCCAATTTGAAGTGAGTCAAAGGAGCGTATAAGAGATGTCATCACCTTTATTTTCTATTGTTATTCCTACCTATGATCGACCTCAACAGCTGGCACGCTGTCTGGCAGCGCTCGTGAAAATGACGCCTCCGCCAGCTACTGGAGACTTGGCTTTTGCAGGGGGCTATCAGATAGTTGTTGTCGATGATGGTAGCGATGTCCGGCTAGATGATATCGTTGCACACTTTGAGACGGATGCGGACGTTCTGCTGATTCGCCAGGAAAATGCTGGCCCGGCAGCGGCTCGCAATGCAGGGGCTCAGCAGGCAAGTGGACAGTATATTGCCTTTACAGATGATGACTGTATGCCTGCGACTGATTGGCTACAGCAGTTTGCGACTGCCTTGGATGCCAATCCTGATGCCATGGTGGGTGGACGCACTCTCAACGCCTTACCTGCAAATATCTATTCTTCTGCGTCGCAGGCTTTAATCGACTATCTCTACAGATATTACAGCTCGGCAACGCAGGGTATCTTTTTTGCGTCTAACAACATTGCTATGGCGCGATCGCACTTTCTTTCCATTGGTGGTTTCGACGTTTCTTTTCCACTTGCCGCCGCCGAAGACCGTAACCTATGCGACTGCTGGCAGCAGGCAGGCTATCCTATGAAATATGTACCAGCTGCCACCATAGCCCATGCCCATGCGCTTTCGTTAAAGTCTTTTTGGAAGCAGCATTTTGGCTATGGTCGCGGTGCATTTTGCTTTCACAAAGTCCGCGCCAATCGCACGGATGAATCTATCAAAGTAGAGCCGCTCAAGTTTTATACCGATTTGCTGCTATATCCACTGCGAAAGCAAGATAAGTCATTGACGCTGCCGTCGGCGCTGGGTATATCAAGTTTATTTTTCTTATCTCAAGTGGCGACGACCACAGGCTTTTTTTGGGAGCGGCTAACCTACTCTTCTCAGTAAGCTAGTTTTGATACTGCCGTAAACCATGGTAGTGGTTTGTTATACATTTTTAGAATTTATACATTTTCTATCAGAAAGGACAATGTCTAGAAAGGCAAAGACAGCCCTGGGTAAGACGGCGCTTTCTAAGATGGCAACGCCGATAATGCGCTCTAGGGGTTCAGGTAGCGATCGCACCCGAACGCCCGATGGAATGGGCTCTGCTTCTAACCGTGAGAGTACCGCCGCGCCTAAGCCTTGAGTCACCAGACTCATTAGCGTAGAGTCTTCTCTGACCATGTAGTCAACCGGCAGAGCGTGGCCAAATCGGGCTAGGTGGGCGTCTACTAATTCGTTATGCCAGCTAGAACGCTGATTGGCAGTGCGTGCATAGCCCATAAGCTGTTCCCACGTCATTGTGTTTTCTTCTTTTTCGGGGGGGACTAGCGGTGGCAGCAGCGCTACAAATTCGTCACGAAAGAGTTCCCATGTTTGAAATTCACTGGGTGCCGGTAGCATGGTAAACCCAAGGTCGGCCTGTCCTTCTTTTAGGGCCTGTTCAACTTCTGCATACAGGTCGTATTCAGCGATGTCTATGGTGAGGCTCGGATGTGCCTGTCGAAATCTGGAAATGATATCGGGTAAAACGTGGGTGGCTACCGTGCGAACGGTGGCAACGCGCACGCGGCCTGTTTGTAGCTCTTTGGCTTGCTTGGCGGTTTGTTGAATGATGTCTATCTGCGCTAGGACGGTTTTGGCCTGCTGACATATTTGTACGCCCAAGGGGGTCAGAACTGCGCCGGCATGGCCACGCAAGAGAAGAACAATTCCAAGATCTTTTTCTAGGGTTGCGATCGCATGACTCACCGTAGACTGTGCCAACCCCAGCTGTAAGGCAGCCTCACTAAAGCTGCCGCACTCAGCAACGGCGACCAATGCGGCCAGCTGTGAATTTTTGATGGGGCGCTCAGCGGCTTTTCTCATGGCGGTTTAGAACAGTTTCCATAGCCCGGCTATTTCAGTAGACCGGAAAGTGCCAGCAAAGGCTATCGAAAATTTCGATATTTCCTATCACCACTTTACGTTGCTATGGCTTTAAGCTGCGCCTAACGTAGTTGTATTGCTAAGGCCTACTTCCGATGAACATTCGCTTAGCGACTTCTCAAGATATTCCAGAGATTCTACGTCTTCTTCATTTAAAAGCTGAGTTTGACGGTTGCCCCGGCAGTGTCTCAGCAACGGCAGAGAGGTTACGTGCAACGCTATTTTCTGACCGACCGATGGC
This sequence comes from Cyanobacteria bacterium J06627_28, assembly GCA_038521595.1. Classification (GTDB taxonomy): domain Bacteria; phylum Cyanobacteriota; class Cyanobacteriia; order Phormidesmidales; family Phormidesmidaceae; genus Phormidesmis. The sequence continues at coordinate 31,927 of JBCBKQ010000015.1, read as the reverse complement.
TTATATCTTGTTGGTTCTGCGTCAGGGCGACACCTCAGCCGTTGGATTCGCGAGCTATCACTTCACCTACTCCACGTTTTTGGCGAAGCCGAGTATCTGGCTAGATGATTTATATCTTGAGCCTGACTGTCGCAACCAATCAATCGGCACTCGTTTGATTGAGCGGTTGTGTAAAGTGGCTGCTCAGCATGACTGCGGGCGCATAGATTGGACGGTGGATGTCAACAATGAATCAGGGATTCGTTTTTATCAGCGGATGGGGGCTCGGTTACAAAAGGGTTTGTATTTGTGCCAAATGAATCAAGAGGGTATCTCTCAGGTCTGTGAACGGGCGTCTGTAGAGAGGTCTGAATAGCAGTGGGTGCATGGTATCGCAATCTCGATCTAATCATCACCTTGGCGCTCTCTTTTTTGCTATTGCTAACCAGTGCGTTTACACGCACCTACATGGCTTACCCGTTGCTGGCTGCACTGATTCTTTTTATGCTTGTGCTGCTGAGAAGGGGCTTTGGGCTACAGGCTCTGGTAAAAATGGGTGTGAAAGGTGCCCGGCAAGCAGTGCCAGTGGTACAGGTGTTGTTGTTAATTGGGCTAATTACCGCTGTGTGGATGGCTGCGGGGACTGTGCCTGCTCTGGTGTATTACGGAACGGCTTTGATAGCGCCGCGCTTTTTTATCCTCTGGGCCTTTGTGCTGACTAGCGGTGTGTCTGTCCTGACGGGAACGGCCTTTGGATCGGTTGGAACAATTGGTCTGGCGCTGATGGTGATGGCTCGTAGTAGCGGCGCAGATACAAGTCCTGTGGCAGGTGCGATTATTGCGGGGGCTTTTGTGGGCGATCGCTGTTCTCTGCTGTCTTCGAGTGCTCACTTGGTTGCGAGTGTCACGGGCACAAGTCTGCATACCAATTTGCGAAATATGGTGAAAACGAGTCTGTGGCCGCTGTTGCTGTCGTTATTGTTCTATTCTGGGCTTTCTCTTTTTCATCCGGTGCAGTTTTCTGACTCGTCGATTGCGGCTAAACTTCCTGAGCTGTTTGACTTGTCGCCGATAGTGCTATTGCCAGCGGTGGCAATGTTGCTATTGGCTTTGCTGCGAGTAGATGTGAAGTTGGCGATGTTTGTGAGTATTGGGCTTGGAGTAATGTTGGCGCGATCGCACCAACATTACTCCCTTTTTCAAATAGTACAGTTCATGACTGTTGGCTATCAGCTCAATCAAACGAGCCCCTTACAGGCCGTACTTGTGGGCGGCGGATTGTTGCCAATGTTAAAAGCTACTGTCATTGTTTTTATTTCCACTACTTTTGCTGGCATTGTTTCAGGTAGCAGAGTGCTAGGGTTTGTAAATCCTTGGCTGAGTCAGATGGACACCGCGCGCCAGCGGGCGCAAGCGACTGTACTGGTCAGCCTGTTCGCCAATATCTTTGGCTGTACGCAAACCATTGCTATTGTGCTAACGGGGAAAATTATGCAGCCTCACTACGCAGCCCTGGAAAACAAATCTCTTGTAAGGTATACCTCAGAACAGCTTGCTATCGATTTAGAAGATTCAGCGGTAGTTATTGCCCCTCTAATTCCTTGGAATATTGCTGGACTCATTCCAGCGACCATATTGTCAGTCAGTCCGGCGTTTATTCCTTATGCGGTCTATTTGTTTTTAGTGCCGTTTTGTTGCGTATTGCGATCGCGAAAACCATTAGAACGCGTATCAGATGTTACCAATTTCTTGCATTAACAGAATGACTTTTTACGTTTTCGACTAGTAAATCTAATTCAGTTTGCTGTTCAAGTGGTAGCGCGTGCCCTTGGTCTCGTGCTTTCCGCCATAGTTCCATAAGATTCGAGAGTCGCGCTTGCTGCTCAGCAGTAAAAAAGTTATCAGGCTCTATTGTCCTAATGACAAAAAGACCGCTAAATTCAGCATCCTCTAATTGAACAGTTAAGGCATCCAAAGCCTGCCCAGCAGTTTCCCCTACAGAGTGTTTGTCTCCCGAAATAGCACGGTAAACCCTTTTCCCATCAGCATTAGAAACTGGCAAGATCTCTACAGTGGTCATCTTTCTTAGGTTAGAACGCTTCTATCCATATTGTACCTTTGCCTATTGAACTTATGCGGATCCTAGCTAAACACAGCGACTTTTAGTAGACTCTCAACCAGGTGCTAGGGAAAAATATAGGCGAGCTATCAAAGCCTGTGAAGCCGTTAAACGATAGGCGCTCACCATCAATTTCAAAACGAGATGATGATGTATTAAAGGGTACCTCTGGCGCAGGCATCGCCATACCCAAGACTTCAGCTTCTAAATCCACGCTTTCGCCTGTAACGCTGATGACCCCAACCTCACTTTCAGTCCAGCTTAATCCTAGCTGACCCCGCAGCGTCACCGGAGGCAATCCGCTTTCGTCTGGGAAGATCATTTGTAAATTGTTGTAGGTCACCATGAGAACACCTGTTTCCTCAATATTGAGATAAACGCTGCCTGTAATCGACTCAGGTACCATGCCGCTCTCACCATACAGCGTATCTAGCATTTCTAAGACGGCCGCATCCGTTGCTCTCCAGCTACCCACCAAAGGCCCTGCCATAGCGTATAGGTCGGTCATCGGTTGCTCAATAGCTGTGGGCGTGTTCAAGGTGGGCACGGCTGCCTCGACAGATGAAATGGGTAGACCTGTCGTCAGGAGATCTGTTGCCATCAAAGGAAGCGTGATGAGCGTCATTGCCGCAAGCCTTTTGGGCTGTTGAAATGTGCGATTGAGTGCTGTGAATAAAGTGTTCATTTCAGAAGTCCCAAGTGAGTGTGTATAGATTGGGTCAGCAGCTGTAGAAGATGATGTGGGTCGCTCTGTGATGATTTATCAGGCTTTTAGCAACCTTTTTTTGCATCTGCTAACCATCTCTGCTAACCATCTCTGCTAACCATCTGTAGGGACGAAAGGAGTGGTGTATGCACTTTTATCGGCAGGAAAAGTAAGACTATGGGTTTCTATCTTTTGAGGGGCTGCTACTTGTCTGTGTTTCGTTAATCTGGATTTATTAAGTAGAACTTTGTTTGCACCTATGGTGTTTGCACATATGGATATTCAGCAAAAGCTACCTGCACAGATATCTCAGGCACTCTCTTCCGCAGAACGGTTAGGTGGGTTGGTCTCAGCTGTTGGCATGCAGATATTCAACAAAGTCTCTACGAAAACTATGGAAACGACTAGCCGTGTTACCGAAGTGGCCGCTGACTCTGCCCATTCAGCCTTAGAGCAAACCACGGAGAGTGTGGGCGATACCCTGAGTCCCATTGCTGAGAATCCTGCGGTGGATTATGTGGCAAAGGTGCCCGGTATGGGCTGGCTAAAAGCTGCGCTGGGCAGAGTAGACAAGCAAAAAGCAGTTGCCGAAGTGGTCAAGCTCAAGGCTGAGTATCCGATGGAAACGGCTGAAGAATTGGCGCACCGGGTAATTGTGGACACAACGCTGAAAGCAGGCGGCATTGGTCTCGCGACGAATATCATTCCGCCTGTTGCGCTGGGCTTATTTGCCGTCGATTTGGCAGCCATCTCTGCGCTACAGTCTGAGATGCTGTATCGCATTGCAGCAATTTATGATTTTGATGTCGATGACCCGGCTCGTAAGGGTGAGGCACTGACGGTTTTCGCTCTTTCTTTAGGATCTACGACGGCCCTAAAATCAGGTTTGAGCGTTGTAGAACTGATTCCTTTCGTTGGTGCGGCGGTAGGCGCTGGTAGCAATGCTGGGATTCTCTATAGTTTTGGCATCGCCGCCTCTCAGTTTTATAAGCGCAAGCAATGTCGCTCAGCTGCTTGATATTGTTCGCGGCTTCACTGCTTTAGCCGGATTGCCGGTATAAATTGTCCAGCTATCTAAAGCGTGACTTGCTACGCTGCCAAGGGTGAGAATAGCGCCTTCGCCAACGGTGACGCCGGGGCCCACAACAGCCCGTGCCCCGATCCAAGCGCTGTGCTTGATGGTGATAGCGCCGAGGCGCAGATCGAAGGTAGCTCTACTCCAGTCATGATTGCCTGTACAGAGATAAACGCCCTGAGAAAGACAAACGTCTCTTTCTAAGGTGACCGTTGCTAAGTTATCTATCCAGGTGTCTTCTCCAATCCAGCAGTGATCGCCAAGGGTGAGCCGCCAGGGAAATTTTATGCGGACGTTTTGTTTTATTCGCACGCCACTGCCGACAGCCGCGCCAAACTGTCTGAGTAGCCATATTTTTAGGCCAGAAAAAGGAATCCATCGGCTTTCGACCAGGGGTGAGCCTAGGTAGTACCAAAGTATTTGTTTTGGCAAGGAAGCACCGGGATGGTAGTCGGCGCTGGGCTTGTATCGGCTGAGCTGTACAGACGGGTGCATGACTGTTTTTAGCTCACACAATACTGGATTAGGATGCGATCGCGAAACCGACTATCTCCTTTTGCAAACCTTTCTTGCTTCACCAGGGCTAGCCCACTCTTTTCAAACTCACTCAATTCAGCCATTGTCAGCGGCCAGGGGGCACTTTCTCCTGCAGGTTCACTGTCTTTTCGTAAGTAAGTGGCGACTAATACCGTGCCCTCTTTTTTGCCTAAAGCCGCAATATTTTGAATGACTTCTGTGCGCACGCTCAGCGGTAAGGCTTGGATAGTACGGAAATCAAAAACAAGGTCAAAGGCACCTATCCATTGTTCTGGCAGGTCGAAAAGATCAGCTGCGATGTAGTGGACTGCGGAGTTTGGAAAGCGCTTTTTTGCCCAGGCGATCGCACTTTCAGAAATATCAAAGGCCGTCACCTCAAAACCAGCCGCTGCCAGTGCTTCAGCATCATCACCCAACCCGCAACCCACGACTACCGCAGAGCGATCTACTCCCTTTATTTCGTTTTGTTCTAGCCAGTTCGTTAGATAGGGCACTGCACCGGGCAAAGCCCAAGGCACTTGCTTTACGTTTCCATTTGCCTGTTGATACAGCGGCTCAAACCAGTCAGAGGGGCCAGCAGATGGGTTCTCAACTATTTCTTCCGACACGAGATATTCTCCTATTCTTCAGACAATTTCATAGACAACAAAATGAACCTCAACGATACTTTTTCTAGAAAGTTATTTGAAACACTTGCACGATTAAATTTCTCTCGCTATGATGGCTGAATTGGAGATTTTCGAGTTGGAGATACCTTTTCTTGCCGAGAAAGCTTCAAGTGACGCTCACCCGCCTGACTCTTGTCAGAGGCTTGCCCATGACCCAGAAACTATCGTAATTTACGCTAACTATTGTAGACGGCTTAGCCCTAGCGATTTATTAAAATTCGCACTGGTGCATAAGCGAGCTAGGCGTTAGGCCTGTTGCGCAGCTCATTCCAAGGCGCAAACACCTAAGCAAACAAGATTAAAAAGCAATACTGGGAGGTCTCACCATGTTCTCTATTTATATTTCTACTGGCTTTGTACCAGGTTCTTTTACCTACTGTTCAACCGGCATTCACCGTTAACCTCGTCCGCCTCCACAGCTTGTATGCAACGGCTTGGGGGCAACGTTAGGCGAGCTGAAAAGCTTACAGGCAGAAGATTTTAACAAAAGGTTGTCAGTCATTTCGATAGTGCTGACGGCCCACTATTGATTCGCGCACTTTTTGAAGCGTGATGTTTCTACATGCCCGATGGTATGGCATGTAAAAGCGTCGCGTTCTAGTGCTTACGAAGATATTTCTGAGCGGATTACTCTGCTTCCTTTTGCCACATGCAACAACAATGAAGACGTCATCCATTTGGCCTCCTCAAGTTGTTGACAGCTTCTGTTGCTTCCTTGCTGAAAAGGTTCGTTCTCCATTTCATCCGTCAACCTGTCTTTTCACGATCCATGCAAAACTTTTTTAAGATACTGGGCTACTACCAGCGCTATTGGCGAATCACGCTATTTAGCGCCGCTATGATGAGTCTGTTCGAACTCATCGATCTGTTTGTACCCTATGCCACAGGGCAAATCCTCAATCTCATTTCTCAGCAGTCGATAGATGCACCGCTTCAGCGACTGCTCACTCAGTTAGCTAACGTCATCAATCAACCCATGACGCCACAGTTTGCGCTGTGGTCGCTGGTTGTTTTGACGGGGCTTACCACCGTAGGCCGTGCGCCCATTCAGCCCTGGCTCGGAGCCTGGTTTGGGTGGGATACCGCCTTTCGTGCTCGCCGGTACCATGCCGAAAAAGCACTAAAGCAAATCCTCTCTCTGCCGCTGGAGTTCTACGATGAAAACAACCCAGGTCGGATCGCTGCTCGCGTTGCCAAAGGCCTGTCCAACTTTACTTGGACATATCCAGGTATCGTTGCTCAGCTGATTCCTAAAGTTGTTCGAGTGCTTGGCGTCTTTTTGTTGATCGGATTGATTGACTGGCGCATTGCCTCAGTTGTGTTCTTCTCTGTCGCAGGTATTTTTCTCCATAGTGCCCTCGGCCTAAAAGATCTCTCCGCCCGAGAAGAGAAGCTCGATAAATACATCGAGAATACCGACAGTCGTAATTCCGAAATCATCACCAATATCAAAACCGTTAAGGCTTTTGGTAATGAACTCACTGAGCTAAACAGGCAAACCCAGCGGCTAGACCGTGAGTTTAAGGTGCTCGACTATCGCATTCACAAGGGCTATACCTTGCTGAGTATGTATCAGCGCACGGTGGTACAGAGCTGTATGTTTGTTGTGCTGTGTGGCACCCTTTGGCTCACGGTAAATGGCAACATCTCTATCGGTCACTTTATTACAACGCTAACGGTCGCTAGTATGGCCTACGCGGAAGTTGATCCGATTTGCGATTGGGCAGAGATGTTTGCTCGCCGCTATGCGCCGATGTCTCGCTTTCAGGCCTTTACTGACTTACCGCCTGGTCGGGATGCGGGTGCACTATTGCCCAATGGCCCTAGCTACCAGTTCACAGGTAAAGTTCACTTTCACAATTTGAGCTTTGGCTATAGCGCAGATAAACCTGTTCTAGAGAATATTGAGCTGTTGATTGAACCGCGTAAAACGGTGGCTTTAGTCGGTCGCTCGGGTTCTGGAAAGTCAACGCTAGTGAAGCTGTTGTTTCGCTATTTTGAGCCAGACGAGGGTGGCATTCTCATTGATGGGCAAGACGTTCGTCAGCTAGACGTGACGGGCTACCGCAAGCGTTTGGCCATTGTGCACCAGGAAGTGGACATTTTCAACGGTACGCTAATGGATAACCTGCTGTATGGCAATCCAGATGCGAGCTTTGAAGAGATCAAAACAGCCTGCGAAATTGCTCAAGCCCATGAGTTTATTCAGCAGCTGCCAAAGGGCTACTTCACTACGGTGGGAGAGCGCGGTGTGCGTCTATCTGGTGGACAGCGTCAGCGAGTTGGCATTGCCAGAGCGCTGATTGTAAATCCAGATGTGCTGGTGTTTGATGAAGCGACGTCTAGTCTAGACTATGAGTCTGAACGGGCAATTCAGGTAGCAATGCGATCGCTCTTTGGCACCCGTACGCTGATCATCATTGCCCACCGTCTGAGTACCGTTCGCGATGCCGACCAGATTGTTGTGCTCGACAAGGGCCACATCAGTCAGGTGGGCAGCCACGATGAACTCTTGGAAGCAGGTGGCCTTTATCACCGGCTCCATGCATTGCAAGAGAGTGGTGAACTGATTGATTGATGGATTAACTGATTGGATGGAGGTCTCAGAAGAGACCAGCATCTTATCTCCTAGAAAAGCCCATTCCACAAGATCCAGTCATCTCCTGTGGAATGGGCTTTTAGCCTGTGAAATTAGTTTACTGTTCTTGGGTTTTGTTCTATACCTGCCGAACCAGCAAACTCATCACTTCCCCTTGCCTTGGTGAAATGATCAGCTGCCCATCTGGAATGGGAATCAGCGGGCTCCACAGGGCATTTTCCACATAGCGGAGGGTGTGGAGCAGGTGAATAGTTTGTCGGATACCACCCGGCGTGCCGAGGAGAATATGTCGCAGGGGCTCTCCACCGGCTGCTGAAAGAGACGGCGCGGTGAGTAGCTCTGACTGAGGAGGGTTTGGACTAGGATGTGCACTGACGAGAGACTGTGGATTCATGAAAGTTGCCAATAGAAGGTGCCAAGTGGTGTGAGTGCAGCTGCTCTATAATGTTGGCACGCTTAACGGACAAATGTCAAAGTATTCTATCAAGGATCGAATGATTTCTGCCGGGCAATCAGCTCTAAATGCTTGGCGGTAGAGCGATCTGGTTCGTAAACGCCGTTTTCCCATTCACTGACGGTTTGCCTGCGCACACCTAGCTCGGCCGCAAATTTTGCCTGCGTCATTCCCATATGTTTGCGTAGGGCTCGAATTGCCTGCTGCTCCCAAATAATATCCTCCCCATTTCGCTGAACGGCGTAGGTGGCTTGAAATTTGCAGAAGGTAACAGTCTCTTTTTCAAAGTCAACGGACTCTACATGGTAGCCTGCTTTTACCCAGGCTCCGGCTTGCAAAGCGCTTGTACTGTCTCGATTGCTCCACCAGGCGCGCTTCTGGGCGGAGCTGGGCAAGTCTCGTTTGATCAGCTGCTTAATACTGCCAAATGTGAGCCTCACTTGCTCTGATTCGTCCAGTTTGGACTGCTGTTGTAAATGCTCAAATAGCGGATAGTATTTGCTGCCAATTTTCATAGGTAAAGAAGACTAAGCGCCTCGCTTTTTGAAGACTTACGCTGGCTTTCCTCAAGTTGGATACTCATTTTTGAGCGTCTGTGAACACCAGCGTATTTTTGTCATTCTCTCATCAATTTATTTTGATGGGAAATCTTATTTTGATGGGAAATTATTGCTTTTCTCCGTTACCGCTGGCGCTGCGATGAGGGTCTCGTACAGCAGCGCGGTCACGGCTTCGTTGCCTGCTGCGCTCAGGTGCACACGGTCGCGAAAATAAGTGCTAATAGTTTCTGCTGGCGTAATCGTCCAGGCTGCTTGCACGTCAATTAGAGGGAGGCTTAAGTCAGTTAGCTTTTGGGTAAAGGCTGCTTTGTGCTCGGAGGTGCGATCGCTAGAAAGCGCATCTGCCCTAGCAGGCGTATATAAAATGTAAAGGGGAACATCTTGCTCTGCCAGCGTTTGTGCCAGCTCGCTGAGGCTGTCCATGTTTTGTTGAAACTGTTGTTCGGGGCTCAGCGCGTCAGGAATTTCATTAGCTAGCTTGCTTTGGTTTCCAAGTCTCTTAGAGACCTGGGGCCAAATATAGTGTGTGATCAGCGCCTGAGTCGCCAGAAGCGGCGATTTATCCGGATGAGACGCTCGGCCGACCGCGTCACTTGTACTAGTCGGCTGAATCAAATCGTGAGAGCCAATCTGGAGGATGACAATATCGCTTTGAAAGGTGCCAAACTTGTCAAGATAGCCCTTTAGATTACCAATGCCCCAAGATCCGGCGGAGGCGTTTAGCACTTCGGCTGGATAGTTTTGTTCTAATAGCTTTGTTTCTAATTTTTCAGTAATGGTGTCTGCTTGGGTAATGTGGCTTCCTCCATTGAGCACAGAGTCTCCCACCATTAGGATGCGTAGCGTATTGTCAGGTTTGTCGGCCTGGATAGCATCGGAGCGCTGTGAGTATTGATTGTAGGTGATGCGATTGCCTAGGCGGGTGACGCTTTGATTGGGTTTAAATCGATAGCCTGTTTTAGCATCTGTGATGACGAGGGCGGGCGTAGCGAGTCCAACAGCTGTTCTTAAAAAAAATTCGAGTGCAAGAAAAGAGAGTCCACTGGCGATCGCACCGACTACATATCTTTTTTTTGGTTTGGTAGGTTTAGTCATGGCATTTGTCGCAGTTAAATTTGGTGAGATGTTGTCAGTAGCCATATCCAGCTTCTAATAATGTCACGAGGAATTTTCCAGGTGGGTTCTGCTGGTTTTGCTGAGTCTACGGTGACCGGCGTGTAGCCGATGCCTTGGCTGCCAAATACCCAAAAGCCAATTGCCTGCGCCCGGCTCATGTGATAGTCCGAGGTGACAAGATAGACATGTTGAATATTGTTTGCCTTTAAGACTTCGACAAGCGTAGTAAAGTTTTCGAGGGTGTTGGTAGCGGTGCTGTCTAGGCGAATGCGATCGCGTTCAATCCCACTAGCTACCAGCCGCTGATAAACAATTCTCTCTGGCCGTCGAGATGAGATGAGTAGCAGTAAGTCAGGGTGCGATCGCGCTAGCTCACCACCTTTGCTCTCTCTTTCTGGTTCCCCACCTAAAACCAAAATCAGCTGAGGGTCTGGGTGTGTTTTGGTTGCTTGTCTCAGTCGAAAGTGAATGCTGCCAGCAGCGAATCCAATCAATAAGAGACTGCCTACGCCAGCTACTATGCCTATGCGAGCCCAACGTTTATGAGAGATGGGCCAATGGCTTTTCTCCAAATAAGTGTGACTGTCTTGCTTACCACTCATATCCCAAAGCAGTCAATGCGGGCTGCAAGTGTGGCCGAATTGTCGCCATTGTTTTCTCATCGAGCAGATTTTTCCACTGGCGCTGCTTTGCATTTGGAAACACCGTGCTAGTGGCATAGTCCATTAGCTGCAAACTCTCTGACAGCTCAGCAAACTCTATCATTGCTGTGAGTGTCTTATGGGGCTGAACAATTAAATCTTCGTAGCGAAACCGTGCATATTGGCTACTGGGTAAGTTCTCTCCATCGCTAGCGGCCTGCATTGCTGTGGCCGCCCACTGTTTTGCTAAAACCACGTCAGAAGACTCGCTTAGCCAGTCTTGCCAACCTTCTGGCCTGGGCCCCCAGTAGGGCAATGGCTTTTTGGTTAGTTTGCTTGATAGCGTATCTCGTATCCTTGGCCAATGGGCAGGCCACTCATACATGGGCGTTTCTTTCAACATTTCATAAAAACGACTGGTGAGTTTCTCTGGCCGGTAAAAGCCAGATTCCAGCATATCGCTAGCTGAGTTAAATACAGAGCGGCCATCTCTTAAGAGATGAATGATTTTTGCGTTGGGAAATACTGCATGAATGAAGCGGATGCGTAGACAGTTACTAGGTGTTTTTTCAAAGAGACGGTGCTTTCCTTGAGACTGCACAAATCGCTCAAATCGCTGTCGAATGTGGTGAGCAATATGGGGCTGTGCATCTTGCTGGGTTAGGACATCGTTTGGTTTATAGTTGTTGCCCCACGACCATACGTACCGGGGCTCCATCCAGCAGGCTAAGTCAGGATGCTGCTGAAATACGCGGGTCAGCCAAGATGTGCCAGAACGATGAGTCCCAACTAAAATGATGGGTGCTGTGGTTGATTTTTCTGTTTTGAGCGCTGTTGTCATGACCAGATAGCAGAGTGAGTGGCTGTAGAGGCGGGCGCTGTGGCGCTGCTGGATGTGGTCAGCAAATCGACATAAGAGTCAGCCAATTGCCTGGCGATGCTGTCCCAGGTGTAGTGGTCAAATACAAACTGCCGGGCGCGATCGCCTGTTTCCTTGGCCTGCTGTGGTGAGCGTAAGTATTTGAGAATGGCCTGTGCGATCGCATCACCATCTGCCTCCACTTCTTGAGCGGCATTGGCTGCTTGCGCCTCATGAAAATTACAGTGCGTTGTAAACACGCAGGGTAAAGAAGACGCCATCCCTTCTAAAATCGACATGCTAAAGCCTTCTGAATAGGACGGCGCGACATAGATCTGCGCCGCTGCCAACATAGAGCGCTTTAGTTCGCCTTTTACCATGCCTGTAAACGTGACGTTTTCTAAGCAGTTTGCTTCAGCAAAGTAGCTACGCGCTGTGGGCATAAAGTTAATGCTGTCTGGCCCTGCGACGATTAGGTGTGTATTTGGGTAGGCTTTGCTCACCTGGGCAAATGCCTGTGCTAGGAGATCGAGTCCTTTTTTGGGATCGATTCGACCTAAAAAGAGAATGCAGTCTTTCTCTTTTAGCTGTGGGTAGGCCTCATAAAATAGCTGCGCTGAAGGAAGCGATTCAAACTGTTTGGCATGGATGCCGTTAGGGACGAGCAACGTTTGTTGAAAGCCCAGGGATTGAATTTGCTCAATTTCTACAGTGGTCAGGGCTTGGATAGCGGCGGCTTTTTTGAGCGATCGCGCCTCAACCCACTTGAAATAAAGTCTCTTTTTCCAGGCTTTGTACGCCAAGGCCCAGGGCTCTAACATGCCATGGGGCGTCATTATATAGGGCACCTGTTTGTACTGACAAATGCTGTGGGCCGCATCAAGCAGCGGGGTAAACAAAGTGTGACTATGAACCAAGTCATAGCTCTCGACATTTTGCCAAAGCCAGCGCAAAAGTCCACCGCTCAAAATAAAATCATTGCGGTGCCAGCTAGCAAAATATCTCACCCGATGATGATCGTGTGCTATCCACTGATCTAGCGGTACGTCCAAATGGGTCGTGTCGTTAGCATTTGTGGTTACCAAGTCAATCGAGAGCGACTGACCATAGGGCTGTTGTTTCCCCAGTGCGCGTACAATCTCTGGCACCACTGCGGATATACCGCCATAGACTGGCCCTAGATACGGCGTGATTATCAACACTTTCATGGCGTCAGCTTTACTCATGGGGCATACACCCACTGATTGTTTTGTTCATAGCCCAGCTTTATCAAGCTATCTCCGCTGTACTTTGCAAACACTTCTCTAGCTTCTTTTGTAAACTGGTTTTGCCAGTCGCCTACAATGCCCTTTCTCAAAAAGCTATTTTTATTTTCTTCGCCAGGCTGTCTGCCTGCTTGCTTCGCAAAAGAAAACTCTTCTATGATTTTATGGGCTCTAGCTTGAGATAGCTCACGGCCAGAGAGCTCCTCGACAATGCGCTGTAGTTCTAGGGTGCCTTTCGAGCGAAGGTCTTCGTAACGCACAAAAGTCACATTCTTTCGCCCGTGCCAATTGTCTACAAAGGCTGGCCAAGAGAAGTTCATCGGGCGATAGCGGGTAAAGCAATGTTCTATAAAGGCAGGCAGGTTTGAGTGGATATCGTTGTAGTCTTCAAACTTTAGGTGCGATCGCAGCTCATTTACCAGCCGTGCATTAAACCCGCTCTGATGCAAAAACAACGTGTGGTAGTACCAAGACACCATCATGTCACGACCATCTCGCCACACTACTAGCACATTATTCATCCCCCACGGCCTAAGGTAGTGCCCATGCATAAAGCTAGATCTAAAGGCTGGATAGCAATTTCTAGGAAAGGGAAGCCCCATGGCCTGACTCACCATTTGCCCTACCCAAGTGCCGCCCGATTTTGGGTATTCATTGACGATGTATAACGGAGAGATTGGCGTTAATCCATGTACCATGCCATAGCGGACAGCCGCCTGAACTTTAATAGAAACGGTTTCACGGATAGAGACTGGGATAGCCATGTTGACGGTAGGTGACTTTAAATGCTGGATTATTTGAAGATTGATTAGCTGTGGGGCTGTAGTGAGGGTGTAGATCGCTCTTTTGGTTTCTTTTCTCCTGTGGTCTGACTGCTCTCTTGTGAGACTGGTGAGGCTGGCGAAGCGGATTTTTCTAGATGACAAATCTCCCTAAGCGCGCTGACGATAGCGTTGGTGCTCTCTTGCCAAGTTGGCTGCTGTTGTGCGAGTGCTCGACCTTGGATTGAGTACGTTTTTCTCTGTTCAGGGTTGGCGAGTAGCGTACAAATAGCCTGGGAAAAGTCTGTTGCGCTATAGGCTGCGATCGCATCTCTACCTGGTTCACAGTTTGCAATAGTTGAGAGCACTGCCGGTGTAGACACTAGCGGTACCCCTGCCACCAGCGCATCTAAAGCACGATTAATCAGTCCAGTGCTGTGCACAATCGGGACAACCGCGACGGTTGCCGAGCTGTAGAGCGCGACTAAATCTTCGACATAGCCCAGTACCTGAGCTTCTGGGGGTAGCGAGCGAGCCATGTCACTATTTGCCAAGGGTGGTGTCCCTGCTAACAACAGCTCTGCATCAGGATGCGTCTGGATCACTTTGGGCCAGACGCGCTCTAAAAACCAGACAGATTCTTTGGCTCTGCCGCCTTGCAAATGGGTCATATACAGCACTCGCTTTGCGGCCGGTGCACACTGCGATTGGTAAGTGACTTTTTCTAGCAGGCGCTTTCGACCATTTTGCGCAGCGATTACCTGAGGCTGCTTTGCTTGATTTCCCAGCACCCAATGGGCCCGCTTTTTTTCTAACGGCGTTTGTACATGTAGCAAGTTCACCTGCTGCAAATATCTCTTTTCTAAAAGCAGTATGACGCCCGTGCGTAAGCCTTGTAGCAACCGTTGACGAGAGAATCCCATGCGACCGCTGAGCCATTCTTTTAACGAGTCAAAATAGGTTGTCGTGATGACATCATTACAGCCTAGTGCCACCTGCGGTGCAATGGTCAGGCCTAGCTGCTGACAAGCTTGTAGTAACCCCAAGCACCCGACGGGTGAAAACCAAACTGCATCGTACGGTGAGTCTAAAAACAGCTGGTTAAGATCATCTGCTGCATACTCTTGGAGAAAGAAACTAGGTGCTTTTAGTTGGATTTCCTGAAATATTTTTGCTCTCGTAGAACGCTGATCTCGACAGTGCAAATGAAGCGTTTGGTGAATGCTTTTGGGAACATTTTTCTGCCGTTCATGGAGCTGTTTTTCTTCTTCGTTTTTTGTAATGACTAATAGATCAAGCTCAAATGCTTGGGAAAGTGCCTCTGCAATGCGAGCATTAGGGAGTTCAACCCCTTGCCTCGGTGGGAAGGGAATGGCTGTCGTTACAAAGAGAATCTTCATTTGGCCATGGCTGGTAAACGGTGTGCCTTTAAAAACTGAAAGCTTTGATGGGCCTGAGTTTTTGCCTCCGATAGTGCCCTGGCTGGCTTTGGCAACTTGTTTTCTATGAGCGCTTGCTTAAGCTGGTGGGTTAATGCTTCTGGAGTCAATGATTTGATCGGCATAATCCAAGGCTGCGGGAGATTGACGGCCTCTGCAAAATCGATGCATTTTTGGTGATAGGCCAGTACGCCAAAGGGCGTTTCTACCGCGTAAGCAATCACTGCTGCATGGAGGCGGCTGGCCAAGACTAAACTACTTTGTGCGATGCGTTGATACATCTCTTCGGGGCGATCGCTGTAGGGATAAAACTTTGTTCTTTCGCTGTGCTTTAGCTTGGACTGCACATAGCGAGAGGCTGGCTCATCTACATCGCTAAAGTTCAAAAACTCTACGACGACTGAAGGATTGTCTGTCTGCAGGGCATCTAGGCTGGCGGTAACGGTACGGATAAATGCGGGAGGTGTTTGTCCGTGACGAAGTGCGATCGCCACCGAGGGCACAGACGGACCATCTGTTTTAGCGCCGACATTAGGTCTGGCATCAGACGGCATATCGGGCAAGACCTCTGGTAGCAACAAAGCGATATCCATGGCGTTAACCGATGGAATCTCTAGTTCGAAGCTCTGAAGCATCTCCCAGGAGCGCTGGTCTCTTACCGCAATAAAATCTAACTGACTAGTAGTCTGCTTACAGGCTTTGTACTGCGCAGCGGTTTGAAAGGGCCCTATGGAGATGCCCAGGCTAGCGATCACAGCGTTAGGGTGGGCTTGGCGAGTCGTTGCAATCACTCTGCTTAGTCTTTGTGAGTGAACCGCCGTATGAAAAATAGAGCCGCCACCTACCAATAATAGAGGGGCTTCGTGAGCCAGCCGCCGGTCAAACAAAATTGGATTCAGCCAGCGGCGAACATAGGGGATACTTTGAAAAGTGTTGTATCTAGAAAAGCCTTTTATCTCAGTATTTGCCTGAGTGTAATGAGCTAGCCGATCAGCATCAGCCAGCAGCCGAAAATTGGCGCTTGGATTCACATACTTCAAAATGTAGTTGATAATGACCGCCGTCATCGCGTCATCGCCAACATTTCGCTTGCCATTCCAGCCAATGAGGCCCACTGTATCCATAAGTGCCGACAGAGTGCAGAAAACCCCTCGCTAAATACTGTCGCCAAAGCCCATGGCTAGAGCGACTCATAGCGACTCATGAATAGCTTACCCGTCACCTCAAAAATCTATCAAAAACTGTCAATTTGACAGAGCAGCTACGTGCTGAGGGTCTTTGCTGATACGAGATTTATCAGACATACATAGAACCCAACCTGAAATAGGCGGATAACAAACCAGGAAATAGTGTTGTCAAAATTACCAGACATGATGCTCTCTGCAATCATCAACATCACCAACCCCTGTAAGACAAAAGAAATATCTGAATCTTTGACCTTTTGAAACTGAGCGATCAACCAGGCCCAGCTGGCACCCAGCCCAAAAGCAATAAATTCTCCATAGGTCTGACTCATGAGCTGCACCGTTCCCCAAAGGCCAACGGCCCCCGAAAAAGATTTATCCGCGCTAAAGCCAACGTATTCGATGCTGACGGCCCTACCGGTGCTGATAGTAGGGGTGCCACCATCAAAAGGAATGAGCTTTGCAATTACCCTTCTTGCTGTGTTACTCAGGCTAAAGGCTTCGTGTAACAGGTCAGACTGGTAGATTTCTGTCGCTAAAAATCCGTCAAATCCATTAAAACGGCTGGTGACCAAATCTGTAAAATAGAGCATATTTTCTGGACGAAAGGCCTCTGCTCCGCCTTTTGCAAATAAGAAAAATACCTCCGAGCTTAATGATTTTCCAGAAAAGAGAATGCCGTATCTAATCTGGTTGGCAATGGAGAATGTTGCGAACAGGGCGAAAACGCCGCCGACGATAATCGGTATCACTTTTGCTGCTGAAATTTTGAAGTTTCCTTTTTCCTGCAAGCGGTAAAAGACCACTAGGATGGCAATTTCTGCAAAGGCTCCTTTACTACCGCTTAGCAGCCCGAGAAGTGCGATCGCAGCTAGCAGCGTACAAAAGAGGCCCTGGTCAAGCTTATATTTCAAGATATAGGTGATACAGATTAAATGAATCAACAGCTCTGGAATGATAAAAATCAGAATATCAGAAGAAGCAAATCCCTTCTTAACACCAATTCTCAGCACCAAATTAAAAACGGCCATTGCTATGATGACAGCGATCGTAAAGCCTTTAATGTACTTTCGTTTCTTGAGCAAAAAGCTCTGGGGCTGCAGGGGAGTGAGCCTTGGCGATAGCGGTACAATTGTAGTTTTTTGACCACCACTCCAGGCTGACATCAAACAAAAACCAAAAAGCAGACAGGCCGTATACAGCCCAATCTCAACCATCGAGGAGCCAATCAGTATGTTGTCTATACCGCTTAAATTCAAATATTTGAACAGCCCTTTATTGGGAATGAGCAAAAGTGGCCTAATGAAATAAGTCAGTAAAAATACTAACGCGATAAAAATGTACGCATACTTGTGTTTCAAGTATTTTCCAAATAGATAGTAGGGGCCTACGGTGCAGGCTGCCGCAAACCCATAAGCCAACCCTAGGTTAAAGTCATAGGCCCCAACGACTAACGTGCCTATTGCCAGGAAAGCTACAAAGTATTGGAAAATTCTCAATCTCATAAGGTTGACGCTAATGCCTGACACTTTATTCTTAACGTCTCAGTAAACCCAAAAATGTTGATTTTTATCAGGTGACCTGCCGCTGCGTGCTATCTGCTTTTCTGACAGCAGCTTGAGATAAAAGTGTTCATTTTCTACAGCCTGCTGTACAAAGGCAATATCTCTTTGCTTTACCGCCTTGGCCGGATTGCCAACGACGACACTCCCCGCCTCGACATTTTTAGTCACCACTGCGCCCATGCCGACCACTGCCCCATCCCCAATGACGACACCCGGTGCCACCATGGCTCCCCAGCCAATCCAACATCCCCGCCCGATGACAATACCTAAGGCTTTGTCCGCACTGCTGTAGGGAAGCATTTCTTGCTGATCGTATTGATGAGAGCTGCTGAGCAAGGTTACATGGGGGGCAAGCAGGGTGCCATCGCCGATGGTTACACCTCCTTCACCGTCAATGTTGCAATATTTCCCAATGCGACAGTAGCGCCCAATTTCAATTTTTTCAGGAAATTTGAGGACGGCTTCAATATGAATAAATGTGGGCCTATGGAGCTGTTTTACTTTGTTAAGCCGTTGTTTTTTACGTCGCCACGAATAATATAGCGACCTAAGTAGAGAGGCGAGCATTGGCTTTCATTATCTTATAAATAAACATTTCAACTACGAGCACCTGCGTAACAATAGAGCCGCAGTGAGCAATCAGCAGCGATAGCGCCGCGCCGCGCCCTTGATAGTTCGGAATCAGCGCTGCTGCTAAAAACAAAGAGATAATACCAAACGTTACCGTCACGATTAAAAAAGAACGGTTAAGGTTAAATCCGATGAGGAACTGGTTGTTAATGAGCCCCACACCGTAGAGTGAAATCCACATCAGCAAAATTCTAAAGATGGGGATGGCCGCTACATACTGTTCTCCTGCGATACTGTTGATCAAAATCGGGGCCGCAATAAACAACGGCAGTACGCAAGCTAATGTCAGTGCAGTCACCATGGCATAGCATTTGTGCATTTTTTTGCGGATGCTAGCAATCTGCCCTGAGCCGATTTGTGTCAAATCGGCAATGTACGGCGCCATCAGCCGCATGAGCTGACCTTGAAAAAGCCGGATTAGCATAATGAATTGGAATGCGATCGCATAGTTTGCTAGCTGCGCGGTGCTAGTTTGTGACCGCAGCATCAGCTGATTGGCCTGGGACATTAATAAGTTGCCAATCACCGCAAGCCATATCCACACATTGCTAGTCAGGAGCTTTTTCACGTAGAAAGCTGTGCGCTCAGAAGCGCCCTCAAAATGGCTAAAAACAAAGCGCCATTCCTGAAATGCTGATAAAAGCCGACAGCACAAAAATGCACCAGCACCGTAAAGTGCTACGTGCGACAGTGCCAGATAAGATCGACTAGCTAGTAGTAAAATCGCCCCAACAGACACCAGATAGAGCAGCTTTTCTCCTGCGAGAATAAGCGCTTGCTGATGGATATGGCCCTTGTAGTCAAACCAGGCAAAAGGACTAAGCCCTAGGCAGGTACCCGAAAGAGAGAATAGGATGACGACGCCGACGCCCACACCAGAAATATCTTGAAACAGTAGCCAAAAGATAACGCTGCTTAGGGTGACAGCACTCACCATAAGATTGATATAGGTGGCTGCTTTTAGCACTGATTTAGGCTCATCCTCATGCACAAGATCGCGCATGAGCGTTTTTTCTGAGCCAAACTGATTGATAGTAGAGAGAATATTCAGAAAAATAAGGCCTAAGGCATACTCCCCGTACAGGTCTTTGCCAATGGTGCGAGCGATCAAAATCGATGCTCCAAATGACAGAAACGACTGAAGATAGTTTAAGGAGCTAAACTTCAAGATGCTCGATGGCTTGAGATAGTTTTTGTAAGACTGACTCATCGTGCTGTCCCTATGCCGCCAATTCGTTCTTGGGGTTTCTGTAGGTACGCCACTGAATAATAGAGCGATCAATCTCCTTCGCCGTGTAAAAGTGTCTAAAATACTGTGATGTTGCCATCTCTTCTAAATAGCTATCTGGCAGTTGAATATGCTGTTTGAAGGCTTTATAGGTTTTAGAATAGTCTTTTTGTGCGCCCACATTTTGAGAGGTGATCGAAAAGGAGTTTGGCACAAACCCTAGAAAACGTTCTACCTGCTGTGCTTTGCGAGTGTCATCTAGGTCGCAGCGCATTACCAGCAGGTCAAAATTTTCATGGTTAAGCGTGTAGGCTTTCGTATCTGTGGGAAATTGTTGAGCATAAACATCTATGCCGGTGTAGCGTTTGACATAGTTATCAAACCAACTGAGCGGTGACTGGTGATGCTGATAGCGATTGAAGAATAAATCGCTCAATTCATCTAGGCTAAGGTCATCTTGAGCATAGGAGCGCCCCGTATTTTTTTCATAGTTTTGAAAAAATGAGGAGACGTTTTTACTAATCGGATCGCGCACTAAGGAGATAATTTTTAGGGGTTTCTTCGGTTCGATGAGGTGCTTGTAGAGTACGCGCGATCGCGGATGTTCATCGTCATTCATAAAGTGAGAGGTAAAGACCGAAATTCCCCTCACTGACTGCAGCGCCTTGGCAATAGATGTACTCCCTACCTTTCCCATCGTCCAAATGAACACGGGTTGATATAGCTGCGTCAGTAGCTGCACCCTAGGTTCAAATAGTGCATTACGCATTGCCAAGCTTAGCTTTGACCTAACCATAATAATGATGAAACCCCCTAACAGTAAAAATAAGAGAACCGAAAAGTCTGAGAAAAAACCGTAAAAATAGCGATGGGTACTTTACTAACTAGCAGTAAAGTACCCATCATTTGTCGCTTTAGCCTCAAAGTCTATCGCGCTCAAAAGTTACATAGCCGATTGTACAGAGGTTTCTTTTGTCCTGAGCGTCTAAATCAAGCGTCTAAACAAAGCTAAAGCCTTCTCCTGTGGCCAGATCTGCTCCCTGGGCCTCAATGTTGTTGGAGAAGATCGCAATGATTTCGTCGGTGCCACCTAGGGTAGAAAGCAAGCGAGAGCGAGTGCCCATCGAATATGTTTCAATCTTATAGTCTCCAGCCACTCCAGAAAGCTGTATAGAGTCTCCCTCTTGAAAATCAAAGTCTTGGATGATGGCTCTATCTAGACTCCCTCTGCTGCCGGCACCGCTGCTGTAATAGACGCTGCCTGTGATACCCAAGACAAACGTATCTGCTCCTGCATTGCCGAGCAAGACGTCTTTTTCTCCAGCGCCAAGTCCGCCACCATCTAGCACATCGTTACCGCCCTGGCCGACTAGTCTATCGTCACCGCCTTCGCCTTTGAGCATATCGTTGCCGTTGCCGCCAAAGAGTCTATCTGCCCCACCAGCGCCCGAGATCATGTCATTACCGCCATTTCCTGAAATGGTGTCATCACCGCCTGCGCCTGTGAAGGTCTCTGCTGCGGCTGTGCCGTCAATGGTTTGAGGCGGCGCTGTCACAAAGCTAAATCCAGTGCCACTCGCTAGATCGGCCCCTTGCGCCACAATGTTGTTGGCAAAGGTTGCAATAACTTCGTCTATCTCTCCTTGCTCAAGCAGTAAGCGCGATCGCGTATCGGATGCGTAGGTCTCGATGTAATAGTTTGAGGCCGCACCCGAGAGCTGGATGATATCGCCCGCTGCCAGATTAAAGTCTTGGATGAGCGCCCTGTCATTTGACCCGCGATCGCCGCCACCACCCGCTGGATTGCTTAAGTAAAAGACTGTATCTTCCACGCCCAAGATAAACGTATCTGCGCCGGAGCCGCCAAAGAGTGTATCTACTTCGCCAAAGGCGCTGCCGCCGCCATTGAGTGTGTCGTCGCCTGCTTGACCTAAAATTCGGTCATTCCCAGCATCGCCGTTGAGCGTATCGTTGCCACTGCCACCATCGAGAAGATCGTCACCCTCTCCCCCATTAAGCTCGTCAATACCGCTTTGCCCAAAGAGTTCATCATTGCCGGCACCACCATTGACAGTGTCATTGCCCAGGCCACCGTAGAGCTTATCGGCACCGTTATCGCCATTGAGCGTATCATCATCGGCATTGCCATATAGTTCATCGTTACCATCGCCGCCCGATACGGTGTCGTTGCCAAAGCCCGCCGATAAGATATTGTTTCTTGTCGTGCCTACGATGATGTCGTTGTTTTCCGTTCCGTTACTGTTAGCGATGCCTGGCGTTGCCGTGGGCTGCCCTGCTGAGCTGTCCAAAATCAGATTTTGCTTAATGACATTCCTGTCAGAAAAAAGCTGACGCGCTAGAGAAATACCGTCTACATCGTGACGCCAGCTTTCAACATCACCAACACGGGTGGCCGTGTTTGAAAAGCCAGAATAGGTAGTTGGGTCATCTTCTGTATCGAAGTTGTAGACAAACTGAATGTACTCGTCATTGTTTGGATCGTAGAGCACGACGTTATCTTCTGGATTGTTGAAGACTTCGTTTGTCCGCCCAGCATCGAAGGCGAGCGTGTCTGTATTGCTCGTGAGCAGTGTGCCGCCGTTCACACCGCTGACAATGTATGCATACGACTTGGCCGCTAGGGTTGTGCCACCAGGAATTGTAAACCAGTTGCCAGCACCAGAATCCCAAAGCTGTAGACCGCTGATGTCTATGGGCGCATTTGTTTGATTGTAGAGTTCTACAAATTCATCTGTATTATCAAACGTGCCGTTCCCATCGGTGTCGAAGTTGAAATTTACGCCGTTGGGGTCAGCTAGTATTTCGTTGAAGATGATGCCGCCACGTAGGATGCTGGTTGTTTCAACCACGTCAGAAAAACTCCTTAAGTATTTTGTATTGTCAAAAGAATGATTGGGTCTGTCGTAATAATTTTTATTAGGGTGCCCATCAACGCTTTTTTGTTTGTTGTGAAGTGATTAAAAGCCACTTACCTTACCTGTACAACAGATTGCTGCGCCAGAAAAATCAAAAGCTCAACAATGCTTATACAGTGAAAAATTTGCTTCGTTTCGGCATCCGTAAAGATACAGCTGTCCTGTCCTCGCGCTGAAGCAGTCGCCACGGAGAGAATGAAAGTGGAGAATCAGACAGTGACGGTTGAAAGCCTGACTTATCTGTGGCAGAAGCTAGCTTTGAGGGTTTTGAAGTGCTAGAAACAGCGCTAATGTAAGGAATGTAATAAGATCCTACGGGTAAGAAAACAGTAGTGTAAAGATGGTTCGATGAGCGCCTACATATGTTGACCTGTACAATATAAGGCTTTCTACCGAAACGACTAGAGTCTATCTGATAAAAACGACTAGATTTTGCCCGGTTATCTACTAAATAACCATGAAATCTTTCGCGCGATTGTGACTCATTCGCTGAGATGGTCGAGGTGTGCATCTACTGATCAATGGGCGATACATGATCCGTTGCTTTGAGCGTTTTCAGCAATTATTTTCAGTTCACTGTTTTTACTTAATCATTAGGTGCTGCCTTTAGCACCTCTAAGTACTGCTTAGAAATGATGTTTGGTGTGAAGTGAGCCTGCATATACTGGCGGCTCGATTCGCCAATCTGTTTGGCCTTATCTGGGTGATTAAACAGATGCAGGATGTAATCGGCTAGCGCCTGTGCATTTCCATTGTCGAAGGTTTCTCCCCCTTGGGATGTTTTGAGCAGGGACCTGAGATAGGACGTCGGCGGACAGATGGCCGCAATGGGGCGACCGGCTGCCATCGCAGGATATAGCTTGCTCGGTGCGACTAAGCTTTCCATTTTAGGTGCAACGCTCACTAAAGAAACATCGCTAGCGGTTAAAGAATAGGGTAGGACAGATTTTTCTTGATAGGGAAGAAATCGGAAGTTTGTGAGGCCGTGGGCGTTGATTTGTTCTTTTAGTTTAGATCGCTTAGCACCGCCGCCGATACAAACAAAGAGAATGGGATGATCTTTAAGTTTGAGTGCTGCTTGGAATAGGGTGTCAATGTCGTGGCAGCGACCCATGTTGCCAGAGTAGAGGACAACAAACTGCTCATCGAGATGATGCTCTTTGGCAAACCAGTTGTCCGATTTTGAAATAGGGATAATTTTCTTGTCATTTGACCAGCTGTGAATGACAGAAATCTTGTCGGCAACGTCTGGGCAGTGGGCGATGATGCGTGACTTCATAGAGTCGCTTAGGACAATAATGCCAGCAGAACGTTTCCAGACCTGTCGGTTGATTAGCTGCCACAGACGGGCGATAGGGTGCTTGGCTGTGACAACGTTTAGCTCTATGGCGATGTCGGGATAGAGATCGTAAAGGAGACAAACGTAGGGAAGCTTGAGAAAAAGATTGGCAAAGTAGCCGATAACAGGTAGAAAGGGTGGGGCTGTCGTGACTAGCAGAACCTGATACTGTTTAGCCTGCTTCGCAATATGAAAGATACAGCGAATAGCGAACAGGAGACCGCTCAGTGCCTTCCCTCGTATGCGGCTTGGGAATAGCTGGGTCATGCGCGATCGCTTGACTAAAACCCGTCCCCTTTTTTCGACCTGAGGTGCTTCGCCCTTCTGGAAGGCGTACCCTGGCTGGCCAGTAAAGACACTAACATTGGTGCCTTGATTCCCAAGCTGAGTGACCAGTTCATCAATTAGTTGTCCGGTTGCTGCAAAGTCGGGTGGAAAAAACTGCGTCATGATCAACAGCTGCAAAGCATCAGAGTCTGAAGCTTCTAGGCTGCGTATGGCATTTATGGCTTTGGGTATTCGAAGACGCCGACCAATAGGTTTTTCGAGCACCATGATGTTTTCTTTTGTTTATCAACGATCAATTGGGCCGAAGCGCAGTTGAGCACCAGCAACCTTCAGAAGCTGTGTCCAAGGACCCTACTGACGGTGTGTGCATATTGTTTTTATTGGCTTTAGAGAGAGTTAAGAGGCCCAGTTGATATGTGTTTTATTTCTTTAGTTAAGGTTCCCAGTGAGGCTTTGGAACTATAGCTTTTCTCTTTTGGCGTGGGTAATTACACCACTGCTGTGTTACGCCGCGTAGCTGGCGTAGCGCAAAGGCAAACTCGTCTCGATGGGAATGGGATTGAGTGCTCGGCTGTGCCACTGCCCCTGAATGAGTGTGATGATAAAGGGACAGATTCTGATCATCTGTTGCTGATGGGGCTGTATATCGATACGAACAAAGCTGTGAAAGTTATGGCTGGCTCGCCTAGTTCCATGGGCACCTGCGTAGACCTGAGACTGTGCGACCAGTCTGGTGTCGCTGCGGCCCCGCTCAAAAAAGTTTTCCAGAATCATTTTTTCAGAGCTGCGCTGCCTGCGTAGTCCGGTGCCGCTCCCGCCGCAGACTAGCCAGTCTGTGGCCGCATCGGCATGTCCAGTGTGGGTAGTCTTTAAGTGTTCTAGGCAGTGCGCATGGCCGCTGATGACCAAATCTACAACAGCAGGACTATTGTTGCGTTGCGCTTGGCGGTGGCGATTTCCGTTGCGATTTCCGCTGTGACTTTCGTTGTGATTTCCAAGGTGGGCTGAGAGCTGCCGGTTGAGGCTCACCTGGTCAAAGACCTGACGTAAGTGCTTTCTGACCCAGAGCGTATCTAGCTGGTGGCAGCGGCTGGCTTCTGTTGTATAGGGAGAATGGTGGAGGTAAACAATTCGCCCTATGGTGTTAGGATTTTGCCAGGAGTTAATCAGAGACGTTTCTAACCAAGCAAGCTGTTCGTGGTCAAAGTCTTTGCTCTCGGGTGGCATATTCCATGTATTAGAATCGAGCGCAAAGAAATCGATGCCACCATAGTGAAAGGTGTAGTAGCGATTGGGCAAGCGCGTAAACTGACCAGGACGATAGTTTAGGCAGTATCTGGTTTGGGTGGTGGTGGCCGAAGGTACTTTTGCACTGTAGTGGGCAAGCAGGTGTGCTGTCAGATCTTGGTCTGACAGCTTTGAGAGATCGTCTAAAAAGGTCTGCCCAAAGGCCTCTCCGCCCTCTCCGCCGTAGTGCCCAAGGTCAATTCCGAGAGCGGCTCGCAGCGCGTCGCAGCCCAGCCTCTGTAGTCGCTGCCGAAAGCGGGCAAAGGTGGGCTGTGTCGCATAGTCATGATTGCCCATGACAGGGAGCACAGGCCGATTGAAAACGACATTGCTAGCCCTGTAGGCGGGACTAAAAAGAGGCTGATCTAACAGCGCGCGATAGGGTTCTAGAAAGCCGTGAAAGTAGTTTTGAAAGCTGCCAGTAGGATAAGTGACGTCTCCAGTGTGCAGCAAGAACCGGCTGGGCTCTAGATGAGACATTACCTGCTGTGAAAAGGCCTCATTAAAGGCGATCGCAGCAGGATCATGGTGGTCACCAAAGTCTGTATCACCAATCACGCAGAATGAAAAAGGCGTTGCGCCCACAGGGGCATCCTCAATGGACAATTGAGCCTGATCCACGTTGCTCTGTAGAACACTCGAATGTCTCCATTTTATCTGGCGAGAAAGCGATAGTGCACCGCGCGCGGCTTTAGAATATCGGGCCATTGTCGTCTGCTTTTGGGGTAAAGGTCGAAGACTGAATTTCAGCGAGTTCGGTAGGAACTTCTGGGTTGCTATTGTCCTGTGAGCCATATCCATCGTAGTAACGATAGCTGCTGTACTTCATAGATTTGACGCCGTTGGCAACAATCCCTAGGGTGGGTATTTGGGCGAGTTTGAGGGTAGAAATGGTTTGTCCTAAAATGGTGCGATCTGTTTTACCCATGCGAGAAACCAGAACAAGGCCGTCTGTGCGCTGACCAATGAGGCTAACGTCGGCTAGGCCTGTAATCGGTGGTGCATCGTAAATGACCAAATCAAAGCAGCGATCAAAGGTACTCATGAGCTGCTGCATCTTTTGGGAGGCGAGTAGCTTAGTCGGGTCTGGGGGGACTGCACCCGCCGTGAGCACAAATAGCTGGCCGGATGGAGTGGCTTGTTGAATAGCTGACTTGAGCGGCAGATCGTCAGAAATTAGATTGGATAGGCCGACGGGGTTGGGGATGGCCAGTCGTTCGTGCACCTGGGGTTTGCGTAGGTCTACGTCTACGATTAGTACGCGCTGACCCATGGCTGTGGCAACCTGGGCAAGGTTGGCACTAACGGTGGATTTGCCGTCGCCAGGCAGGGCTGAGCTGACGATGATAGAGCGAATGGGATGGTCGGAGCTAAGCATCCGAATATTGGTATGCAACACTCGCAGCGCTTCTAAGAAACTGGCTTCGTTGTTGCCGTAGCCATAGTAGCTGGAATACTTTTTGCGGCCCAGGCGAATTTGTGAGAGCTGATCGGTCAGGGTGGCGATCGCACTTCTCTGCGGTGTTCGACTGTCACGCAAATCTCGATTGAAAGGAAGTGTTCCCAAAATTGGCAGCTTTGTGCCCACCTTTAGCTCATCAACAGAGTGATACACATTGTCTAGCTTTTCGAGGAGGAGGGCGGCAGCGAGGCCAGCGATAATGCTCGCAATGAATCCCATGAGCAAGCTGCGTTTGAGATTGGGTGAAATGGGATCGGTTGGCTGTACGGGCACTTCGATCAGCTGCCAGGGAATTTCGGTCTGAGCCGCTTCAATCTCCAAATTTTCACGGGTAACCCTAAAGCGAGTTAGCGCATCTGTTGAAACCTGCAGCTCTCTTTGAAGGTCAGTATATTGGCGAATTAGGGCTGGGAGCTGACCTTGACTCTGGCGCACCTCTTGTTCTGCGAGGCCCAGCGTTTCGCTTTGGATAGCTTTTGTTTTGAAGTTGTTAGCAGCAATGGCCTGCTGTGTCCCGACTACGCGTTCTGCCTCTTGCTGTAGCAGCGGCAAAATATTGTCTCTGCGCTCTTGCAATACTCGAATAGACAAGCTGTCTGGGGAGAACCGAGTTAGCTCTGCGGCAATTTCAGTTTCTACGCTGCGCAGCTCACCCAAGAGCTGTTCGTAGATGGGCGCGTTGTCTAGGGCACCTAGTGTCCCGGACTGACTCTGGAGATTTTCATAAATTTGCTGGGCCTCTGCGAGCTGACGGTTGAGGTTGAGTCGCTGCTCGGTGAGGTTATTGATCTGCTCAGAGAGCTGATTGGTCTGTACTTCGGGGGTAACAAAGTTGTACTGCAGGCGGAAGGCTTCTAGACGTTCTTGGATTCGATCAACTTCAGACTGCAGGGTGGGCAGCTGGTTTTCGACAAAGTGAATGCCCTGCCGCAGGTTGGTCTGACGCTCTTCGAGCGAATACTTTAGGTATGTTTTTGAGAGTTCATCTAGAACGAGCTGAATCTGGACGGGGTCTGTGCCGGTGTAGCTAATTTCTAGAATTTTGGTTTCGCCGAGGCGATTGATTCGTAGATTTTCTAGCAGCGTTAGGTAGTCGAGTTCTGGGTAGGTTTGAGAAATCTGTTCTGTCAGGGGCTCAATAAGCTCTGGGCTTCGCAGTACCTGCACCTGAGTCTCATAGTCTAGACCAGATTTCCCGATGTTTTCCTGGCCGAGTACGGAGGTGATTTCAGAAAAATCATCGTCGGCATTGACGGGTTCGACGAGGACCCGAAACGTTCCTTCAAAGATTTCTGGCTGCTTGAGTGCGTTGGCGGTCATCAGCGTCATGACCACGGCTGCAACGCTGCCAATGACAAAGGCCCGGCGACGAATGGCGGTCAGAAGATTGCGCAAATCGCTGTCTTCTTCTTGCTGGGCGTAGGTCTGCCAGGTGGCGAGTAGTGACGCTGAGGGCTCAACGGCAGGCGTGGCAGGTATCGGCGTTGTTGTGTTGTTATTGAGGGCAGCAGCCGGTATGGGAGAAGGAAAGGTTTCCATGCGATCGCACGATAGGGTATTTGAAAAAGAAAAAGAGACTCACTAAAAGCTTGACACTGAGGCAAAACATCAAGCCATGCAAAAAAATACGAACAAAAAATACGAACAAAAAATGCGAACGAAAACAATACGGAAGAAAACTAGAACAGAAACCTCAAGGGTGACAATATCTGCAGCACGGGCCTGAGCAATCCACTCACGGAGTCACCAAAGCGAGCCCGCGCGTTTCGCCCGACGAGAACAACGTCATTGTTTAAGATCAGCGGATTTCTCTCAGGATTGACGCCTTCTGCTAGGTTAACCTCGATCTGTCGCTGAGTGACGCTACCGTTTGGATTCAGTCGAATGAGCTCCACGATTTCTGTTGATCTGTCCGTGAATCCACCAGCGGCTAAGACGGCCTGGTTGAGGGTGGTGTTTGGCGACACCTGCAATTGCCCTGGACTGGCGACCTCTCCTACAACATTTACCTGAACGCCCTCAGGAGAGAAGTTAGCGGCTGCCAGCTGCGCCTGCTCTGTTGGGGTGATTTCGGTGGCTTCTGGAATGATGACCGTATCGCCCTGCTGAAGCACAAGATCTTGGGTTAGGTCTCCTTCTTGCAGCAGCTTCCAAAAGTTAATGTCAATCAGCTGTTCGCTACCGCCTCTGGTGAGTCTGCGTACCTGAATCTGCTGAATATCTGCTGAAGACTGAATGCCGCCTGCGGTTTGAATTGCCTGGGTAATTGTGGTGCGACCTTCTCTGTTACTGCCTTCAAATTCGTAGGCGCCGGGTCTAAAAACTTCACCAACTACGGCGATAACGATATCTTCTTCGGCGCTCGCGGCAAGATTGGACGCGGACAATCTGTTGCTTTCTGCGAGATCGACGGTGCGGGTTTCACTGATGACGATGGCATCGCCATCACGTAAAGCCAAGTCCTGACGCAGGTCGCCATTGTTCAACAGGTCCCACAAGTTGAGGTTGACGGTTTGCGCGGGTCTGCGGCCATTGGACCGGCGCAGCTGAACGTTGTAAAGATCGGCGGCCTGGGTGACGCCGCCTGCGGTCTGGATAGCTTGGGAGACGGTGGGAAACTGGGCGTTGCCGTCTGGTGTGAGTGAGTACAGGCCGGGCTCGCCGACTTCGCCTGCGATCGCAACTCTCAGCGGTCTAGGTTCTTCTAAAATTACCGTAATTTGTGGGTAGCGAAGCTCTGAGCGATAGGCCACAGAAATTGCCTGCTCTGCTTCTTGGGGCGTGAGCCCGCCAATATTGACTGGGTTGATGGCTTCTAGATTGATAGAGCCATCGGCCAGCACTTGCTGGTTGCCGCTGTATTCTGGAACGTTGAAAATTTCTACCTGAATGACATCGCCAGGGCCGAGGGTGTAGGCATTATCGAGCTGACTGATGGCTGATGTGTTGGTGCGGGATCTCGCTGCAGGCGCTGTTGTGTTGTTAGGCGTCCTGTCGAGCGTTCTGTCGGGCGTTCCGTTTTGAGACGTATCAAGTGGAGCCTGAAGGGATTCTAGCCGTTCTCCTGGGTTGGGAATACGGGGAAGGGAGGCCGGTGATGCGCTATCTATTGATGTGTTGTTTATGGCCTCGTTGGCAGCGGCAGGAGGGGCTATCTGGAGGGCGATCGCCGCTAAAAAGAGCCCTGCACCTGCCGACAAAATGTAGTTTAGTTTGAGCTTGCTAACCATCAATTCAGCACGACTCCGCAGCGCTTATACGCATCAAGACAACTTGTTCTGAAGTTTGCCCAGTGGGGGTGCTTTTCTAACGTTATATCGAGTCAGCGCTTGTGCAGCTGAGATAGGGCAGTAGTGCGACTGCTTTTAGTGCGATTGCTTTCAATGGGACCGCTTTTAGTGAGACCGCGTATCCAAAGCGTCTCTGAGTCCGTCACCGACATAGTTCACGCTCAGCACAGTCAGGAGAATCGCTAAGCCCGGCACAATGACTAAATGAGGGGCAACGGCGATATAGTTTTGCGCATCAAAGAGCATTCGCCCCCAAGTAGGAACGTCTGGCGGGAAGCCAATGCCTAGAAAGCTAAGGGTGGATTCGGTGATGATGGCATTACCGACGCCCAGCGTCGCGGCAACGATGACAGGCCCAGTCACGTTAGGCAAAATATGTCGCCAAACGATGCGGATAGGATGCGCGCCCAGAGAGCTGGCTGCCTCGACGAAGTCTTTTTCCTTTGTGGCGAGGAAGCCTGCGCGGACGAGGCGAGCGGTAGACATCCAGGTAAGCCCGCCAATGACGAGAATGATCAGGAGAAAAACGCCTAGCTCAGGGCCGACGGCCTGTCTCATGCGATCGCGAAATAAATAAATAATCAACAGCAGCAACGGCAGCTGAGGCAAAGACAAGAACAGGTCGGTCAATCGCATCAACAGATTATCGATCAGACCACCACAAAAGCCCGAAATCATGCCCACCAGCGTGCCAAAGGAGATGGAGACCAGCATGGCCGTGATGGCCACCGCGATGCTAACACGCCCACCGATGAGCACTCTAGCGAGCTGATCTTGTCCGCGATCATTTGTGCCGAAGGGGTGTAAAAGGCTTGGTTTGGCGAGTGCTCTGGCAAAGTCAATATTGCTAAAAGAGGCCGTGTAGAAAAGAGGGCCAAAAATAACGGCAAGGATGATGATGATGAGAATGAGGGAGCCTAGGATGGCCATGCGATCGCGCCGAAACTGTGTCCATGCGCTGCGCTGTACTGGCTGTGCCTCGGGTGGGAGCGTCTTGTTTGAAGCAGTCGTGCGGGCGGCAGTGGTCATTCGATAGATGTGGTGATAGAGGCTGTCGCGGTGCTAATGTCTAGCAAGCCTAGTGCTGGGCGATAAATCTGCTGATACCAAATGGCCTGACTATTTGGGCTGATGCTGCCTCGGGGCGGAAAGGCGGCGTACTTGAGCTTTTGATCAAAGCGAATATGTAGCCACGGTACACCATGGCCGTGGGTGTTGCACCAGACGGCTTTTTTATGTGTGATCGCATCTCTACAAAGCTCTCCGACCCGCTGCCAAAGCGCCTGCCGAGCAGCCTCTGGGGCCGTTCGGCAAAAGGCGGCGATGTGGCCATACTCTCTGGTCGCTCGAGGAATTAAGAGATGCGCATCGCCTGAAAAATTTGGAAAGTAAGCCGTGAGCGCGGTCGCTTTTAATCCCTGAAGGTAGTTCTGAAAATCTGTAGGATCAGCGGGCCTAAACTTTGCGGGAAAGGCTATGGCAAAAAACGGATGGGTTTCGGCGGTGTAGGGATGAATCGGTACGGGCTTCCATTCAAAGTCAAACGGTAGTTCGGCCCAGGTTTGGTGCCATCGGTTGCGGAAGGCTGGGTTGCGGGTGAGTGCGATCGCAATTTGGGCCCAGCTGAGCGGCTGACCCTGCCCATCGTGAAAGGTCACAAACGCCGCCTGTCGCTCTGCTATCTCAGCTGTGATGATTTTTGGCGTTGCCTCTGGATTCTCAGCCTGCGATATGGAAAGCATTGCTTCAGCGTCTCATTTCCCTAGAAACTGTAGCAGCTTTTTCCTTGAGCGCTGTTGTCTGCGTATCTTTTAGTTTGAAGCGGTGTCCAGTGGCTGAAATTCTTTTTGAGTGCTGCTGCGTTCAGCGCGAGTGTTATTCAGAATAGTCTCGGCAGACTGCTGTCCACTGAGAATGCAGCTTTCTAGACCTGCATAATG
>JBCBKQ010000014.1:0-39571 GCA_038521595.1 Cyanobacteria bacterium J06627_28 | reverse complement strand
CAGCTGTCTGAGCTGCATAGCAAAATCTGCTTTTTCTGAAACCTGGCAGTCTCTGATGCAGTAACCTTTCTGAAGATACTCAAATGAAAAAACGGGGCAAGCGAGATCTGAAGAAGGCGTGTTTTTTGTGTTTGGGGCTAAGATTCTTTCTCCGCCCTTGCCCCGTTTTTTCATTTGAGTATCTTCAGAAAGGTTACTGCATCAGAGACTGCCAGGTTTCAGAAAAAGCAGATTTTGCTATGCAGCTCAGACAGCTGAGTGAATTGAACTGGAGAGAGCTGAGAGCTGCTGACAAACATGGATTAGGCTACGAAAAGATATCCAAGAAGGCTATTAGGCCTAGGATTCCACCGCACATTACAGATGACGTAAATCTGATTGCATTTAGATTTCCTGGGAAAAAGCCCATGGTGGGCTATCGAAACGGCAAGACTTTTTATGTGATCTGGCTGGATAGAAATTTCTCACTCTATGACCACGGCTCATAAGTTGCCATACCGTTAAGCGAGCCTCTCAGCACCTGTTCAAAGGACTGTTTGAATCTGCGGTAAATCAGTAGCGCTCACGTCGTTTACCAGAGTGCGATTTAGCATGGGATGATGGCGATCGCTAAACCCAATATCACTGTCTGGATGAAACACCACCAGATGTAACCCTCGCCCATGGGTCACAAACTTGTGCTCTTGATAGGCCGGAATGTGAAATAAAATGCCTGGCTCAAGCGACTGACAGTCACCGTCTGGCGTACGGCACTGCCCAGCACCGTGAATGATGAGACCAATGCGATCGCTCGGATGATTGTGCACCGTCTGATCGACATTGGGCGGCATATACAGCGCATGCAAACAGGGGTCTCCCACCGTCATAGGCGCAACCAAAAGGCTCGTCGTGCCCCCATCAATGTAAGCAAATCTGCCTGACGATTCGATGGGGCCACCTAGTAAAAATTGACCTTGATGCGCACCATCCGTAACGACCATGCCCGAGCTGCCCTGCCCATGAAGTGTGGCCGCTTCGCCAAGCGAAAAATACATGCCTGCTGTCAAGGGAAACAGCGTTGGTAAAGACGCCCGCTGAAGCTGAGCAGTTCCCTGCCAAACAAAACCATAGTGACTCCCTGCGGGTAACACGAGGCTTTCATTTTGCCAGGTGCGAAACTGCACTGTGCTGCTGCCACGCTCAGAGGCGTCTGCTAAAAAATTGGGCTGTAGGGGATAGCAGTAAAGGGGCATGGCCAGCTCAGTACACAGTCAAAAGGCACATAGTCAAAGGGCACAATCAAAAAGGTAACGACATCAAAAGGTGAAATCAAACGGCATCGACAGGCGTAAACAGAGTCTGCTCAATCGCGCGTCGCCGCTGCGGATCTAGCATGACACCTTCGCTATATAAACAGTCCACAATTAGACGAGTCAACCGATAGTACTGCTTTAGCAGCTGCTTTTCTGTCTCAGTAAATGTCCAGGTTTGACCAATGTGGTGACGGCCTTTGGCCACGTTGCGAGCAGCGTCAGCGACTTCTTTAATGGCCTCATCCTTTGCGGCAAACGCCTCCTTTACGGGAGCGTCTAGTCGATGTACCAAGTCCGTCAATTTTTGAGTCTCTTGTTGAGTGAGCCGAGGGGAATCTAGCACCATATCAATAGCAATCATCATGGCGTCGTTGGCATTACTGGCGCTGGCTAGTTGCTGACTGGCATTGTGAGATTGAATGTGTGCGATCGCATCTGCCAACCCCATCCCCTCAAGCATTCGAGCCAAAAAGCTCGCACACACCAGCACAGTTGCCGATGGGTCTAACCGAATAGCGACCGCTCTATTTTCATCAATATCAAAATCAATATCAAATAAGAAGGCCCGCACCGCCGCAGGCTTAAACGCCGTGAAATGAGGCAGCTTCGATTGCTCAACAACGTCTGCCAAAAAGGCTTGCAGCTTAGAGGAGGGCTCCAATATGGTCTGCGCTTTATCTAGCAAAGGAGCCAGCAATAAATCGGCATCGCGCAGCAGCTCACCAATGAGCAGCAACACTTCTCGCCACTGTGGATTGAGCGCATACCGATTCACCGTTGTAGACAGCGTATTCGCTAAGTTTGCACTGTTAAATACCAGCTCACGGGCAACAAAATATTCTTGAAACGTCAGATGAGAAAAGGAATAGTAGTGCTTCGCCCGCTCTACTAACAAACCGTGCTGAGCCTCAATAGAGTGCAGCACCCGGCCACTATCCACACTGAGTGCCGCTGGCTCATCGGTAGCCTCTGGCAAATTGCGAATGTATTCTGCAATCGTTTGCTCCAAATCTTGCCGCCGGAAAAAATACTTCCCTCGGCGAAACGTAGCCAGAGCAATCTGACTTAACAGATCTTCTTTTCGTTGAGGCGATAGCCGCTTATACACCTGGTCGCGATGAATCCCCCGAGAGGCATCCCATTTTTTGAGCAGCGTTTCAATCCCTTCTCGATACAGCTCACTACGGCTACTCGGCAGCGCCCCCGATGACTCAAAGGCAAGGCACAGCAACGTCAGCAACAATGGCGTTACAGCTAGCTCAGCTAAGTGCGGCTGCTGTGCCAAACACCGCATAAATATCTGCGGCTGCATCGGCTTATCGGCAAACCACTGCTGCGCAAAAGCCTGCACCTGCGTCGCATCAAAGTCGGCAATTTCCACCTCTGTAAACTGCTCAAAGGTATACTCCCAGGCGGCGACCCGGCAGGTCATGAGGAAGTGATTGTCGTGAAATTCTTCGCTGAGCACTCGAATATCGCGCAGCACCCAGTCATGGGCAGCCTGGGTGACCTCATCGAGCCCATCGAGCAAAACCAGCGCTCGGCCCGCACTCAGCAGCTGCTTGAGCTGCACAACATGGCGATCAATCTCGGCCTGGTCCAAAGCTGTAATCTGACTTTTAAGATGGCGCTGACTCATAAATGTCAGCAGGCCTAAACGATTTGGATTTTCAGCAAACTGCTTCAAATTGACGAATAGCGGTAGCCGATCAGTCTCAAACTCCCCGTCAATGCACTGCATCGCCAAATGCTTCAAAAAAGTCGTCTTCCCCGCGCCGGGCTTACCGAGCACGATCAGCTTTTGATACTTAGCGACGGCTGTCATCACAGGGACACGTGGCTGACTCACCGGGCCAAAGCCCAATCGGTTAAAGTCACTCGCCCCGGCATCAGCGTGAACCGCTGCAACCAGATCCTTCAGCTGCTTGCGCTGGTGATTGCTCACCGTTTCTAAAATGTTGACGTTGGTATAAAGATCACTCAAACCCACGGGCCGAGACATATCCAGCACGCGCATCGTGCCACAGCGCTCGTGTAGACTTGCTCTTGCCGTATTGCGCAGATGCTGAACTAACCGATCAATCTCTGGATCATGACTGCCTTTGTTTTTGGTGGATGGATTGAAAGCAGGGGAGACCTCAGCTGATGGCATGCGATCGCTCAGCCTAGAATTAGCACTCTCAATAGACGAAGCAGTGAGCCCGGCGATGATTTGCCAGTCTAGATTTAGGCGATCGCACAACCTCACAAACAAACTCTGCTCAATCGCCACGCCTTTAAAGAAATTCGTCACCGGCTGACGGCTACAGCCCACCGTCTCACTCAGGCTCTTTTTGGTCAGCCCGGCCATCGTCAGCGACTGCTCTGCCAGCTGCTGACCTTGCGTTGAGGCTTGTAGTGAAGGCTTGGCCATTAGAAGGGAACCAGGGAGAAACCTAGCGCGAAATCAAAAAAATACTGCAAAAGTAACCTTCTCATCCTAGCGGAAGGCAATCATTACAAGCGCGTACACAGCACTTAAGCAGACAAATAGTTAGACTATCTCAGCTCTTACTCACCACTTACCTTGACACACAAACTAAAAGTGATTAGTATTTGCTCAATCGTTACTTAGTCATTTATCACTCACGCCTTAACCACTCCCTTTTCGCCTGAGGACAATCGCCTATGGCGTCAGCAGCCCCCGCACTCAGCCGTTACACCTTTCACACACAGCTCAGCCACAAAGCTGGTCGGCAAACCTTTTTAGCCCTTGATACTCACACACAAGAGCAAGTCATCATCAAGATTATCCAGCCTGGGTTAGGCAAACACAGTTCACAAGAATGGACAGACCTCAAGCTCTTTGAGCGAGAAGCCACCATTCTCAAAAATCTTAGCCATCCGGCAATTCCAAGTTACAAAGCTGACTTTCAAACAGACATTGATGGCGTCTGGAGCTGCGTACTAGTGCAGAGCTATCTGGCAGCGCCTTCGCTAGCATCTTTGGTTGCAGAAGGAAAGCAATTTTCAGAGGCTGAGGTGATTGCGATCGCAGAACAACTCCTCAAAACGCTCTGCTACTTGCATCAACAGCTGCCACCCGTCATCCACCGCGACATCAAACCCAGCAACATTCTGCTCAAAACTGACGCTCACGGCAGCATTGAGCAGCTCTACTTAGTTGATTTTGGCGCAGTGCAAATCACCAGCACTCGCGACAGCGGCACCATGACGATTGTGGGCAGCTATGGCTACATGCCCCTAGAGCAATTTCTAGGCAACACCAGCCACAGCTCAGATTTGTACAGCCTAGGCATGACGCTGATTTATCTGCTAACAGGGAAGCATCCCGCAGAATTGCCACAGCAAAATGGTCGCACTGTATTAAAAGGGCTTGGCATGGGTGAGCGCATGACTCACTGGCTAGACTTACTCATTCAGCCCTACCCAGAGCAGCGTCTAGAGTCGGCCGACATTGCTCTAAGGATGCTCAACTGCAACAAAACAAACGCAGGTTATTTCCCACATCTGAAGCCTGTCGGGAGCAAGGTTTTGGTTCAGCGCGATCGCACCGAACTGCGAATTCTCACACCGGATACCCAGTCTGGATGTGGCATTGCGTTCATCATTTTCGTTGCGGTCTTTGTCTTAAGCGGATACATACACCCAGTGGTTGTAATCACAGTGGTTTTAATCATTAGCCTGATTGCATTCACGGCGTGGATCATTGTTAGGCACTGCTTCGGCAGCAATGAGAAAGAAACGTATTCTCTTCTGTCCATTCATCGCACGGCAGGCCTCCGAAATGGCACTGCAAAAGCCATCAGCCCAGACCATATTTCTAAAATTCACTGGCGCGGCAATAGCGCCCCCTTTGAAAGCATCAGTTTGCTGACCTATAACGCGGGCTACACCTTTAAGAACTACATCCAAGCTAGTACAAATCAAAAAAAGAAACATGAGATTACCCTGCCTCCCAGGTTATCTATCCATGCGGGACGCACCGCATATCACCTAAAACAAAAATTCACAGAGGCAGAGCTGTTGTGGCTAAGCCAAGAGCTAAGTGACTTTTTGCACCTGCCGATTCAGACGCTGCACCCTCGCGAAGCAGGCTCTGACCAAGAGTCATCAATGCGACAGTCAACCCAAACCTTTCGCATTCGCCCTGACGCCTCCCACAATTCCTCTGGCAAATCATCTAACGCCCCTTCCAACAAAAAAGACTATCGCCATGACGCTAGCGACACGTTTGATTTCTAACTACGCCTTACAGACAGAACTCAGCACAGACAGCAAACGGCAAGTCGGTAAACGCACTTTTTTAGCAAAAGATACGCGTACCCAAGACGCCGTCATCGTCAAAATTATTCAACTAGATCGTGCCATCAAAATGGCCGACCAATGGACAGAAATAAAGCTCTTCAAAAGAGAAACAAACCTCCTCCAAGCGCTCAGTCACCCAGCCATTCCAAAATACAGAGACTACTTTGAAGCCACCATCGACGGCATCAAAAGCCTAGTACTCGTACAGAGCTATGTCGAAGCAGACTCTTTAGAAAGCCTCATGGCTGCTGGCAAAAGATTTTCAGAGGCAGACGTGCTCAGCATTGCGCAGCAGCTACTCAGCATTTTGAAATACCTACATAGCCAATCGCCACCTGTCATCCATCGAGATATTAAACCCAGCAATATTTTGCTATCGCTAGAGGACGATGGGCCTGGAAAGATGGCCCCTGGGCTCGTTTCACTCATCGATTTTGGCTCAGTGCATACTGACCTGAGCAAAGAAGCAGGCACGATCACCATCGTGGGTAGCTACGGCTACATTCCATTAGAGCAGTTTTCAGGGCAGGCGACCCCAGCCTCTGATTTGTACAGCTTAGGCATGACCCTAATACAGCTGATTACAGGCACACATCCCGAAGACATTCCTCAGATTGACGGACGCATTCAACTGCAGCAATACACGCACATTTCATGGTCCTTAGCCAAGTGGCTGACGCGGATGACGGAGCCCTATCTAGACAAGCGCTTTGATTCAGCAGAGCTAGCGTTAAATGCGCTCATTGCACAAGACAGTCACTATGGCAGCTATGAGCACCTCAAGCCAGCAGGCACCAAAGTGGAAATACGATGCGATCGCAACCAAATAGAAATTCTCACCCAAAAGCCGGGGTTCTCACGCCAAAGCAAAATCATCATCTGGGTTGTCGTTACTGGCTGCTTCGCAGTTTTTAGCCCACTGCTAATAAAACTTGGGCCACTTTTCTGGTTCATGTCCTTTGGATATGGATTATTTATCCTCTCCTGGATCACGCCCCCCGGCCTACTCCCAACCCAAATGAGAGATCGCGGACGGCAAGGCCTGACCATCGACCGTGAGCAAGGCATCTACAAAGGCTCCTCACGGTTCTACTTCAGCAAAATTCATTGGCATCACACGTCATCGTATATGCAGGAAATTGACCTACTGGCCTACAACCCAGGCTATACCTTTCAGCGCAGCGACCGAAACACCATAAAGAGAGCAAACTCAGAGCCCAAGCTATCTATTTATGCAGGTAATACTGAATACACCCTTGGGGATGCCCATCTAACACCCGCAGAATTTTGGTGGATGGGTCAAGCTCTCAGCGACTTTTTAGGCCTAGAACTACAAACCATCTATCCCACGCCTATCGTCGCAGTCTATAACAAAAGCGATGGCGGCTGCGGCTGCTGAGCCTCCCAGAGCACATCATTGGATTACCGGCGACAATAACCATGACACCCGATCAAAAACTGCTCTACGGACAAATCGCCCGATTCAAACTGGATGAACCTGGCGTCCCCTGGCCTTTTTCGGTCAGACTAGCCTGGCAGTACCGATGGTCAAGCACCTTTACCCACCGTGCCATTCGCGAATACAAAAAGTTCATTTTCCTGATCATGGTGTCAGAGCAGCCACTCTCTCCAGCAACCGTGATCGACCGTGTTTGGCATCATCACATTCTCTACACCCAGTCCTATTGGAATGACTTTTGCGGCCAGCTGCTAAAGCGACAAATTCACCACACCCCAGGACGTGGCATTGAATCAGATGCGACCAGCTACTACCATCAGTGCGCCCAAGCACTTACCCTGTACCAGCAATACTTTGGCACCCCACCACCCGCAGACATTTGGAGCGAACCTCAGTACACAGTCGAACGCCCAAGCTATCAATGGATTGACCGCGTCCAGTACTGGCTCATCCCCAAACCAGAGCTGAGCATAGGAAAGCTAAGCTCAGCCATTGCAAATATCAAAAAATGACTCAATCGTCAGTCAGACATCCCTCAAAAATAGAGAGGAAACCATGAAACTAGACATCTTCCGACTGAGAAATGGCATAGCGGGCTGCAGCCAAACTCAGCCGGGCCTGCTCAATCGGAGACAACGCAGTCCAGTCTTCCTTACGAATAGATTGAACGGTAGCTTCTACAAATTCATCGGCGCTGCTGCCGCGCATGGCAAAAGCCATGGGGCGAGCCATCACTTTCAAGTCAGCGGCAGCCATATTGTCAAAGCCGTCTTGCACACAGGTGATTAGCTGGTCGAGCATGGGTTGACCGCTCTGGGCTACCTGCTGCGCTTTTTCGCCAATCATAGCCAGCAAATCGCTCGGCATCCGACCGGCAAATTTTTGCTGAAGCAGAGCAACAACGCCAACGCTCTGGCCTCCCCACAGCTGATTGAGCTGGGCGGACAGGGTTTGCCAGCCCTGAGAAACTTCTTCGTCAGAAAACTCAAGTGCTTCGCCAGCGGTAGCGACTTGGGCGTCGTACTCGTCAGTAGACTGAGCGGCTAGCCAGGGGGCACTTTGCTCTGTGTCTAGCACAGACTGTAGCAAAGCAGCTTTAATAGCAGACTCTGTATTGTCCATATCGCCATTGGGTGAGGAGGAAGCGGGTGAGGAGTTAGCCATAATGAATGCGTTTACCTGAACTAGCAGAAGTTTGATGTGTGACTCAAAGAGATACAGAGGCCTTTTTGGCTATTCCGCATGGGCCAAAAAGTTTTCTTGATTGTTGGCGATCATCTCTTCTGACTCGCTTTTGACTAGAGCTGTTTTCTAAGCTTTCAAAATCTAAGCTTTTAAAATCTAATCTTCCAAAACGAACTCTAGCATTTGGCCGTCAGACTTACTACCAAAGCGGATACAGGTGCCTGAGGTCAGCGCGACTTCCTGGCGGTGAACCTCACGCCAGACGCCATCTTGCCGATAAAACGTACCGTAGCGAGAATTATCCCGTAGGAAGTAGACCATTCTCAAGCCGTCCCCTGGCTGTTGAGACGTGACTCGGCGATTAAAAATTTCTGCATGGCTGCTCGACACCCAAGGGTCAGAAATAACGAGATCGCTGGTTTCTGGCTTGCGGCCAATGCGCATGACATCGCTGTAGATGGGCCACACTTTTTTGGGATTGTCGGCATCTCGCAGTACGGCCTGCTGCCGGCGAGGGCGAAAAGAGGTGTGCTCGTTAATCTGGGTGGTTTCTTCTAGCAGCAGCAATTCGCCGTCAAAATCTGGGTGCATGTACAGCACGGGTAATGTCCAGGCAGGCTGGTTGAAGTGGTAGAGGGTCAAGAGGTGTTGACGTGCGATCGCAACGGCCTCATCCACCGACTTCCGCTCCGCCAACGTCTGCGCAAAGACCTGAATAAAACTAATTGCCTCTTCATCCGCAATCGAATCGCGCATGGCTACCACCGCCGGTAAACCATGATGTAGCAAGACTTCCGCCAAACTACTGCGCGGTAACGACCGCTGCTGCGTTTCCTCTGGCTGTGCGCCCCAGCAGGTATTAAACACGGCCAGCTTCACCCCGGCCCGGGTCAGTACCTGTGCCAGCTCCGTACCGCTTAGGGTCGCATCCGAGAGAAACAGCAAACCACCATCTGGCCCTGGCACCCCGTGCCCAGAATAGAAAAAGACATTGTATCCGCCCGTTTCCAAGGCTTTAGACAGCTCTGCCGTCGTCGGCTGCAGCAGCATATCAACCCGCCGCTTTGCCGTGGGCCGCATACTCAAATCACTGCTTTGCTCCAAAATTTTCTTGAGCAGCGCCGCTTCCTGCTCCAGCTGTAGCACAGCAGACTCTGAGCTAGCAGCGTCGCCTTCACTGCCAGCCACATCACCAGCGTCAACCCGGTCTTCGCCAGGGCTATCTTTACCCAGTACCAGCAGTATTTTCAGAGCACGCGCCAAGGGGGCTGGCTCTAACGGATCGACATCACTACTCGTACGGCTAAATAAAATTTTGCGATTGAGCGACAGCGCACGACTGCCCGGCTGTGGCTGCATAATTTCCCACGGCAGCGCAATCAATTCAGGATCGCGAATTTCTAGGCGCAGTCGCAGGGGCATCTCTTGCCCCATCGCAATGCCCTGGGACCGATCAAAGCTGCTTTTTATTGGCCCGTCAAACAACCACTGCCATAGGCTCACGCCTAAATGCTGCATGTAGCGACTGCTATAGCTAGACGGCGCTCCAGAGTCGGCATCTTCGCCGGTTTCGTCGAAGTTTTCAAAAACAAACTGAGGCACATAGGCAGACGGAATATGGGGCACCTGGGGCAAGCCGCGCAGCGAAAACAATGACTGCCAGCTTTGCCAAGCCTGAGCCAGCTCGGGGCTCCACTGACAGTCATAATGCACATGCCCACTCGGATGCGGAGCACGCAACACCCAAATGGCAAAGCAATCGCGCTGCGCCTGCAAACTATCTATCGCCACCCACAAACAAAGCGACTCTTTAGTGATTTGCTTTGCCATCAACTTTCACACGACTCCGTCTGACTCGGATCTAAGCTCTCAATCGCCTCAGCCGTATTTGCCACTTTAGGCGCCTGCACCCACCCCTCCGCACCTGGCGATAGCAACAAGGGCTGATCCGCTTGCTCTGGGATATTGAAAACGTCATTAACACTGCCTTCTGCGGTGCCGCCATCCCCCGTTGAATCGGTCTCGACAGGCACATCGCCGATGGTGTCTCCAGACGGGATAGTGCACAGCTGAATCTGAACCCATTGGGTGCCATCTTCTGCCGTTTGCTGATTGAGTACTTTCACAATGCTGCCGGTCGGCACTAAGCCAGGAATGGCATTGGTTTCTTGACTGGCTTCGGGCCGAGGATAAATGGCCAGCTGACCAAAGCTATCGTCCGTCACGGCACCAGGGACAGTGGCATCACCAGGTTCATCCGCAGGCGTACTCCGAATGCCCGTACCATCTGGCTGACGCACTCGAATATAGTCACCCACAGACATTTCGATGGGCTGTGATAGGGTCCGTGGACTAGGCGTTCCTGTCGCTGTCTCGTTTGAGCCTTCGCTCGTCGTCTCTTCAGAGCCAGACGCCCCGCCAGGAAACAGAAAGCGATTTGAGCCTGAAAACATGGCATAAAACAAGCCCCCGGCCAAAGCAATCAGCAAGAAAACGATCCCTGCTTTTTTAAGCCCGCCCTGACTCGAAGCGGCCTTGAATGCTGACAGTTGGCGAGTAGTCTTAGCGGCGGGTAAATCAGTTGCAGCATCGGTCGCAGCACTACCGGCACCACCACCCACCATGGCTGTGCCCGGCTGAGTACCACCGCTGGTCAGCTGGGTAATCGGCCTAGCGCCAGATCGCCTTGTGCTTCTTTGTCCTTTTGGCTGTTTGGCATCAGGGGGCGCTGTCATCGTCTCACCAGCAACAAAGCTGCCAACACCAGCGTCTTTTGGCACCATGCGATCAGAGGCTCTTATCACC
This sequence comes from Cyanobacteria bacterium J06627_28, assembly GCA_038521595.1. GTDB lineage: Bacteria > Cyanobacteriota > Cyanobacteriia > Phormidesmidales > Phormidesmidaceae > Phormidesmis. Next base: position 28,522 of record JBCBKQ010000014.1, on the reverse strand, counting down.
TGCGCACTCAGCAGACCGACGGTGACATTGTCATGGCCGTTGTATTGATTGGCCAGGGAGACCAGTCGCTGGCCAACAGCCGACGCACTGGCATCGCTCGCAGTAATCATCGGTTTTAGCACCGTTGACCAAAATTGCTCTACGCGATCGCTGTCACTCAACCCATCCGAACACAGCAAAAAGACACAGTTTTCATCTAGTACAAAACGCTGCACCGTAGGCCGCAAAGACTGAGATGGCCCCATTCCCAGCGCTTGAATCAACGAGCCTGAGCCTGGCTGCATCAGCACTTCACGGTATAGGCTACCGCCGAGGCGCACCTGCCGGGAGGCTACGTCATCATCTAAGGTCACCTGCTGACAGCAGCGGCTACTGACTCGGTAAGCGCGGCTATCGCCTAAGTGAGCGATAAAGACGTCAGCGCCTCTAACAAGAGCGAGTACGAGGGTTGTACCCATGCGATCGCGCGCCTGCCGCTGAGCGCGATCATTTTGGATCGAGATCTCATCATTCGCCGCACAAATCGCCGCCTCAATCTTCATCGACAGCTCTGTTGCCGTTAGGCTACTCGACTTCGCATCTAGCATCGGCTGTAGCTGGGCTTGAATCGTTGCGATCGCCAGCTTAGACGCGACATCCCCACCCTGATGCCCACCAATGCCATCACAGACAATCAGCAGCTGCGGCTGGTCTCTCACCACATCGCTTGTGAGCGTCTTCGTCGTTCCACTGTTAGGAAAGCAGGCATCTTCATTTCGCTTACGGGTCGGCCCCTGGTCAGTAAACACCGCCATGTCGTAGGCCACCCCCTGCCCTTGACCACACACCGTAATCGCCTGACTGAGCTGCTCACCTAGCTGCTCGGCATTTAGCTGCTGCCGCTCCAAGCTGTCACACAGCCGCGAGAGAAAAGATTTAATCGCCTGATTGGCCGTTGCGACCAAAGGCTGCCAGCTCCGGGCCAAATCCACCAGAGTTGGCTGCGCTAGCTGAGCGCGATTGCCCGCTAGGGTATCGTCTGGAGACGGCGGCGGTGAGGCCAAAGCCAGTAGGCGAACCACTGAGCCATCTACTCGTACCAGCTCTGAATCGATCAATGTCGCAGCGACCTGCTCTACTACAAACGCATCCCACACCTGGGCGATTTGCCATAGCCAGCTGAGCTGTCTGAGCGGCGGCGCATCTGGCCAGCGCCCCGTCAGCTTTGGCAGCACACTGGGGACATCTGGATAGGTCGCCATCGACAGAGCGCTTTGCTCCAGCATGACCACATAGTCCTTTTCGGGCGTACGCAGCACAGAATAGGGCCGAGGAACATGTAGTGGATAGGCAGAGAGATGCAGGTAGGGCTGTATAAATGGCGGCAGCTCTGGCAATGACTCTGGAACGAGGCCGGGCTTAGTGTCTAAAAAAGTGCGATCGCGCTTGAGCAAGTAGCGCTGATTGACCATGGTGCCGGGGCGCATGTTGCCGATGAGTTCACCCACACCCCAAAGGTAATGATGCGGCAATGCAGACTGACAAACCTGACAGGTATCGGCCCCCTCAGGATTCGCAGTTTTACAGTTGGGATTGGGGCAGATAATCACTAAACAAGCGACCTAAGGACAACATAGAGAGAAACGATGACCTCGCCAGCTTACGAGCTAGCAACCGATTCATCTTTAACCCTGAGCGTTATCTTCAACAACGCGGGGTAGGCCCATACTGTAGTTCAGCACCCGACTCTGCAGGTTATAGCTAATTTCGCCAGACTGCAGGAGCATCCGCACAAAGTGTTCCAAATCAGATCCGATGCGACGCAGATTGTAGTCTGTCAGCGACTCCCCCGCGTAGTTGTCCACCAGGCGGTCAAACTCGCCATACACCTTTTTCAGTGCCTCTTCGCTCCAGTTGAACTCATTTTCAGGATCAACATCAATCGTGAGCTTTTGGTCGCTTGGCACAATTTCATTATTTTCAATCGTTGCCGCATAAATCAAAATGTGGCGAGTCGTAGATTTTAGCAGCATGACAAATCGCGATGAAAGGGGCTAATTGAACGAAGAACACTGTAAACTTGCACTCTAGATACTATCTCAAGAGAGAACAGCGAGCAGTACCTCGGGCAAAAACCCAGCATAAAGCGCTCTAAACATCTGAGGCTGTACGTAGCAGCTCTGTACTAATTGCTGCACCAAGCAGCTCGCTACACTTAGACATCAGACGCTCTCTACAAGATTCCCGAAACAAGATTCCCGAAACAAGTTGTGTCAATCAATTGTAGACGTTAAGGCAAAATTGACCTACCTCAAGCTACTACTCATTCGCCACGCTGAATCGCTCGGGAACCGCCAAGGACAGATGGAAGGCCAAACCTCTACGGCACTTTCTCATCGGGGCCAGCAACAGGCAAAAAGCTTAGCTGTCGCCTTAAATGAAGGCAAAATTGCCGCCCCCGCCTACCTGTACACCAGTCCACTCCAGCGAGCCATTGAAACCGCACAGATTTTACAGACAACCGCAAGGCAAGTGCCTAGGCATCAGATCGCTCGAAATTTGCAGGAAATAGATCAGGGCATTTTTCAAGGATTGACCTGGGCACAAGCCGTCGCCAAATATCCTGACCTGTGCCGTCAGCTTACCCAGAGCCTAGCGTGGCAACCTGTGCCCCAGGCAGAATCGCCTACAGCAGCTAGAGCGAGGGCACAGCAATGGCTCATAGAGTTACTGATGACCCATCAGCCGCCAGATGTGGTTTGGGCGATCTCCCATGGCGGACTGATGCAGCAGCTAGTGTCTGAGATTTTAGGCTGCGATCGCACCTGGAAAACGCCCATTCACCACACCGCCATCTTCGAATTTTGGCTAGCTGACACCCGCTGGGACACCCTCCGCCAAGACCGCTACAACCCAGAATGGTGGGTCTTAAAGCGCGTCAATGACTGCTCGCATCTCAGCGAGTTTGTAGAGTAAGCGACTCATCCGTTCGTGGCTGCGAACCATGCTCAACGCCTGCGTGCCCCCAATTTCAGGTATTCTCTAAGGGCGCCCGTCGGCACTTCCTTTCTCGATGATCGTTCACACCATCAGCCAAGTTTGCCATGAGCAACCCCGTCGCTACTGAAACCTTCGGTCAGGCCCGCCAGGGTAGCGTTGCTGCCATCATTCAAGTCTTAAACGAGCGCCTTGCCGACGCTGGCATTCGCACCCGCGCCGTTGTCGCCGATGGCATGTTGCAGGTACTGTGCGAAGCGCAATCCACTGAGCAGCTAGAAAAGCAGGCCGTCGTCAGCCGCGTCCGTGAGATCCTAGAAAATATCAACCCCCACCGCATTCGCCGGGTCAATATCAACAGTCGCCTCGTCAAAGAAGAGCAGCTACTCTGGCTCGAAGAAATTAACCGCGACCCAGACAACGCCTTGCTGTGGTCTGAAGTCATTACGCTCAAGCAGCCCTTCTTTTTACAAAGATGGATACGCGATCGCAATCTCAAACCCGCAGGCCCCATATTCAAAGACATCACCGAACCTACCCGCAAACCCCTATCCCTGTCCAACAAAGTCATCGGCGGTGCGGGCATTGCGGTCTTAATCCTTGGCACCGGCTGGCTTTTTAGAGAAGACCTCACCCAGATCCGTCAGGTCAACTCATCCCTTGAGGAAAATACTGCTCCCAATCAACCAGCTCAAACAGATCTTCCCCCACTGCCTGACCTCAGCGTTACGACAGAAGATCTTGGCCAACGGGCCGCAGACACTACGCCCCCCGAAAATCCGCCCAGCACCACGCCCCCAGCCAACAGCTCAGCCACCACTCAAGCCCAGACAGCAGGCACACCTGCAGCCAACGACGGCGCCGCATCAGCAACAGATACGCCAACCTCCGAACCGGCCGACAATACATCGGCCGACAATACACCGGCCAACAATTCAACGACGCCAGCCCCAGCAGACAGCGAGGCCGCACCAACCCCGCCCCCCGGCTCTGGACAAACTGCCGACGCCTTTGCCGAAGCTGTTCGCATTGCAAATATCGCCGCCACAGACGGACAAACTGCCACCACGGCAGCCCAGTGGCTAGATCTTGCCGCCCGCTGGCAACGCGCCTCAGACCTCATGGCCCAAATCCCAGAGGGCAACGCTCAATACGACCAGGCCAAAGCGCGTGTTACCAGCTACGCAGACAATAGCAAAGCCGCCCTCGCACAGGCCGCCGCCCTACAGTAGTTGCTCTATTCCAGGCTAATCCCACGCAGCGTCTTGGCCTTAGCCTTGGCCGCCACCGGCGCCACATCAATTGACTGAGTTTTAAGTCGGCTGCCCTGAAAATGACGCTGCCACTCCAGTGGCGCATCCATTGTCTCACCCCCGTGCTTAGTCAATCGCTTGCGCACCTGACACATCACAGGCGTATTGACACAAGCCCCCGAAATAATCACCTGGCCCTTTGTTAGCGCAGGCAGCTCCTTGAGCAAATCACGTCCTGCCGCCTCTACCCCATACTTCAGACTCTCTTGATCCACCGGATTGACTATCCGCATCAAAAACTGACTCATGCACTGCGACAGCACATCCGAATCAAGCTTGCCAGGCCGCTGAGTAATGAGCCCCACCCCCAGACCAAACTTTCGCCCCTCACTCAAAATCGTTCGCAAAATTGCCTTACACCGTGCAGGCTCTTTAGCAGGTGCAAAGCGATGGGCTTCCTCGATTAGGGTAAACACTGGGTAGGGCAAATAATTCTCATCGCCTATGGTGTTCTTCTCTTTGGCCGTATTCATCCGCGCCAAATAGCTCTGCCGCAGCACCGCCGCACAAATCACCTGCTGCTCTTCCTGACTAATCTCATTCATTTGCAGCACGGTCACTCGCCCCGGCTCAAACAAATCACTTGGCGCTAAGTGATTGGTCTGGTGAAAATATCGCGAATTGGCAAAGCGCTCTAGCTTCCATTCAATAGCCGGGGCAGAAGACCCTATTTTCAAATTACCTTCATCATCTTCTGCAGTGTCAGCTTCATTCACCGCCGCGATCAAATCATCGACGTTCCAGCGGTAGTCGCCCCGCTTGTGCCGCTTCAAAATGCGAAAGGCTTTGTTGAGAATCGACTGCTGGCGATCGCTCATTTCTGGCAACAGCGTTAGCACATCATGATAGTCCAATGATGAAATTCGAATCGTAATGTCATCCGGCGTCAAAATCCTGACATCCGGCGCATAGCCATCCGCCGCCTGAAAAGCGCTGTGCCCTCGCATTTCAGACAAAGTGCCATACTCCCCATGAGGGTCAAAAATCAGTACCGCCGCCCGGTTGTACGGCTGCAAAAATTCTTCGATTAGCACGCCAGCGGTGTAGCTCTTACCCGAGCCAGTACCCGCCAGAATGGCCATGTGAGTACTCACCAGCTCTTTGACGTCTAGGGCCACAGGCACCGTTCCACCCGGACGTAGCAATAGAGAGCCTATCTGAGCTGAGCCCACGTCGCCCGGCTGCTTTTTGTTAACGACGCGCTTGAGGGTTTCATCATCGGTGATGCAGACCCTAGCGCCTGGGGTTGGCGTGAGCCTAGGATTAATAAAGCCTAAGGCCGGATGAAAGTAGCCGATGACATCTACGGTAACTTCGTATAGCTCGGGATTCGGGTGAGAAAACCCAACGAGGGCTGCGATCGCATCCGGGCTAATCTCAGCATCGGCAAAAATGCGATCCGGCAAATGATCACTCAATCGACGCTCAGAAATCTTGCCCAATATCTGCCATACGTCAGTACCCTCTGGCGCATTCACCTCATAAAATACAAACTCGCCGATTTTCACCTGTCGATTATCTGACGTAATGAAAACATACTGGTTGCCATTTTCACCCGGCCCCTTTACCGTCCCGATAACCTGAGGCGTGTTTCTTGGCCTACTATTTTCGGGGACATTTACCATGGCAGCCACACAACAAAAAAACAGAAGTAAAACGTTCCACTGATGTTTATAGCAGGTTCGTCAGGGGCTTGCACACATTATAAATACAAATTTACTAACTCACCGAGCCCAGGCAACCGAGACTAGACAACCGAGACTGGCCAGCTCAGCAAAAAACTTATCCCGAACAACTCAAGTGTGATTGCGGAAGGCACCCCCCCGCAAAGAACCGCTACAATATAAGCAAATATGCTTAATATGTGTGTTCATCAAAGGGCTATTCCCTTTCTTTTTTACAGGGACCTCTGTTAACCCGTGTTAACCCGCTTCTGTATCCATCCATGCAGAACCCAGCGTGTTACTCCCGATAGATTGGAAGAATCTTGAAAGAAGAAAAAGCCTTTATCAAGCCCCCAATGAAACCTAACGGCTGACGCTCCCATCAGTACATCGGAGCGCCCCCTTACTGATATTCTTTAGAAAGAGCTTAGAAAGGATCTGTGACGCAAGAGACGCTACAACCCACTCCACCTCCTGCTGCCGCTTACGTCGAAATCTCGACAGAAAAGCGTCCTGCCAGAGAGAGGCGCATCCTTGCCTCTGTAATCATTCCTCAGCCCGTTGAAAAGGTCTGGGAAGTCATCACCGACTACGAGCGCCTCTCTGACTTTATCCCTAGCCTGACTTCTAGCAAGCTCATACCCAACTCAGACGGTCGCATTCGCCTAGAGCAAATTGGTGCTCAGTGCTTCCTCAGGGTAAAGTTTTGCGCCCGCGTCGTACTAGACATGACCGAAAACTTCCCTCACGAAGTGGGCTTTTCCATGCGTGAAGGAGACTTCAATCAATTTGAAGGCAGCTGGCAGCTAGAGCCCACAGAGCAAGGGGTTACTCGCCTCTCCTATGACCTATTCGTCAAGCCTCCACGCGCTATGCCCGTCAAGCTTATTGAGCATCACATCCGAAACAATCTTACGACTAACCTTCTAGCTATTCACAAGCGGTCCTTAGAGCTAGCCAGCGTATAGAGACAGCCAGAGGAAAAGCTAAAGGGAAAGATTAGCCCCCCTAATTTCTAAACAGAAATTAGGGGGGCTGTTTTTGGAACTTTTCCTCTTCCAGATATTTATAGCAATCCTTCGATGCATCAGCGGATTGTTCTGGTGAGCGTTCCCCGCCTTGGTGGACATTCCCGCTTCCACCGCTGCTAGGCACTTAGCGCCGTTTAGAACCAGACCTACAGCTGTTTGTAGCAGCTAAGGCGTCGGTAGCAGCTAAGGTGTCGGCAGTAGCTAAAGATGAGTGCGGATTGCTATGGCCTTCTAATGCTGCCGCTCTCGACGCTATGCGGGACGTCGCTCATCATTCAAAGATTGAATTTACTGAACAGCAAGTTTAGACCGGCTTGCTGCTCAGCTGTGTAAAAACAAGATATGAAAACAAAACCACACAAGCCGTAAAGCTTGCGTGGCAGCGTTTCTTAACATACCCCCAGGGGAATTCGAATCCCCGTCGCCTCCGTGAAAGGGAGGTGTCCTAGGCCTCTAGACGATGGGGGCGCATGTGTTTTAGACCTTTATAAAGATACCCGCAGGATGGGTGAAGTGTCAAACTTCATAGGAATATCTTTGGCGGTAAACTCAGCAACCTTCTTAGCCCACATATCAGAATTAGGTATCAGAAATAGCTAAAGCGCTTAGCTCCCTGATTTGAGTACTAAAGCGTACTGGATTGCATGCATATTTAAGTTCCAGCGGCCTTAGAGGCCTTAGAGCGCTGGCAAACCCAAGTATGCGCTCTGAGGGATTTTAGAGGGATTCTAGAGAGATTTCTAGCGCCCTCGTAGCATCTTTGCTCAGGGCTGCCTTACCCTAGCCGATTAGAGTTTCGCAGGCGAATAAGCTGACGGCGCATTTCCGGAGAGGCATCTGCCACGTCTTTAAGCTGCTCGATATCTACTTGGCTATCAAGCGCTTCTAGATATTCATCGCTACCGTACGCAAAAGCATCCACCAAAGTCTCTACAAGCTCATCATGGTTGGTCATGGTTAGCTGCTCTTCAATGATGCGAAACTTGAGACGCACTTCGCATTCGTAAATGCCAATATCACTATCAGGCAAGGATCGATTTGTCGAACTGTCCATATCTTAAAATTGAGTTCCGCAGGCTATGTAAATCTAAAGAATTCGTCAGGCCCCTACTCTGATGCTTTTGAAGTTACGTTGAACGCGAATCGCGCAACAAGAACAAATCATCTGAGTAACTATTGAATTCCCCTAATTTCATTTGAGATAACACCTTAAGAAGTTGATATGAGGGGCTTTCTCCTATTTTTGTAGAATCAATTTTACTTAGTAAAAACGAGAAAAACGTTAGTCAAAAAAACACTCGAGCAAACGTTTTTATACTTACGGAACGAAACAGCTACGGATACTTTTTTAAACATTTTTTGTCACCCAAGAACAATCCAAAAAGAGATTTCAAGCGCCTGTTTTAAGTTGCGAAAACAAGGTAAACAGATGTTTAAGCCAACAATTATACAGACAAAATCTGATTTATTGAGACATTCAAAAAACTAGACTTTTTGCCAAAAAGATGCAGTAAATCAGAGAAAAGCAGGTATCCAGCAGTACAGAAGGATTGAGACAATGACATGCTTACGTACCTACAGATATACCTGTCAATAGGTACGTACATCGCTGGCCAGCGGATTGTAAAGTTACCGTAAGGTCAAAACTATTTCAGCGTACGCAGATTAATGCAAGAAAAATCGGAAAGTGGATCGCTCCGGTAAGGCAGCTCGAACTAAAGACGGACAGCGAAGACGGGCTATGTACGCTTATTTGGCACCTGTGTCGGGTAAAGCGATGAGCGGTTAGTATGATGAGCGTTGATAGCCTGAAGCTACAGATATGCTAGGCGTATAAAGGAGAACTACAGGGTGTCGAAACAGTATCCGCAGCGCCCAGAACAGCAGCCAGAGCTAGAGCCGCTAAACCGAGCTGAGCTTTTGGTGGCTATGGCGGCAACGGCTATCATTTTGCTGCTAGTTGCTCGTATCTGGTCATTTTTTGACCCGTTTCGATTTCCCTCGGCGCTCAGCTGGCGCGATGCAGGCATTGGCGTACTTGTAGGACTCGGCATTTCTGCCATGAGCGTCTGTATCTACCAACTTTGGCCGGCTTACAGGCGCAGTGCAGATAGCTATTTGGCTTTTGTACTAGCCCCCTTGCTGTTATCAGATTCTATTTGGATTGGGCTATTGCCTGGCATCAGTGAAGAGCTGCTTTTTCGCGGGGTGATGCTACCAGCCCTGGGCCAAAATGCAACAGGATTAGCGATATCTAGCCTGTGCTTTGGTGTTTTGCATATGTCTGCGCCAAAGCAGTGGCCCTATGCAGTCTGGGCAACTAGCATTGGGATGGTATTAGGTTTGAGTGCTCTGCTCACTGGCAATCTGCTGGTGCCTATCGTCGCGCATGTTGTCACGAATTTTATTTCGAGCTTTTTTTGGCAGCTGTCTCGATCAGACAAGGTTTCATAGTTTGATTTTCAGCAGTCTGGGTTTACAGCCTGTTTCATAGCCTATCGATATGGCCAAAACATCGTCTACTAAAAAACAAAAGCGTACAGCGCCTCTTCAGAAACCGCCCGGATTTGCAGGATTTACGGCAGCGGCTTTTGAATACTTACAAGCGCTCTCTCAAAACAACGAGCGGGAATGGTTTCAGGACAATAAAAAGACATATCACAAGGCCGTTCGTGACCCTTTTATTGCGTTTATGGAGGCGCTGAGCTTTCGACTAGAAGGATCTGGGCTCGATCTTCGCGGTGGTAAGCAAACGGTTTTTCGTATTCATCGCGATGTTCGATTTTCGAAAGACAAAACACCTTACAAAACACACATGGGTGGCGTCCTCAGCTATGGCGGCACTAAAAAAGATCAGCGCGGTATTGTCTACGTTCAGTTTGGCGTAGACGGTGGCTTTGTGGCGGCTGGTTTTTATCAGCCAGAGAGCAACGTGCTCACAGCGATGCGAGAGGCGATCGCACAAAACCCGGAAGCTGTCCTAAAGCTGTGTCAGTCTTTGGAGAAAATGGGGCTCCCTGTGCAGGCAACAGCCACGCTCAAACGAATGCCGAGAGGCTTTGAAGACTACAAAGAGCACGAGATTTCTGAGCTATTGCGCATGAAGGGCTACATCATGCGTAGAGATCTGTCGCCTGAGCTTTGGCAAAGCCCTGAGATTGTAGAGGCCGTTGCGCAGTTTTCCCATGACGCTTATCCCTGGATAGCCTTTGGACGAGAGGCGATCGCAACGTTAGAAACTCTATGATAATCCCTGCAATCTCTGTATCCTATGCAACACGAGAAGATGGACCTACAGAAGCCGGCTTAGTTGGAGACACCGCGTCAATAAAAGGCGGCAAAGGACACCCCAGTGAAATCAAAATAGCGCGCAGCAGTTCGGCTTCTTGATCCGTCGTTTGACCGTCAGTCAGGACGGTATGAGCGCACGCATCTGCAATGGACTGCTTGAGCGCTGGTTTTGTCAGGCGTAGACGCTTGAGTGCGTTACTGAGCTGAGGAAGCGAGGCCTGAGGCAGGGTAGGTGAGGCCGGAGCACAGCCTTTCGTAGACAGTTGCGAAAGGCCGTTACGAAAGGCATAGTCTGCATCGCTTGGGCGTTGATGACCAACTCTAGCTAGGGCAGACAGTAAGCCTTGGCACTCTGACCAGACCTCGGCCAAGGCGGTAATGTTTGTCGTTGGCGCAGGCCCGGTGCGAAAGTGCTCTTCTAGGCGGTATTGCAAAACAGATTGAATAGCGTATTCAGACAGAGACAGCGTCCCGCTAGCGCGTACGAGATCTTTTATCCGTTGAAAAAACTGAGCCGCCACGGCAGGTTTTAAGGTTTTGAGTGCGGGAATGCACAGTTCTACGAGAGGAAGGCGCGATCGCACACTTACCGATGACATCGCAGGCCCTATTTTTTCCATCGCCGTTAGCACAGTGGGTGAATGCGCTGCAATGAGCTGCTTTTGACGGGTGGTCACGTCCGTTTTTTGGTCTAGTAGCAGGCTGTAGACAATGGCAACTGCGCCAGTTTGCGATCGCGCAGCCTTGTGTAACATATCGGGCAGCTGACTCAGCAGCGCTTGGGCATGATGCAAATGTTCGGGCGTCGCAGTGCCGATCTGAGCAGTTACTGCGGCAGGCGAAGCAATCGGTGACTGAGTAGTCGGGTTTGTTTTAGAGTTTGGCGCTAGCGAGGCAGCAGCAGCTAGTGGCAAAGCCGCAGCCGTTCTTGCAGCGCTGTCCACAGGCGATGGAGACTGAGCAGAGTTCTTTGAGGTACGCTGCACAGCATTGGCAGCGCCAATAGCATTGGTCTCGTCGTGACGTTCGAGCGGCGGCAGCCTGCGGCCACCACTCAGGCGACGAATACGAGACTCTAGCGGAGGATGCGTCGCAAACAGAGAGATCGCAGCGCCTAGCCCTGGCAACTGATTGAAAAATAAATGGCTAGCGGCTTCGGCATTGGGCGAATCAATGCGAGCGCTGTTAGCGCTAGTAGTGGCAATGCGGCGCAGCGCATCGGTGATGCCATCAGCGTTGCGAGTAAACTGGACAGCGGCAGCATCCGCTAAATATTCACGCTGTCTAGAAACAGCACTTTTGATCAAAAGTCCGAATAGCCAACCAACACCGCCTCCAATAAGCAAACCAATGCCCACAGCCTGAATAGGCGAAAGACCATCACGATTACGGGAAGAGCGGCGAGCGATGCGCCCTGGAAACAAAATATGTCTACCGGCTATGTGTAGTAGCAGCAAGCCATGCAGCAAGCCTATTAGCTTGAGATTTAGCGCCATATCACCGTTGATGATATGGCTAAATTCGTGGGCGATAACGCCTTGCAGCTGATCTCGTGTGAGCTGGTCGAGGGTGCCCTGAGTCACACCAATGACCGCATTGTTTGGAGTCAGGCCCGCCGCAAATGCGTTGATACCGCGATCCGGCAGGATATAAACGCTCGGGACAGCCGCCCCCGCAGCAATGGCCATTTCAGAGACAACATTCAATAGCTCTTGATGCTGCGGATCTGTCGACTCTAGGCTAACAGCCTGTCCGCCGAGACTCGCGGCAACAACAGCACCTCCCCCTCTCAATGACTGGGCTTTGCTAAGGCTACCTAACCCAACCGTAAAACCAACGATGACGGTGGCGACGATGACATATTCTGGGGCCCACAGAGCAACGGCATTACCCGTGACTTTGATGTCTGCCAAGATGAGGGCGATGTACAGCGCAAAGGTTGTACCTGCGATCGCACAAGCAAACAGGAATATCAGATAGTGGCTGATTTTTCGCGCCTGATCCTGCTGCTCAAAAAAGTTATTCATGCCTAAGCCATTTCCTCAAATCGTCTTTCTAAAGACCGCGATTAAAAGGAAACGCGAGGAGCCTGCCGGGCCTCTGGGGCTAGCTCTTGCCAGAGTTCGGCACCGATAAATTGGAAAGAGCCTGCAATGAAGTTACTGGGAAATACCTCGCGCTGTGTGTTGTACAGCGTGACTGCATCGTTAAATGCCTGGCGGGCAAAGGACACTTTGTTTTCGGTTGTGCGCAGCTCTTCCATGACCGCATTCATGGATCGATCAGCCTTCAGCTCTGGGTAGGCTTCTGTGACCATCAGCAAGCGACCAAGCATACCCGAGAGTCCGGCTTCGGCGCTGACCGCCTGCTGCATCGCCTGCGGATCGCCAGGGTTGGAGGCTGCGCCTTGGGCAGCAGACTGAGCTTGGTTGCGAGCAGCCATGACAGCTTCTAGGGTTTCGCGCTCGTGGGCCATATAACCTTTTGCTGTTTCGACGAGGTTGGGAATGAGGTCGTAGCGACGCTGAAGCTGTACGTCTATTTGGGCGTAGGCGTTTTTATAGCGGCGGCGCAGCGTGACCAAGCGGTTGTAGCTATTCCACACCACAAAGATTACAGCCCCTATTAGGGCAATCAATAGCAGCAAAATTACACCAGTCGCAGACATTGTTCAGGCGCTCCATAGAGGGGTGTTCTCCCACAAGGTGCCCGCTAATACATAGTGGTTTTGTAGATGATTCGACCTAAATCCGGAAGGACCGGGAGGATTTGAATAGCGTTCTCATCGATACCCGCTACTCAAGCGACGGTTGTAACCGGGGCGACTAGGACAGCAGCGACTCTGCATAGCGACTATCTGCCGCTGCCATGTGAGCGCTGGCAACGTCTTGTGCCTCACACACCAGCGCTAGCGCATCTTTGACAACCTGCACACCCGCATTAGGCTGGCTCGCACCTTCTGTGAGGGTTCGCTTCCAAATGCGGCTACCCGGCTGCCCATGAAATAGATGCAGCATATGCCGCGTAATGCTGTTTAGCCGCGTACCTTTAATCGTCCAGTCGTCAATGTAGGGCAGCATGGCTTGCACAACCTGATGACGGGTGCGCACTGGCTGAGACCAGTCGCCAAAAATGTCTTGATCGACGGTGGCAAAGAGGTAAGGCGTGTCATAGGCGGCCCGGCCAATCATGACGGCATCTACAGACTGGAGCTGATTTTGCACCTGTCCTAGGGTTTTGAAGCCGCCATTGATTTCTATATATAAGTGAGGAAAGTCCTGCTTGAGCCGGTGAACATCGCTGTAGCGCAGGGGCGGAATAGTGCGATTGTCCTTTGGGCTGAGGCCCTGGAGCCAGGCTTTGCGAGCGTGAACGGTAAAGCGATCGCAGCCCGTTGCTGATACAACGGTTATGAAATTAGTCAAATCTTCGTAGCGGTCAAGCTCGTCTACGCCGATGCGGTGCTTCACACTGACAGGGATAGGAGAGGCAGCCATCATGGCAGCAACACACTCAGCGACTTTTTCTGGTTTGGCCATGAGGCAAGCGCCGAAGTTACCGCTCTGGACGCGATCGCTCGGACAACCTACATTTAAATTTATTTCGGCATAGCCAAACTCAGCCGCAAGGTGAGCACACTTAGCCAGTAGAACGGGATCATCGCCACCGACTTGAAGCACTAGAGGATTTTCGGCTGGGGTAAAGCCGATAAGCCGCTCAGTGTCGCCATAGTGAATGGCCTGACTGGTGACCATTTCGGTATACAGCAAGGTACGACGCGTTATCTGCCGCATAAAGTAACGGTAGTGACGGTCAGTACGATCCATCATGGGCGCAATGCTTAGCGGTAGCATGGCGCGACGTTTAGCCAATTTTTTATCGTCCAGTGGCGGGAGGGTCTTCCTCACTATAGCTTTGCCGATAGGGCCATAGTGACTGTCATTTGTTGATTATCGTTTGTTAATGATCGTTTGCGTTTACTGACGATCATCTGTTGACGAGGTGTCGACAAGAAAAATGGCTTTATTACGGTCTCAGCAAATAGCTTGCGGCATAAATAACCGTAATGCTGACGATTTACAAAGTCCTTCCCACTCATTCCAAAACCAAACTCAGTTTCATCACGCGATGATTGCAAAAACAACTTATTTTAGTCTGTGATAATGGCGATCTTGAACATCCCGTTCTTCTTTTATACTTAGAAATGTACTTAGACGCTTTCCGATTTTAACGTATCAAAAAATACATGTCATTTAGTCGTCGGTCAAACCTATCAGTCTCTGCTTTTTTATATTCTGAGCAACTGCCCATGGCGGGCATTGAGCTGATTAAGCAGTTTACGGCCTGTCGATTGGATGCCTACGAAAACCCTAATCCAACCGCTATCACCGGCAAGTATTTGGCAGGCTGGGGCAGCAGCCATCACCGTGACGGCAGACCGTTTGCTGCCGGAGATACGCTCACACAGCTGCAGGCAGACGAGTTGCTACACCGCCAGCTGCAGCAAGAGTCTTGGCCAATCTTGCAAGACTTGCCCGGCTGGCAAGATCTCAATGAAAATCAGCGGAGCGCGCTGCTGAGTCTGGCCCATAGCCTGGGCAATGATGTATCTGTGCTGTCACCGCGATCGCTCCTCGGTAAAGCATTGCGCGATCGCCGCTGGTATCAAATGCCTGCCATTCTCAGCGGTTACTATGGCCACAATCCACCGGCCTGCATTGAACGCCGACGCAAAGAAGAAGCGGATCTCTTCTTAAAAGAAGTGCGCGGCGACCAGTTCACCGTTATCAATCGAACGCGAGTCCTCGATCTCACTGAGCCACAGATGCAGGGCCAAGACGTGCGCAAACTGCAATCCGCGCTGATACAGAGAGGCTACGAAATAGACATTGACGGCATTTTTGGCGGGCTCACTCAGTGGGCAGTAGAAAAGTTTCAGGCTTCGGTTGGTTTGCCTGTGAGCGGCATTGCGGATGTGGCTACCCAGCGGGTGCTACATGCGCGATCGCTCTATCTAAGCAAGCCTCATATGATTGGCTCTGATGTCAGAGAAATTCAGTCTCAGCTGGTGCGTATGGGCTACGCAGTCGATATCAACGGCGTTTTTAATCTCAGAACATGGAAGGCAGTTGTTGCCTTTCAGCGCTACTTTAGACTGACTGAAAATGGCGTCATTGAAAATGAGACCCTAGCTAAGATTCTGTACCTCCCTGTGACGGTGGGCGTCTTGTAAGCGTACCGATAAAAGGCCGGCGACAGGCCGACAACAGGCCGACCACATATCGATCTCACAAGTCATCGATAAAGGATTGAGCCTGCTGCGGCTGTCCCCACAGCACCTCTTCGTGTTTATAAATGACCATGCCAGGGAGCGCACCTTTGGGCTTGTACACATGCTTTGGCGCAGTCATCACAACGGGCACCTGCTCAGACTGGCGGGCACGGCTGTAGTAGGCGGCAAAGCTGGCGGCGAGCTGCAGGGTCTCGTCTGTGGGCACCTCACCTGCGTTTAAGCGGAGCAACACGTGGCTGCCCGGAATTTCTTGGGCATGGAGCCAGAGATCGTAGTCGGTCGCTTGCTTGAAGGTGAGCTGTTCGTTTTGATTGTTATTCCGGCCAATCATCACCGTCAGGCCCTGGGGCAAGGTGTACAGATGGCAGTTGATAGTTGGCATTTTACCCTTCTGGCGATTGCTGCGGCCTTTACTTTGGCCTTTGCCTTGCCCCTTGCTTTGGCCTTTGCCTTGCTGAGCTGTATTCTGGCCCTTGGTTTGGCCTTGGCTGCGCCCGGTCGTATCGCGGACATAGCCCAGCTCGATTAGCTCGGATCGGATCTCTTCAAGCGACTGCAAGTCAGCTTCGTGCTGATAAGCGGGCACTTGCAAAAGGCTGTCTTCTACCTGTTCTAAGTAATGTATTTCATCGTTGACTTCGGCCAGTAGTGGCATGACAGCAATGCGAGCTCGCTTTAGCTTTTGGTGCTGTTTGTAGAGATATTGAGCGTTTTGAACGGCGTTTTTTTCGGGATTGAGTGCGATCGCAATCGGCTCACCAGTCTCAAAGTCAGTCAGCTTAATCTCGGTCATACCCGGCTGCCATTCGGTCAATGACGCCATCAGCAAATCAGCTTTTTGGCGATAGCTGTCTGCTTCTTTAGATTGCAAGAGGCGAGTGGTAAAGGTAGCCGCTTTTTGGCGAAGCTTTGCAAGCCGCGTTTTCAAGGCCTGAGCGAGCTGATGGTGCAGCTGGCGAAAAGCCGTCTGGTTAAATTGAAAGCGGTAGTAATCGTCGAGTAGCGTTTGAACGCTTTCTGCTGGCTGAATGGCCGGTTGAACTGCCGATTGAATGGTCGGTTGAACTGCCGATTGAGCTGCTGATTGGACGGTCGGCGGCAATAAATTTGAGAGAACGGTGTAGCCCCCTGTAGACAGTAAAGCCGGAGAAAACTTATCCTCTATCAAACACTTAAGCCAGCCTTGCCAAACTTGAAAAAGCTGCTGCCAATCGGCCTCAGACAAGTCCTCAGTGGTGACCTTTGGAGGAAGTCCTGCGGCGAAGATAAGCTGGCTCGCCACAGAAGAACTCACACCGCTGTAGGCCTTGACCAGCATTTTTTTGAGCGGGCCAGGGATTAAAGTAATGCGATCGCGCCAATCGACAAGCGCTTCCGCCGCATCAGGCAATTTTCCCCGGATTGCAGGGGGATGCTCATAGGGCTTGCCGGTCTGAATAGGACGCACGCTAGACTGTTGCGAGCTAACCTGATGGGCTGCCGTGACAATTTGATTATCGGCAGCGGTCAAGATGACATTGCTGTACTTGCCCATAACTTCTACATAGACGTGCCATAGGGCGGGCTCATCTGGCCGCCGCGCAAACTGCAAATCTAATACTCGCTCCCAAGGAGAGAGCAGACTAATTTGGGTGAGGGCAAGTCCACCCAATTGGTGCTTGAGCTGCTGAGAAAACGTAAAGGTGTCTGGCTGCTTTGGCGGCGGCGGTGCCATGTGGATACGAGCCGCTTGAGGATGCCAGGAAATAGCGAGCCACCCTCTACGCTCTAGGGTGCGCAGGGCCATAAAAATAGTGAAGCGATCGCGCTGATAGACCTGTTCGCAGCGTGCAGGCAACCAATGAGCCTGCAACTCCGCACGGACGGCCATGACTGTAGTGAAATCAACTGGCTGCACAAAAGCCCCTCTCAAGAAAGCTGTAAAGGTAAGAAAAATCAAAGAAAAGTGAGGCGGAAAAGTGACTAATAAAATCAGCCTTTTCTCAGAACAAGCTAATAAAATGAATCTCTACTAAAGAGCTTTCAAAAGTCACTAATTAACGTCTATATTATTTATCTAGCTCAATCTTATTTCGCTGGGGTCGGAGACGTCGTCATCAAATAAAAGTCGAGCTGATCATTAAAAAATTGATTTAATGCTTGAAAATCAGTCGCTTCAAACGAATCACCCTAGCAATGGATCTGGCACCAGGAACGCCGAGGAAGCAGCATCGGTGGAATCAGTAACTATCAAATACATCAAGTAGGATTACATCAAGTAGGGTGTTCTTTGACCGATTCTTTGACCGATTCTTTATTCGGGCCTTTTATCCGGACCTTTTATATAGGCCTTGACATAGGGTTACTTCCTACTATCTAGAAAAGCAAATTATGAAAGCAACGTTCTTCAATAACTTTCTTGCATAAACTTCTTGAATTTTGCAGCTGCCATTACTAGCGTATCGCTTTGTCATACAGGCTGTCTTCACAAGAACACAAATATCGGTAACAGCGGCCTGATTTAGTTATTTTTTATCCAGTTATTTTTTATCTGGTCATTTTTTATCCATAGAACCATGAAACTTATTAATATCGGATTTGGAAACATTGTTTCTGCAAACCGAGTAGTCGCCATCGTCAGTCCTGAATCTGCCCCGATTAAACGGATTATTTCGGACGCACGCGAACGCGGGCAGCTGGTAGATGCGACCTACGGTAGACGCACTAGAGCCGTCATGATCACTGATTCTGGCCATGTTGTACTCTCTGCCATTCAGCCAGAGACGGTTGCCAATCGATTTGTCGCACCCAAAGATGGTGGCACCAAAGAGCTAGCCGAAAAGGACTAGAAATAGACTAAACCAAGCACCAGCGCTGATAGAACTGACGCTGATAGAAGCGAAGATACACGTTATGGTTGGGAGAGACAACCTAAATCGACGGTCTTTCTATCCGCATGGCTGCTGCCCCTCGTCCCGCTCAATTAGACAAACTGGTCAAACGATTTGCTCGCATTAGTGAACCCAAGCGACGCTACGAACAGCTACTTTGGTATGCCAAAAAGCTGGAGGCCCTTCCTGCAAAAGACAAAGTAGCCGAAAATAAAGTGCAAGGGTGCGTATCGCAGGTCTATATCACGGCTGAGCTAACAGATGGAAAGGTTAGCTATCAGGGTGATTCGGATGCGCAAATCACCAAAGGACTATTGGCAATGTTAATCATTGCCTTGGAAGGGCTATCGCCAGCGGAAATTGTGCAGCTCACGCCCGACTTTATCAAAGAAACTCAGTTAGATGTGAGCCTGACGCCTTCTAGGGCTAACGGCTTTTATAATATTTTCAAAATGATGCAGAAGAAGGCTTTGATGCTGGCAGGGTAAAGCCGCTGACAGGGTTGCGTGATTCTGTGCGTAGTCTTGTGGAGTTACTCTTATGGAGTTACGCTTCGCTACAGTTGGCAACTTTATCTACAAAGTCATCGATCTGCATAAACAGCTGCTCGATAGTGTCAGCACGGGTGTAAGGATTGAGTAAGACGGCTTTGAGCCAGCGCTGACCTCGATAGCTGGGCAGCGATAGAAATACCGTGTCGGGTGCATTGGCAGTTAGTAATGCCTGCTGCAGGTCATAATTTAGCTCGTCCCACTGGTCAGCGCTCACGCTGGCGGGTGCAAACCGAAAACAAATCAAATTCATCTGTGGTTCACTGGCGAGCTGTAAAAAGGAACGCGCTTTCACAGCCGCAACGAATCGCTCAGTCAGCGCGTAGCTGTGATGAATAATATCGCGATAGCCTGCTCTGCCCATGTGCTGAAGCGACAGCCAAAGCTTGAGAATGTCTGGATGGCGAGTTCCTTGAACAGTGAGTTCACCTAGGTTTGGCCATTGCTCGTCGTCACCCATATAGGGGGCTCGGATGCGGAAGTGCTGCTTGAGCAGGTCAAAGTTTTTGAATAGAACGGCGGCGCAGGTCTTGGTGACGTAGAGCCATTTTTGCGGATTGAACGTGATTGAGTTTGCCTGATCGATGCCTGCGAGCAAGTCGCAATGGGTTTCTGAGAATACAACGGCTCCGCCATAGGCCGCATCAACGTGAAACCAGAGGTTGTGTGAACGTGAGATCGCACCCATTTCTACAATCGGGTCCACATTGCCCGTTACCGTTGTACCAGCGGTGGCCACAATGGCAAAAGGCTGCTGCCCTAGAGATTCCGCTTGGGCCAGCTTGTCTTTTAGATCAGCAATATCGACTTGGGAATTGGCGTTTGTGCGAAGTGCGATCGCAGCCTTTGCCCCTAGACCCATCATCATCGCAGCCTTTTTCATAGAGGTGTGTGCCACCTCTGAGACAAAGAAAACCGGCTGACGGGCCAAACCCACGACGCCTTTTTCTACCGCGTCAAAGGCTTGATTGCGCGCGACAGTCAGTGCCTGCAAATTCGCTAGGCTGCCACCGCTGACCAGCACACCGCCGGACTGCCCCCCCAGGCCAAACAGAGCCGCTATTTGCTCTAGCACTAAGGGCTCTAGCCGCGATAAGACAGGCGACATCTCGACGCTGAGCATGTTGTTATTGAGGGCGGCGGCCAGCAGGTCACCCACAATGGACAGGGTGGTGGGGATGGAGTCCATGTGGCCAATGTAGCCAGGGTGGGCCGCATTCATAGCATGGCGAATGTGCGATCGCACCTCTACCAACAATGACGCTACCGAAACCGACCGCTCAGGAATCTGTGCCCACTGCGAAAGCCCATCAACCGGCAACGGCTCTGGCAGCGGCAAACGAGCCTGAGCATTAGACATTTCTGCCACCAGCAGCGTCACTACCTGATGCAATAGTGCTTCAATGTCCGCTTGATTGCTGCCGTCAGGACTGATAAAGGCGAGCGGTGGAACAGCTGGCAAAAAAGGGCTCACAGCAAATCAAACGGCGAAAGGGGCTCGCCCATTGTATCTGCCTATGTTTTATGGGCATAGGATTATGGGCATAGGATGAACGACTACCAGTGAATGCCACATTCTGTTTTCTCACTGCCGCGCCAACGCCCGGCTCGCTCGTCTTCACCAGCCGCCGTCGGCGTCGTCAGAGGCTCATCACCAATGCTGGTGTAGCCCCGATCATGCAGAGGATTGTAAAGAACACCATGCTCAGAGATATAGCTCCAAACCTCTTTTTTTGTCCAATGGGCCAGAGGATTTATCTTCAAACGCCCTTCACTATCGCGCTCAAAAATCGGCAAATCTTGACGTGTTTGCGACTGGTCACGGCGACGGCCTGTAATCCAGGCGTTCACAGTCAGGTCTTTTAGGGCGCGCTGCAAAGGTTCAACCTTGGTCAGCTCGTAAAAGCGCTCTACATCCGTTGCCCAAAGCTGCGGGCCGTACTTTTCAGCAAAGGCTTCGCGGCTCTTTACCTCGGGGACTCGGTAAGTGTGGAGATCAAGGGCGTACTTTTTTTGGGCTAGGCGAGCAGTTTCCAAGGTCTCTGGAAATAAATGCAGCGTATCTAAAAAGATAACGGGGATACGGTGACGCAACTCTACGTAGAGCATGTGAGTAACGACCAGCAGGCTAAAGGAAGTGGTCTGCACTAGGCCATCTGGAATGTGACGACTGGCCCAAGCCAAAATTTCCTGTGGGGTGGACTGGGCAAACTGCTGATTTAACGAGTCCAAATCTAGCTGAGAAATGGATGCGTTGGGCGCACTGGACTGACCCTGTAGAGCAGTCAGCGTGGTGGGCGCGTCTATGCACTGAACCATGAGCACTAAACCGTGAGTAGTAATCGAGGCAAATAAAAGATAGCTATCTGTATGTATTTGCCCAGTAGCAATGTGCCGGTTAGATGGTAGCCCGCTTGATGGGGATGCCAGGTATCGGCGACGACCAATTTAGCCTAAACAAAGAAGTGGCTGCGCGAGTCGCAATCACATGCTAACGCACAATCACACGTATTCCGGTCGGGATACCGGGCATTGTCGGATCGGTTGAGTTTAGCTGGAGTTTAGCCAAGTTTCTAAAGGGTTTGAACAAGGCAGATAGAGGAAGAAATCACGGGACTGAGCGACAATAAAGGGATAAGACTTTTATCTACAGATACTTGTACGGACATAGAAAACCATGAAGGAACTGATTTTGTACAGCAAGCCAGGGTGCCATCTATGTGAGGGGCTACAAGAAAAGCTAGAGGGCCTGCCCATTGCGTTAGAAGTTCGCAACATTACCGAAAATGAGGGATGGTTTGCGAAGTATCAATACGAAGTGCCTGTGCTCTGCCAGCGAGTAAAAACAGAAGCCGGAGAGATAGAAAAGGCGCTGCCACGGATGTCTCCTCGGACGACGCCAGCCAAAGTCGCACAAATTATACAGACACACATAGGCCCCTTTGAGGCATAATCTCAAGCATCATAAAGGCCGTTCAAGGGCCATCCATTTCATCAAGGCCATAAAAAAAGAGGAGAAATTATGCTGCTCAAAGAACTATTTTCTGGACTGCCTTCGCAGGGGACGGCCCTCTCTGAGAAAATTGCGACCCATCCCCACTGGCAAAAAGAAGTCACGGGACTCTCGACCAATTCTCAAACGATTGCGCCAGGAAATGTGTTCATTGGGATGCCGGGCACTAGGGTCGATGGGGGTGAGTTTTGGCCGGGTGCGATAGAAAAAGGTGCGATCGCAGCCCTAATCTCTGACAGCGCCCTCGCAGCAAAGCCCAATAGCGACGGTGCCCTCGTTCTCACAGCAGCAGAAATTGCCAAAACCTGCGCCGAACTAGCGGCTAAGTTTTATGGTCAGCCAGCCCAGGCCATGAGCATGGTGGGCGTCACAGGCACAAATGGCAAAACGACCACAACTCACCTGATTGAGTACTTCTTGAATCAGGGTGAGCAAAAAACCGCCATCTTAGGAACGCTGTATACTCGCTGGCCAGGCTATGAAAAGACGGCCGTCCATACCACGCCCTTCTCTGTGGATTTGCAAAAGGAACTGGCCAGCGCCCAAGCGGCCGACTGCAAAAACGCCGTGATGGAAATCAGCTCCCATGCTCTCGCCCAGCAGCGAACGTGGGGCATCCCCTTCGAAGTGGCGGTCTTTACCAACCTCACCCAAGACCACCTCGACTACCACAAAGATTTAGACGACTACTTTGAAGCCAAAGCCCTACTATTTAGCCCTGACTATCTAAAGGGCCGCGCCATTATTAATCAAAAAGATCCCTATGGGCAAAAGCTGATTGACCGATTGGGCCAGGAGAAAACCTGGACATACAGCATCGACGATCCCTCTGCCGACCTATATACCAAAGACCTGAGCTACGGGCCTACGGGCGTTAGCGGCACGATCTCTACTCCGTCAGGCGAGGCAAAATTTAACTCACCGCTAGTGGGCCAGTTCAATCTAGAAAATCTGCTGGCTGCCGTTGGCTCGGCGCTGCATTTAGGCGTCGCTCTAGATAAAATTGTGAGCGTTTTACCTGCATTTACCGGCGTACCTGGACGGATGGAGCGCGTTCAGGTGTCTGACACTGAGCAGGACATTAGCGTGATTGTGGACTATGCCCACACGCCAGACAGCTTAGAAAATGCGCTGAAGGCAGCGCGCCCATTTGTGAGCGGGCAGCTGATTTGTGTGTTTGGCTGTGGGGGCGATCGCGATCGCACCAAGCGTCCTCAGATGGGACGCATTGCCTATGAACAGGCCGACCGAGCCATTGTGACCTCAGACAATCCACGCACAGAAGATCCTGAGCAAATCTTGAAAGATGTGGTGGCTGGGATTGAGGGAGATCTAGAAGCAGATCAGGTGATTTGCGATCGCGCCGCAGCTATTCGCAGCGCCATCCTACAGGCGCAGGCTGGAGACGGCATTGTCATTGCAGGCAAGGGCCACGAAGACTACCAAATACTAGGCACAGAAAAGATTCATTTTGATGACAGGGAGCAGTCTAGAAATGCCCTTAACGAACGCTTAAAAAGTCGCTAAGAGAGAAAATGCCGAAATAATGACATAATCCGCTTACGATCCGGGCATATTTAAGTGAATTGCCCGGTGGGTTCGTCATTGGCTTTTCATGTCTCTAATTTGATAAAAGCAAAATTGATTGAAGTACGATCAGCTGGCGATCATGTCCATATCACTGATATCTACAGCGCTTTTGATCCATAGTTAGGAGACTTTAGAGTTAGAAGACATTAGGCTGCTTGCCCCGCACCTTTATTGACCGAACACCTATTGACTGAACACCCCCGAAAAAAACTAAAAACAAGCTCATCACGAAACTTGCACATACCGGGCTTCTCCCGATGGGCAAATAATGATCAGACCACGGGTCGAGCTACGGTCGAGACAGATAAATGTGCTGGGATTTTCAGCCTGACTACTTATGAAAACTGCTGCTATGTCGCCACTCTCTCTACAAGCTTCTCTGGCCAGTTTACAGCCGCCACCAGCAGCGGTGTCGGTCGATCCGAGAGGATTCAAAACGGCGCTCCAGTCATTTGTTCAGTTTTTAGTCACCCATCAGGTACAGGCCACACTCTGGCTAAAGCTGCCCAAGGACGATGCCTGGTGGCAAGACATTTGGCAGTACGGGCACCAGGCCGCTGGCAGCACGATCTACACCCTTGGTGAGCAAACAGGTACGCCGCCCGAGTCGCTCGCAGCGAGCCTACGTCCTATTCCCATTGAGCAAACGGCTGAACTCAAGCGAGAGTATCTGTGCGTCGCGGTCGCCGAAAATTTTGTCGGGGTGCTACTAGCAGCACGCATCGCCCCGGGGACGCCCACGCCTGACAAGCGCACGCTAAATCTGTACAGCTCCATTACGCCTCGCACAGTTGCGGCGGTTTCCCACGGCATTAAAGCCGTGATCGAAAGCAACCTGCCGGCTGAGCTGCAGGAGATGTCGGCCACAGATGGCAAGCCAACGGTAGGCGCAGGCGCTGGAGCTGATAGAACCATTGCAGGGGCTGCCGCGCTCAGTCAGTGGGATCGATGCTTTCCTGAGAGCTTGATGAACCGGGTAACGATGCCATTGGCAGAGACGTTTCTCACGTGGCAGGTTCAGTTTCAAGAAGATCTGCGATCGCAGCTCAACGAGTATCGTAGCGCTCAAAAAAATAACAAGCCGTCTTCTGCACTAGCGGCCACCGATGCCGATTTCTTAAACCAGGCTAGGCAAAAGCTGCACGCGCCACTCACCACTA
Organism: Cyanobacteria bacterium J06627_28; assembly: GCA_038521595.1. GTDB lineage: Bacteria > Cyanobacteriota > Cyanobacteriia > Phormidesmidales > Phormidesmidaceae > Phormidesmis. The sequence goes on along the minus strand of JBCBKQ010000014.1, from coordinate 3,770 downwards.
TCAAAACAGCCCTGACGCTACTCGGCTCAAACGGGCTCAAGCTAGCCCAGAGAGAGCGCTACCTAGACATGATTTCTGCCCAGTGCGAGCACCAAGAGGCGCTCATCAACAGCATTACTCAGCTCTTGCAGGTGCAGGGTACTCGCAGCGAACCTTCTAAAACGCTAATGCTGTCAGATTTAATTCCGGGCATTGTCAGCACCTACCAGCCCATCGCCGAAGAACGCGGCATTATGCTAGCCTACACGGTTCCTGCTGATTTATCTGCGGTGGTTTGCGCCGAGTGTGAGCTAAAGCAGGTAGTGATTCAACTGCTCCAGAACGGCATTCAAATCACACCTAAAGGTGGCCGCGTCTGGGTAGCCGCAAGAACTCACAGCGACAAATTTGTCGCGCTCACTGTGCAAGACTCGGGCTGCGGCATTGCCAAGGATGACATAGACGGCCTCTTTGAAGCGTTCTCGCAGACATCTGGCAGCGATAGCAAAGGAGCAGGGTTAGGACTCACCCTGGTCAAACAGCTAGTAACTAAAATGGGTGGCAGCATCTCCGTCGATAGCACACCCAACAGCGGTACAACTTTCACCTTGTTACTACCGACAATTTCAATCGCAAAAGATATCCCTCGCGAGACAAAGACGGCTCAAGAGCAGCCTTCAAGGCAAAGCTCAGCTCAGCGGCAGCTGGAGTCTAGGCTGGTTCACGCAGATGCGCGCGCCAGCAACCAGCCGCCGACCGTTGCACCTTTGACAGCCAAGTCACATCCCGATTTTTTGGCCGGGGGCATCGCATAGAAATCGCCCGAAATCAAGAGGGCGCCTGAAATCAAGAAAGCGCCTGAAATCAAGAGATAAAAGAAATGAAAGTAGCGCATAGGTAACTATGGCTCTTCATCTTCACCCACTAGCGTCTCTATCAGTAGGGACGCTTCTTTTTGCTTCTCACGCAGGAAGGTGTCGCATTGCTGCAAAGCGGAGACCGCCTGTGAAAACTGTTCAAAGACGTCAGCGAGGGGCAGTTCGCCAGTCTCTAACTGCTGAGTGATACCTTCGATTTGACTGAGGGTGTCTTCGTAGCTCCAATCATCAGGGAGCTGGGCTTTTTTGGAGGTGCGGGGCATGGTGTCGGGGATGAGGAGATTGGGGATGAGGAGATTGGGGGATGAGGAGATTGGGGGATGAGGAGATTGAGGGATGAAGAAGATTAGAAAAACTACTCGGGTGTAGGCTCAGGAGCCGTGACCATAGCTTGGATGTGATCGTCGCCAAGCTGAATGTCTAGCTTGGTACCGGGGGAAAGCTGTTTGGCGTTGGTGGCGATTTTGCCTTCGGATTTTATCAGGGCGTAGCCGCGTTTGAGGACAGCTTCGGGATCGAGGGAGGTGAGCTTTTCAAAGAGGAGCTGGTGCTGGTGCTGGGCGAGCTGAAGGCGCTGGGATAGGCTAGCGATCAGCTGCTGACGCTGCCAGCTGATGTCTTTTTGGTGCTGGGTAAGCTGACGATCTAGGCGCAGGCGCTGGAGACGGGCTTGGTGCGATCGCACTTGGGTCTGAGCCATCTGTAGTCGCTGGGCAAACACCTGCCCTACCCGCTGTAAATAGTGCACCTGCTCGCCATAGAGATCATCCAGGCTAGGAATCGCTTGTTCGGCAGCAGCGGTGGGCGTATGGGCAGCTCTATCAGCGGCTAAATCCGCCAGGGATTCGTCTCGCTGGTGGCCAATGCCCGTGATTACCGGAATCGGGCAGGTAGCAATGGCCATCACCACGCGCTCATCGTCAAAGCAGGCCAGATCTTCGGTAGCGCCGCCTCCTCGGGCGAGCATGAGCAAATCGGCACGGCCATCTCGGGCGACGCGGGCAATAGCAGTGGCGATTGAAGCTGGAGCCTGGACACCTTGAACGGTCGCGGGAGAAAGCAGGAGATGAATGCTGGGATTTCGCTGGGCTAGCGTGCGCTGAATATCTCCCCAGGCAGCAGCTTGAGGTGAGGTAACAACGGCTAGGGTTTGTGGATAGCCGGGTAGCGGACGTTTGCGCTCGGCGTCAAATAGGCCTTCGGCAGCTAGGCGCGATCGCAGCTGACGATAGCGCAGCGCCTGCAAGCCTTCCCCCGCTGGCAACACTTGCCACACCGTAAGCTGATAGGAGCCCCGCTTGGGATATAGCCGAATTTGGCCTAGCACGGTAACCTGTTCGCCAACTTCTGGCAGGGTGGTCAAGCGGTCGAGCTGCGATCGCCACACCACACAGTTCACCGCCGCCGAGCCATCTGGCTCTTGCAGGGTAAAAAAGCAGCCTTGCCGATGGTTTCGAGCACTAGAGACTTCACCCACCACCCATATTTTTCGTAGCTGCGCGTCTTCTTCTAACAGCAGCTTTAAATAATCGGTGAGCCCGGCGACACCAATCGCTAGCTCAACGGTAGATTCGGCTGTGGATGATTCGAAGCTGGGGTAAACCATAGCAAACGGCTCATGAAATCTGGCCACTGAAAATTAGAGCAGCTGGCCTTTATTTAGTTTGAGGCATAAGGGCTGGGATCACAAAGTCGGTCAAAGGCTAACTGTTCTAAGGCTAGATAAGCACTAAAGCCAGACAGGCACTAAAGCCAGACAGGCACTAAAAAATTCGATGATTCAAACAGCATAGCAGTACATATATATTATGCTAATTTATTGGAGCATTTGGAGCGTTTATGGCTGCAAAAGAACGGGAGCACGCTAGCCCCGGCCAATGCCGCCGCCACTGGCATGGACACAAATAAGTAACAACTTAATTTTTGCGGCCCTATGGCTATCGGTAGTAGCTAAAGCCATAGCAAAGCGCGCAAAGCGAGAAGTGCGGATTGCGAGGAATAAAAAACTGAATAATAAAAGGCCTGAACTGCAGTAGTCCAGGCCTTTTATTGAGGCTTTGATAAAACTCATGGCTACCCAGCTATAAAAAAGGCAAACATGATTGGGCTGATTTGGCTAAAAACGCATTCGCTAGACAATCTGTCTTATGAACGGCTTTTACCTTAAATAATCTAGTCGATCACTAATCTAATTTGTCACTAGGCAACGGCTTCGCATTCGGCAGGGCTCACTTGATACTTAATCAAATTAGCCAGTTCCTGAAGCTGATTAATAGCCTCAGCGCCCTCAAGCTTCATGAGTTCGCGGTCATCGCGCATTTCTGTCCAAGTGATCCCATAGTCAGAAACCAAGAAGCGAATTAAGTGATCCCCGCCCAGGCTCACCATAAATGAAGCGCTGTTGAGATCGTCTCCACAGGTATAACAGGAAGCCAGATAGCCTCTCTTTTCTAATACGACCGCCAATGCTTTTAGGTTTAAGACTAAGTCTTGAACGAATTGCCGGTGTTGATCTGCAAGTCTGATAAACATTGTCTATCCTCGACACCATCTAATAATAATTACACAAAAAATTAAGATTGTTTTAACAAGTAGGTCACTTTTTAATTTTGGGAAAAGGCAGTTGCACAACGAAGGCTATAAATTTATTCGCTGCGACCTGCTAAAAACGGCATGAATAAGGAATTTAACCTAACAAATTTAATTCATGGATACTGAAAGGTACCCATTTAGCTCCGTGATCTAACACCTTTGCTGTGTATCAGGCTTAGAATTACTAAGCTGTCGCAAAAGCATCTAATCAACGATGAGGCTAAGTTATACAGTCATAAGCAATGCTGAGGCTTAAATTAGCTGCTTTCCCCTAAAAATCACTAAATGAGCAGAGTAAAGCAGGCAGTTTTACCAGCGCTG
>JBCBKQ010000013.1:0-39869 GCA_038521595.1 Cyanobacteria bacterium J06627_28 | reverse complement strand
GAAGTTCCTGACGGGGGTTAGTTTAACGGCTTGTTCTCTAATGTTGGCAGTGAGCTGCTCGCAAACACCTGAGCCGTCAGCAGACGTTGCGGTGGAAGACGCAGCTGCGGAGACTGAGGTTGCCAGCACGCCGACTGAAGATATGCCAAAGGTAAGAGTAGGCTTTCAAACGGGTGATATTAACAACATCACAATGGTGGCCGCTAAAGAAGGATACTTCGAGAAAGTTGGACTCGATGTAGAGATGAGTCCTTATTCTTCTGGGGGGGCAATGGTGCCTGCCTTAGCTGCTGGCGAAGTTGATATTACTTGGTTCTTTCCGTTTCCTTCGCTTACTGCCTATGCGACGGGCGTTGACTTAGAAGTGATGCTTTTAGATCATGCGCCGATGACGGCGGAGCGCTTGATTGCGGGTGAGTCAGTTGCTGATGTTGCTGGTCTCAGTGGGAAAAAGATTGGCGTCACCATTGGTACGTCGGGTCACCATTCTCTTTTGGCAGCGCTAGATCAAGCAGGCGTGGCTCAGGAGGATGTCACGTTGGTAAATCTAAAACCTGCGGAAATGGCGGCTGCGTTTTCGGCCAAGCAAATTGATGCGGCCTGGACGTGGGAACCGGCTGCGGGCAAGCTGAATGAGCTAGGCGGTACAGATATCGCAACGGCTGAATCTGTGGGTGCCTATGCGGTGGCGCTGTGGGGCGTACGCAAAGAATTTGCGGAAGAAAATCCTGAGGTGATGATCAAGTTTCTCGAAGCGTGGGATATGGCCCAGCAGGACTATTTGGCTGACAACAGCGCTGGGCAAAAGTGGGAAGCAGAAAGGCTGAACCTAACGCCAGAAGAGTTTGGTGCGATGGTTGACCGCCAGGGTTCGACTGTTATTCCTATTGCAGATCAGCTCTCTGACGATTGGTTGGGGACGCCGGGTTCACCGCAGGCGACTGATTTGTACAAGGCCTATGAAGAGTATGCCGTTTTCTTGGTTGACCAAGGTCGATTGGATAGTGTGCCAGATGATATTGGCCCACTGATTAATTCTGAGTACATTGCTGATTACCTCGATAGCAAGTAGAAATGACGCGATCGCACTCTCAGTTAATCAAGAACACCGTTCTACCCAAGAATGCAGATTCACCAGCTATGGGGGCATCTACTGTGGAGTCACCCGTAGCTGACGTTTCTGATAAGCCAATTATCGGCATAGACCGAGTCACGTTTGGCTATAGCCGAAAGCGTTTGGTCCTACAAGATCTGACGCTGGATATTAAGCAAGGAGAATTTTTGACATTGCTAGGGCCCTCAGGCTGTGGCAAGTCAACTTTGTTGAATTTGGTGGCGGGCTTTTATGAACCGCTTGCCGGATCTGTCACCCATGGCGGTCACTCTGTGAAGGGCCCGTCGGCTCAGCGAGGCGTTGTTTTTCAAGGCAATGCGCTGTTTGACTGGATGACGGTGACGCAAAATATAGCGTTTGGCTTTCGGTTTCAGTCAATCTCAAAGTATGAGAAACAACAAAGGGTAAAGACCATCATTGAGCTGGTGGGGCTGCGTGGCAGTGAGAAGAAGTATCCTTATCAGCTGTCGGGCGGTATGCGGCAGCGGGTGGCTGTGGCGAGATCGATGGTGGTGCAGCCAGAGATTTTGCTAATGGATGAACCGTTTGCGGCGGTAGATGTGCAGACTCGTGAGGGTTTGCAGGAAGAGTTACTAAAGCTGCATGAGCAGGTGTCGGGGGCTATTTTGTTTGTGACGCACAGCATTGAGGAGGCTGTTTTTTTGAGCGATCGCATCATCATCCTAGATCGTAACCTGGGCGGCATATACGCCGATATCTCCATTCACCTACCCAAGCCTCGCTATAGCGCTATGAACCGCGTCTCTGATGAGTTCAACCAGTACCGCACCGATTTATATCTAAAAATGAAAGCCATTAAAAATGAAAGCCATTAGCTAAGGGAGTCACGCAATGCAGCTAAAAGCAGCTGAGTCAGCTAAAGTGCCCGCCGAGATGCCAGCCTTTAGAGGGCGAGACTTACAGACCCAAGAACTCAGAGAAAAAGGACTGTTGTTTTGCATTGGCATTGCCATGCCCGTTTTTATTCTGTTGCTCTGGGAGCTAACGACTCGTCAGGGTTGGATTGATGAGTTATTTTTGCCTAGTATCTCTGGCATTGTAACTGAGTTTTTGGCAATTGTGAGAAAGGGCTATGCGGGTACGCCGGTGGTGGCTCATATCATGGGCAGTCTACGGCGAGTGTTTGCGGCCTTTGTAATTGGTACCGCTGTCGGCATGTTGCTAGGCCTGTTGATGGGCTACTACAAATACATTCGAGCTGCCTTCTATGTCGTCACAGAAATCCTCAGGCCAATTCCGCCGCTGGCTTTTATCACATTGTTTATTCTGTGGTTTGGCATTGGTGAAGTGTCGAAGGTGCTGATTATTCTCTATGCCGGGGCGCTGATTGTCATGCTCAATACTATGGAGGGTGTACGAACCTGCCCAAAGGAGAAAATACTGGCAGCGCGTACCCTTGGCGCAAACGATCTTGCCATCTTTTTATATGTGATTTTGCCGGCGACACTGCCCAATATTTTTACGGGTATGCGGGTGGCGCTCTCTGTTGATTTTGGCATTTTGGTCGCGGCTGAGCTGCTGGCTGGCGATCTTGGCATTGGCTACATCATTCAAGATGCCAGCACTTTTTTTAATGTGGAGGCGCTGTTTGTTGGCATTTTGATGATTGCTTTCTTTGGCGTTGTGTCTGATCTGTTACTCAGGCTCATTGCCAACCGCGTTGTGCATTGGCAAGGTTGATTTTTCTCAATTTCCTCTTTCTCAATTGCCTCTTTCTCAATCGTCTCTTTTCGTATCTTATTTTTCCGAATCACTATCTAGGTTAAACCCATGTTAGAAACCCTCTCTAGCCCATCAGAACTCACTACGCTAGAAGAAGATATTCTGGCTGAAATCACGACCGAAAAGTGTATGGCGCTGATTAAATCACTGGTGCCGACAGGGCAGCCCGGCTGCGGCAATTCTATTGATCCAGAATGGCCCATGGCCCACGAAGCAGACATCTCTAAGCAGGTGGGAGAGTTGCTTCAGTCTTTTGGGTTGGATGTGGAATGGGTGGCGGCCATTGAAGGTAGGCCGAATGTGGTTGGGCGATGGAATGATGGTCTAGACGGCCCTTCTCTCATTTTTAACGATCATTTAGATACCTATCCTTCTTGCGACCCACAGGAGTGGAATATGTCGGGGCACAACCCCTACAATGCAACGCTCCATGGCAAATATCTGTACGGGCGTGGAACGTCGGATACGCGGGGCAATATGATTTGTCAGCTGATCGCGGTTGAGCTGTTGAAAAAGGCAGGGGTGAAGATCAACGGTGAGCTGATTTGTGCCTATACGGTAGATGAGGAGCGTCATGGTAAGGCGGGTGCGCTACATTTGTTGAATGACTACGGGCTGACGGCGGATTACGAGATTACGGCGGAGCCTACTTCTTGGACGGAGGGCGATGATTGGGGCATTGGTATTGCGCTGGCCCATTCGGGCTTGTGTGTGGTGGATATTGAAATGACGGGTGTGCGATCGCATATTTGGCGACCAGACGAAGGCACGAATCCTATCCTTCATATGGCCCAGCTCATCGAAACTCTGAAGAAAACAACCTTTACCCACGATGCGCCAGAAATCTACGGCCCGACTCAGCCCAGCATTTGCCCGGTACGCATCGAAGCGGGGCAAATTGGGGAAGGTCAGTTTACGCCGCCCTCCTGTAAGGCGAGGGTTTGGGTGATTGGGTTGGTGCCAGGGATGACCTATGACTCGATTGTGGCGGATATGGAAAGTGCGATCGCACAGCTAAAGTCAGAAGATCCCACCATTGAAGCGACGATTACTCAGGTGGAAGGTGAAACTTTTGTACCTGCCTCTATTGAAGTGCCCAAAGAAGCTGCCCATGTGCAAACGCTCTCGAAGGCCTATCAGAAAATTTTAGGCAAAGACCCAGTGCTCTATCGTAAAAATGCCTATTGCGATACGCTGCGATTTTCTCATAGTGGCATCCCGTCTATTACCTTTGGCCCTGGTGAGGATGGCTGGCCGCCGGTCAATGAGTTTATCGATATGGAGAAAGTGGTTGCCGCGACTAAAATATATGCGCTGTTTTTAATGGATTTCTTTAAAGTTCAACTGTAAAGTTCAACCGTAAAGTCAAACCGTAAAGTTCAACAGAGCTGAGGTTGCCCCTAGCCGAGTATTCGGTTTACGGTTGTGAAAGGCGGAGCCTAGTGCTGTGAGGTAGGCTTCGCTGTGGGGTGGCGCGATGAAGGTAATGCCGGTGGGTAGACCGTTGGATTGAAAGCCGTTTGGAACTGCGATCGCACACAAGTCCAACAGATTTACAAAGTTTGTATAGTACCCTAAGTTTGCATTCAAGCTTAGCGGATCTGCTTCTACCTCATCAATACGATAAATTGTCCCTGTTGTCGGTACGACCAAACAATCTATGTCATCCCACAGTGGCTGGGTCTTTCGTTTTAAGGCTTCTACGGCATACAGCCCTTCAAAGGCCTCAGCCGCTGTAATCTCTTTTGCTTTCAGGATAATCTCCTTTGTGATCGGAAAAGCAGCCTCGGGCCTCGTTTCTATAAAATGGCCCACAGAAGCATATCGCTCTGCAACCCAGGGGCCATTAAACAACAGATTATTGGCTTCTATAAAATAACTATAGTCAACTTCAACACAGGTGCCGCCTAGCTGCTTGAGCACCTCTATCGCCTCGCTGAAAAGCTTTTCAACATCAGCATTGCCAAAGAAATTTCGTTGATTTGACTGCGGTACCCCAAAGCGAAAAGATGGTTGATTTTTATATTGGCAAAGCTTCGGCAGTGGCTGACTGACTGCGCGAGAAAAGGGATGGGCGGGGTCGAAGCTTTGCGCAGTCTCAAATACGGTCTGCGCATCTTCTGCGGTAAGGGCAAAGATGGAAATGCAGTCTAGTGTTTTACAGGCTTCTACTGTGTGCGCCGTACTCAGAACGCCTTTGGTCGGCTTGAGCCCTACAATGTTATTAAATCCAGCCGGGACTCGCCCCGAGCCGCCTGTATCCGTCCCGATGGAGAAAGAAACCAGCCCTGTTGCTACCGACAAAGCTGAGCCAGAGCTAGAGCCGCCGGGTATGTAGTCTTTATCAAAAGCATTGTGAGGCACCGTGTAGCCAGTACGTATGCCGACCAATCCAGTCGCAAACTGATCAAGATTCGTTTTGCCAATGAGCATTGCGCCTGCATCTAGGAGCTTTTGTACCGCAGGATTTGTTTGAGTGGCCTCGTATGCAAACCCAGGGCAGCCTGCGGAGGTCGGGCATCCGGTTACATCAATGCAGTCCTTGACGCTAAAGGGAACGCCCCATAGTAGCGGTTTGTTGTCAGTTGTTTTATGAGAATTTTTTTCTAACGTGGCGGCCCGTTCTCTTAGCGCCTGCTTTGGCAATGTGTATGTCCAAATGCCATTATCTCCTTGGAGATCTATCATCTGAATGATCGCTTCAATAATCTCTGTGGGAGAGTAGTTATTATTGGCATACTGCTCTCGCAGGTTTGAAAGGGTTAGAGAAATATCTGATATCGCGGAATGCTCATTTATCGGCAGTTCATTTATCAACAAAACAGCTCTAGCCTCTTACTCTGGCCTACTATTTGCCCATTATCGTTGTTGTCTTCGATGCATTTGTCCTCTGATATACAAAAGGCCACTTTGTCAAACAACTGATGCATAACGATTCTGCCTAGGCTGATAAGCTTCTTTGATTGATAGGAATGAGGATTCAATAAAAGTCGCATTTATGACCGAAACAGTTTCGACCTTTTGTGTATCACTCTTTAGTTGATTAGTGAGCCTCACAGTTTTCGACCATGGATTTTAGCTATAAAAAAGCGCTGCTGCGCTTCGCGCAAACGTGGACAGTTTCTGATGACATGTTGACAACGCCAAACGGAAAACGGCTAGACCTGCGCGAGGTCAAAGAAGCGCGGTTTACAGACATTGCCGACATTATGGTGAAACGGCGTTGGAATACAGAGATGGTACTGAAATCAAGCAATGACAAGGTGTCTATTCTTTGTAACGATGTGCGGGGGGGCGCTCAGCGGCATCAGTACTTTTTGCTGTTGTTTGAGGTGCTCAGGTCGCTCAATACCTGCAACCCAGAGCTTAAGATTCAGCACGGGCTAGGTCGCATTGCCAACTATGCATTTGCTGCTATCGGTCTACTTCCCATTGGTTTTGGCCTCGCCATGATAATCGATGGCTTACAGCGCGGGTTTGATACGTTTCCGTTGGTGTTCGGCGGCGGCTTTGCACTCATGGGCGTATTTCTGATTTGGTGTGCCTCGCCTTGGCAGGCTGCGCCGATGCGATCGCCCAGCGACCTAGCTGTATGGCTAAGCCAATCTACTGGCATACAGCCCTTGGCGATGGCCAGTAGCCCCATTCGCGATACCAATAGAAACTCCAGATAACTTTATTCGTCATAACAGGAATTCGTCATAACAGGACAGTTGAGTTTTTGTCCCTGACAAATTAAGCCATTTTGTTGGGTCGGTAATATTACTTTGAGAAGCTGTAGAATCTGTCGATAACTGACAAGCTGTGGATACATCGCAAAAGATTACGCATGTTTTAGATCGGTTGGGCTTTGGGCCACGTCCGGGCGACTACCAGCGCGTGGCGCGTATTGGCGTAGAGGCGTACATTCAACAACAGCTAAATCCTTCGGAGGGCGAAGAGCCCGCACCGTTACGGCGGCAGCTGCGGCAGCTGTCACGGTTGAACAAGTCGCCAGGGGCATTGTTTTCTGAATTTGCACCGCCGCAAAGCCCTTCTCGCGAGCAGCGTGCAGCGGCTAGACGCAGACAAAATTTGGTGGCTCAAGAGGCCCAGACCGCTCGGCTAGTGAGGGCGATTGAAAGCCCGAATCAGCTGCAAGAGGTGATGGTGGACTTTTGGTTCAATCACTTCAATGTGTTTGTTAATAAAGGACTGACTCGGCTATGGTTGGGCAGCTTTGAGCAGTTGGCGATTCGGCCCAATGCCCTAGGAAAATTTCGCACGCTGCTGAGGGCGACGGCGCGGCATCCGGCTATGCTGTTTTATTTGGACAACTGGCGCAATACGGATCCAGAGAGTCCACAGGCGCGGGGGCCCTTTCGAGGCTTGAATGAAAACTATGCCCGTGAGCTGCTAGAGCTGCATACCCTAGGTGTGGACGGTGGCTATTCTCAGGCCGATGTGGAAAGCTTGACACGGGTGCTCACGGGCTGGAGCATTGAGAGCCATCAGCGCCGAAGCGAAGACGGTAGCGGGTTTGTATTTGTGGCCAATCGTCACGATGGGCGTGACAAGGTGCTGCTGGGTGAGTCGATTGCCGGTGGTGGGGTTGAAGAGGGTGAGCGCGCGCTTGATATGTTGGCTCGGCATCCGGCGACGGCTCGGCATGTTTCCTTTAAGCTAGCGCAGTATTTTGTGGCAGATGAGCCACCGGCTGGCCTCATTGAACGGCTCAGCAATCGTTTTCGCCAAACCGATGGTGACATTCGTGCGGTGCTTTCTACGCTGTTTTCCCAGGCTGACTTTTGGGCCGATGCGCACTTTCAGCAAAAGTTTAAGACGCCCTATCAGTATGTGCTATCTATGCCACGGGCGATGGGGGTGAGCGCTCCTCCAGAGTCGGTGCTGACTCGGCTAGTCAACGGAATGAATCAGCTCTCTATGCCGCTATATCGCTGTCAGCAGCCAGATGGCTATGCGCAAGTGGCCAGTGCCTGGCTGAGCCCGGATGCGATGCTGCGCCGGGTGAGTTTGGCCATTAGAACGGTAAATCATCAGCGGTCGGTGGGGTCGTCAGAGCCAGATCCCGGTGCCTTGCTAGAAACGGTTGGTGGGCAGCTTCCAAGAGAGTCTCAAGCGATCATTAGAGACTCTCCTGCGCAGATGCAGGCGGCGCTGATTTTGGGCAGTCCTGAGATGATGTATCGGTAGGAGTAAACGTGATGAAAAGACGTCAACTATTAAAACGTGCTGCATTGCTGGGTGCTTCTGGATTTGTCACGGTGGGCACCCATGGTTGGGCATTGCGTAAGCAGGCCAAAGCAGCAGCGGGCGATCCTCGGCTGATTGTGATTTTCTTGCGGGGGGCAGCAGATGGATTGAATATTGTGGTGCCCTATCAGGAGTCTCATTATTATGAGGCGCGGCCTTCGGTTGCGATCGCACGTCCAGGCCAAGAGAACGGTGCAATCGATCTAGACGGTCAGTTTGGCCTACATCCCGCTTTACAGCCATTAATGCCCATGTGGCAATCAGGGCAGCTGGCGTTTGTGCCGGCGGCGGGTTCTTCTGTGGTAACCAGGTCGCACTTTCAGGCTCAGGACTACATGGAGAGCGGTACGCCAGGCGAGCTTGGCGGCAATCCCAACGGCTGGCTAAACCGGATGATGGCGACGTTGCCAGCAGGTACGCCGACCCAGGCGGTGAATATTGGTACGACGCTGCCGCTGATTTTTTCGGGTACAGAATCAGTTGCTAATCTGGCTGTTGGCCGTTCGGGGAGTCGCCCGCTGCCGATTGATCGGCCTCAAATTCAGACGGCCTTTGATCGGCTATATGCCAACGATCCTCGGCTGTCGGCGGTGTATCACGAAGGGCGCGCGGCCCGAGACATTGTGCTCACAGAGCTGGCGCAAGAAAATGAAGAAGCGTCACGGGGGGCACCGACGCCTCAGCGGTTTGCGACCAGTGCGCAGTATTTAGCCCGGTTAATGTCTGGAGATGCCGCGACGCAGGTGGCCTTTATGGAAGTCGGTGACTGGGATACCCATGTCAATCAGCGCGGACGGCTAAATCGAAATTTGGGTCTGCTGGGCGAAGGGCTAGCCACCCTAAAAGAAGGGCTGGGCTCTGTGTATGAAAATACAACCGTTGTGGTGCTCTCAGAATTTGGTCGGACGATTGCTGAAAATGGCAATGGCGGGACTGAACATGGCTATGGCAACGCAATGTGGCTGATGGGTGGCCGTGTGAAGGGCGGTGAACTCTATGGTGATTGGCCTGGGCTAGCACCCGCTAATCAGCATGAGTCGAGGGATTTGATGGTGACGACAGACTACCGAGATGTGATGACGGCGGTGTTGGCGCAGCAGTTTGGGTTGGATGGGGATGCGATCGCGCAAATCTTCCCCAACTATCAGCAGCGGGTCAACCTCAGCCTGATTGCCTAGCACTAAACATCTAGCTTTAAGCTTGTCTAATTACTTTACTGGCGATATCAATAGGAAAGGTTTAGCTTGAGTATGTCTAAGTAGCATCAATCAGACTTGGAATTATTAAGGAGAAATTCCGCAACCTCATGACCTGAACTAATATTATTCGTATCAAATATTGATAGCGTATGGAACAAGGGTTGTAGTTGTACTAGGTGCAACAAGCTTAGTGCAGATTGATATAAGAGGCTCGAATTTACATGATATCTGTTCCCATCACCCTAGAGCAGCTTATCCAGGCTGTTAAAAAACTACAGCCTGAAGAGCGCGAGCAAGTTGCCAGAGCATTGGTGCAATCAGAGCTAACCTCGGATCTGGCTGACTTACTTCAGTCACTATATAGCCAGTCGCCTGCTGATGACATCAGCGATGCAGACATCATGACAGAAGTCCGAGCTGTCCGTCAGCTGCCGCGATGACACTAATGCGCGTGGTGATTGGTACGAATATCTGGATTCGTATTTTGTTAAGGGGACGGGTAACGCTGCCTATCTTAAAGGTTTTCAATCAAGGGAAGTTTCAGCTGGTAATGAGCCAGTTCCTATTTGATGAACTACATGAAGTATGGCAGCGCCCTCGTCTTCTCAAGCGTATTGATCACACTCAGGCGCTTCGTTTAGAAACTCAACTAAAAGAACGTGCTGATTGGATTAAGGTCAGTACTGTCCCGCCTAGTTGTCGAGATCCTAAAGACTTACCTGTTTTAGCGACAGCGATAGATGGAAGGGTTGACATCATCGTTTCTGGCGATGACGATTTACGGGCAGATGATGTGCTGAGAGCAGCGATGGCTGCACATAGAATTCAGATACTTGGAGTCAACTCTTTTTTAGGCCGATTTGCTGAAGAGAGTGATGAAGCTTACTGAATAGTTATGCTTTGCGTGATGAATAAACTTGAGTGCTATTAAAGCTGACATCCAGGCAACCTGAGACAAAGGCTGCTATGCCCTGATAGAGGTTACAAGAGGGAAAAATAGACTGGTTGACGGCTGTCATAAAGGAGATCTGGACATCTTTGGAGCCACACAGTCGGATTCAGAAGTTTATTTTTGCTGACCCTGGCGGAACCATTAATGACGGTGCGATCGCGCAAATTTTTCCCAACTATCAGCAGCAAGTCAGCCTAAGTCTCATTTCATAAGTTTCACTGCCTAGTGCTGAGAGCTTGATGGTGAACTCGCTTAATCAACTTTATGGCTTTCCGCACTTAGCTTTCCACACTTGGCTTTAGCCATTCCCGACAGCTATAGGCCTTGCTCTGAAGGGCCAAGTGCATAGCAGCGGAGAGAATCCGCGTCGCTTTGCGGCGCTAGGGAACGCTCACCAAGACAGCGGTGAGAACTCGCGTCGCTTTGCGGTGCTATGGAATGTCCACCAAGGCAATGCGCTTTTGGCATATCCTACTTTTGGTTTATGCATCTTTTAATTGCAAGCAAATCTGACTTTAATAGCTTCTTAGCGCTTCGTTAACACTGTCAGCAAAGATTTGTAGGAAGCTTATCGGGGTTATAGATAACTCACCTATTAAGGGTATCTGCTCAGTCTAATCTACCTCCTGGACTAGTGAAGTAGACCCATTATTTCCTCTTGTCGTTGGTAGCAGCGACACCATTAGAAATACTCCTTCAAATCGAATATTAGGGCCCAAAAACTCAGGAGAATTTATCCTCATATGGCTAAGAACGTAATCATCATGATCGGCGACGGCATGGGCTGGGAAATTACCCGCGCTGCCGCTATTCAGCAAGCAATTAACGACGGTGCTACAGGAGAGACTCTCAGCGACTTTTATACAGAAGGAAAAGGTTCTGGCCTAGCGCTACAGAATCTAGAAAACTTCGAGATTGCGACTACTAGTGCAACTTATATCGACGGCAGTAAAAATAATTCTGCACTAGAAGGAAATACGCTTCGTCGAGAGACAGGCGTTGCCCCCATCCGTGAAGGATTTACTCTAGACGATCTAACAAACGATCCGGCTCTAGTTGAAGGCTTCTTTCCAGAGCTGCGGGCAGGCAGCAATGCGCCTATTCTGGGTATCTTTGATCCCGGCTTCGACGAAGATCCTGTCTTTGAGCGCGAGAATATTGAGCTGGAGCTGGGCAAGTTTTCAATCGGCTTCGACGAGACTCGCGTAAGCGACAGCACCAGCGGATTTTTTATTGCGGACACCAATAGCGTTGGCGGCGCACTATTCGACATCAGCAATCCCGAGATTGTTACTGCTGAAGACGGCACACTGGTAATTGACAGTGCTGATTTGTTGGTCTCTCCTGAACTTGCGGCACTACTCGGCAATGGTGACTTGACGGGTGCAGATGTGGGCGATGCTCGCATTGACGCAGCGATTACCGCTGAAGGTGACGGTTTTGCTGTTGAATCCGGCGTAACTAGTGTGGCCTTGGACGCTCAGCTGTTAGAAAGTGCAGCCTACCTGACTCTTGTTGGTGCCGACAGCGCGGCAGAAGCAGTCAGCGAAGATTTTCAGGTTGGCTTCGAGATTACGGATGCGACCGACTTCGTCTTCTCTCTAGAAAATGGGATTACGCCCATCTCTGGCTCTATTGAGCACAGCGGTACCGTTACCTTTGATTTTGCAGCTGTTGTTGAAGGCGCAACGCAGCAAGGCGGCTTCCAAAATACTTACGATTTGGAAAAGGGCCGTGCCCTACCTTGGCTGGCAGATCCTGACCCTGACTATCCTAAAAACATTTATCCTGACTCTGCTAACACCGCAACAACTCTGTATTCAGCAGTTAAGACTTACAACGGTGCTATCGGTGTAGACATCTACGAAGATGACATTGAGACACTCGGTGAAGTTGCTCGCGATTTGGGTAAGTCCTTTGGTGTTGTTAGCTCTGTGCCATTCAGTCACGCTACACCAGGTTCTGCAATCGGCCATGTGAGCCAGCGTAACAAGCTCACTGAAACCGAGCGCGTTGAGAACTTTGAAGTTGAGCCTGTGCTCGACGAGTTTGGTGTGCCTCTGCACGAAGATCATCACGAGCACGGTAGCGAGCCAGTTGTTCAAACTGATGAGAATGGCGATCCTGTTCTGAAGCTAGATGCAGATGGTAACCCCATCCCTGTGGAAGACGACAACATTCTTTATCAGGTGCTCAACGAGTCACAGCCAGAAGTTGTTCTAGGCGGCGGCCATCCGGATGGTCGTGGCGATGAGCGCTACATGGATTCAGAGACACTAGAGCAGTTACGTAACGGCGAGACAGTCTACACCTTTGCTGAGCGCGGTGAAGGTGCTGCGGCTAAGCTGGCAGAGGTTGCGGCGGGCATTGACGTCAACGCGGGCGAAAAGCTGTTTGGTCTATATGGAGCGCGTGGCCAGGGTGGTAACCTGCCTTGGACCACAGCCAACGGTGACTATAGCAACTTGGGTCTCTCTAGCCGCTTGGATGCTGAGCGCCCACTAGAAGACGGTGAAACTACTGAGGCATTTATCGCGTCTGAAATCGACGCTAACCCTACGCTAGCTGACTTGACTTCTGCGGCCTTAGATGTGTTGGGTGACGATGAGGATGGTTTCTGGGTCACCATCGAAGGTGGTGACATCGATTGGGCAATGCATGACAACAACCTCGACAATTCTATCGGGGCGCTGCTTGAATTTGACAAATCTGTTGCTGTTGTAGATGAGTGGATTCAGGCAAACGGTGGCTATGAAGAAAATCTCTTGTTGGTGACTGCAGACCACGACCACTACTTCACGCTAAATGAGGATTTTCCTAGCCTGCTAAGAACAGTGGGTGCAGAAGGGTTGACGACCGAAGTTGATGAAAACGGTAACAACATCCTGGCTGAAGAAATTGACGAAGATGGTGTATCTACCTTCTCTAAGACTGACGTGCTAGACACGACAGCAGCTGGTCACTATTGGGGCTCTGACCCTGAGGTGATGAATGGCTGGGCGCACCACACAACCATTCCAGTACCAGTTTACTTTCAAGGTTCTGGCTCTGAGTTCTTAGATGCGGCCACTGGTCAAGGTATTACTTCTTATGGTCTTGAGTTTGAAGGGGTAGAGGGTCTGGTTGACCAGGTTCATATCGCTCAAACTCAGTTTGCTGCGCTCACGGGCACAGAGACTTTCAAAGACGGTGTGCCGGTTGCAGAAGAGCTAGTCGGTGGTGACACTGACGATACGCTAATGGCTCGCGGTGGCGATGACACCACAGCAGGCGGCGGCGGCAATGATGCTATCTTTGGCGGCGTTGGCGATGATGTACTGCGCGGGGACAACAACAGCCGCAGTGCGGGTGGCGCTATTGGTGGTGATGACCTACTTTTTGGTGGTGCTGGTAATGATCGTCTCGGTGGTAAGGGCGGTAATGACAAGCTCTACGGTGAGTCTGGCGATGACATACTCTACGGCGATGCTGGTGATGATTTGCTCTATGGCGGTCTGGGTAATGACAAGCTCTACGGCGATGACAATGACAGCAGCGGTGCGGATACGTTCTTCCTGGCGGTAGGCGAAGGCACTGACATGATCATGGACTTTGAAGCTGGACAGGATATGATTGGCCTGATGAATGGTCTGTCATTCGGCCAGCTGACTATTCGTGCAGATGGTGACAATGCAGTTATTGGAGCCGGCGATGAGACATTGGCAACCGTCATGAAGGCTAGCGTCGATGTGTTAACTGAGTCTGCGTTTATGACGGTATAGTCTGCGGTCTCAAAACTTAAAGCCAAATGAACTCAAAGCCCAGGGATTGCTATGTCACGCCCTGGGCTTTTTGTATCAAATGGGCCTTCAACAGAAGAACAAATAACAGAATTGAAAACCTTAGAGATATTGATAATCTTCTCATAATTCAATCTTTACCTACGCTGAGCGCTCACCCACTACACTCTTCGAGGATAGAGAATCAGGTGCTTGAGATAGTAGTCATAGGATTAAATCGCCATGGAAAACGCCGAAACGCCTGCTTCACAAAATCGCCTTTCCGTCAATAATTTTGAATTGCTGGGCGAAGTTCAAATTCCTACAGGGACTCTCTTTGCGGACCCCAACAGTCCCAACAGTCAGACAGAAATTGGGGGGCTCTCTGGCCTCGCTTACGATTCTGTAAGCGGTCTGTACTATGCTTTAGCAGATGATCGCAGCTCAGATGCGCGATTTTATACAGTTGATATTGACCTGAGCGATGGCACACTAGACAGCGGCGACGTTGCTTTTCAGGACGTTACTTTTTTATTGGATAAAGACGGCGATCGCTTCGAGAGCGGCACCCTTGACCCAGAAGGCATTGCCTTAACGCCAGACGGCACCCTCTATATTTCTTCAGAAGGCGACGCCAACCAAATTATTGATCCTTTTATTCGTGAGATTGCCTTAGACGGCAGCTTCATTTCTGAGCTACCCATCCCGAATCTCTATTTGCCAACCGCAGACCAATCTAGCGGCATCCGCAACAACCTAGCCTTTGAGAGTCTGACAATCTCTCCTGACCAAAAGTTTTTATACACAGCGACCGAAAACGCATTGTTCCAAGATGGGCTAAGTGCAGATGTTGAGCAGCCAAGCCTCTCTCGCATTCTGAAATATGACCTGACGACAGGCGAACCAGTTGCCTCCTTTGTATACGAAGTTGGCGAAGTTCCCGAAGCGCCCATTCCTGAAGACGCCTTCCGCACAAACGGATTAGTAGAACTTTTAGCGATAGATAATAATGGTACCTTGCTCGCCCTAGAGCGTGCCTTCTCAGTTGGGCAGGGCAATACGGTCAAACTGTTTGAAGTTCAGACCCAGGGCGCATTGGACGTGCTGAATACGGGCGATCTGTTCCGAGAAGATCCTTTGGAAGACGATGGCGAAATTCTACCGCCTGGTCCATTTGAGATTGACCCAGCCGTTACTAAGCGTGAGCTGCTCGATATCGAAGCTGACCTGGGCATTGCGCCAGATAATTTGGAAGCACTGGCCTTTGGCCCTCAGTTGCCAGACGGTCGCCAGTCTCTGCTCGTCGTCAGCGACAACAACTTTAACGACACCCAGTTCAGTCAGTTTCTCGCTTTTGCGGTTGACTTCGAGACGACACCTGCCGCTTTGCCCACCGTCGAGACGCCCTACACCATTGACGATGAGCGGCCTGCAAGCTTTGACCCCTTAGACATTCTGCTAGTAAATGACGATGGGTTTGAGGCAGAAGGTATCGAGGTCATGTACGATGCGCTGGTGGCAGCGGGTCACACAGTCACGCTAGTCGCCCCCAAGGAACAACAGAGTGGTCGCGGCACACTGCTGGATGTAGACCAGATCTTTCAGCCGACTGAAGTGGTGGAGTTTGCACCCAATCAGTGGTTTGTCGATGGTTCGCCAGTGACGACGACGCTGGCTGGATTAGGCTTTGTGCTAGATGGTGAAGCGCCGGATTTGGTTATCTCCGGGATTAATGAAGGTGAGAATGTTGGCCCTATTGCCATTTCTTCCGGCACGGTGGGCGCGGCGACGACCGCAACGCGAGCAGGAATTCCTGCGATCGCAGTCAGTGCAGGCACCCTTCGCGACGAAGCCTTCAACGTAGACGAAGCAGCGCTAGATAAAGCGTATGACTTTGGCGCTGACTTTGTTGTTGATCTAGTTGAGCAGCTTTCAGACAATCGGCAGCCTGACGCAGCGCTACTGCCTGATGGCGTCGGCCTCAATGTCAATATTCCGGCTGTAGTCGAGAACATTGAAGGGATTAAACTCACCGAGCTAGATGAAACAGGGACTGTGGATCTGTTTGTGGGTGAGCTAGCCCCTGACGTGCCGAGTCTCCTCTTCAGCAACGAAGCGGCATTAGAGCCAGAAGAGATTACTGATCCGGATTCTGAAGGGCAGAACTTCCTGGCAGATTTTGTCACGGTTACGCCGATTGACGGTGACTGGACGAGTGGGGCCAATGTAAGAAAGACTTTGAGCGATCGCTTTGAATCTGCCCCAGAAGATGCCGTCGCCACGCCGCTAAATATTCTCATCACTAACGATGACGGCTTCGATGCTCCCGGCATTGAAGCACTGTACGATGCGCTGACTGCCGCAGGCCACACCGTTACCCTCGTCGGACCCGAGGAGCAACAGAGCGGCTCCGGTACCGTTCTCGATGTCGATAAAATTTTCCAACCTTTGGAAATTACCAACGTAGAAGGGAACAAGTGGTCTGTTGATGCAGGCGTGCGGACGACCACTTGGGCAGGACTAGACTTTGTGCTGGGCGGCGAAGCGCCGGACCTGGTGATTTCTGGTATTAACGAAGGTGAGAATATTGGAGTCGGTGGCGCAGTTTCCTCTGGTACGGTGAGCGCAGCGGTGACGGCACTGTTGCGAGATGTTCCAGCGATCGCAGTCAGCGCAGGCATTGACCTCAGTGACCCAGAAAGAACAGCGACCGAGGAAGCCTACGACATCGGCGCAGACTTTGTTGTAGAACTCATCGCCAAACTCCAGGCCACCCAAGGCGACGATGCCAAAATTCTCCCCGACGGCGAAGGCTTGAGTGTCAACATTCCCGTCCGCTTCCCTGAAGGCGTTGAGGGCATCCAAGGTGTTGCCTTTACCGATGCGAGCGACATCACACCTTTCATCATCGACTTTGGTGAACTGCCCGAAGCCTTTGGCGGCGGCGCGGGCCTACAGTTTTCGCCCTTTGATTTACCTGCCGACGCGGAGGTTTCACCGACGTCAGAAGGCGGTCAGTTTCTCTCTGGCTTTATCACCGTGACGCCAATCGACGGTGACTGGACTGCGCCTGAGTTGGAGCAAGACGCGGTAGAGAATCTGTTGAATCAGACAGAGCCTGTTTTACTCGGTGATTCAGACGATCCGGCCATTTGGGTAAATCCTGAAAATGGAGATGAAAGCATCGTCATCGGCACGCTAAAAGACGGCGGTTTGGCGGTATTTGACCTGGAAGGGAATGTCACTCAGACGGTGTTGCCTGCGCCTTTTGGTGAGATTCGGTACAACAATGTGGATTTGGTATATGGGTTTGAGCTAGGTGGTGAGACAGTGGATTTGGCGGTGGTGAGCGATCGCGCCAACGACACCCTTGCCATTTTTAAAATCAATCCAACTACACAACAGCTTGAAGACTTTACCGCCGATAACATCCTCGAAACCATCTTCGGCGTAGACGACGGCGAAGCCACCGCTTACGGACTCGCCACCTACACCAGCCCCGTTTCTGGCTCCTCTTACGCCTTCGTTACCCAAGCCGATGGTAACGAGGTCGCACAGCTAGAACTCATCGAAGAGAACGGCAAAGTCACTGCCAACGTCGTTCGCACTCTCACCTTGCCCACACCCACAGGCGAAGCAGCAGACTCTCAGTCCGAAGGCATCGTCATCGACCAAGAACTCGGCTTCCTCTATGTGGCACTCGAAACCGAAGTTGGCATTCTCAAATTCTCCGCAGAGCCTAACGGCGGCGATGCCTTCGAGATTGTTCAACCCGTTGGCGCAGACTACCTGGTTCCCGATATCGAAGGACTCAACATCTACTACGGCGCAGACGGCAGCGGGTACCTGATTGCCAATAGTCAGGGCGACTCTTCCTACGCAGTCTTCAGCCGCGAGGGCACCAACGAATATCTCGGTAGCTTTGTCGTCGGCGACAATGGCGAGATTGACCAAGTCAACGAAAGCGACGGCCTGGATGTCATCAACCTTCCCGTTGGCTCCGCCTTCCCCAACGGCCTGCTAGTGCTGCAAGATGGTGCAAACGATCCGCAAAACGTTGCTGAAGACGAGGAAGAGCTCGAAAACAACAGTACCAACTTTAAGTTTGTCCCTTGGGAGTCAGTTGCCACCTCATTCGAGCGTTCCACAGGCAGACCGTTGGACATTGACCCCAGCAGCTACGACCCTCGCGATCCGTCGCCGCAGTCTCTTGTAAACGGCGTTGCCAGCGGCGATGTCACCCAAGACTCCATCGTTCTGTGGGCACGTAGCACCTTCCCTGGCGAAGTCACGTTTGAATATGCCACTGACGACACCTTTGCAGAGATTGTTGGTACTGAAACGGCAACAGTCACCAACATCAACCAGCCCGTAAAAGTTGGCGTTGATGGACTAGCGAGCGACACAGAGTACTTCTATCGCGTCACGGATGCCGCAGGCGCACAAAAAGTCGGTCGGTTTGAGACCGCCGCCGAAGCTGGTGAACAAACTGGCCTCAACTTTGGCGTAGTCGGTGACTGGCGCGGTGAACTGGCTCCTTATTCGGCAGTCAGTAACGTCGCAGACAAGGCGCTCGACTTCTTCTTGCTGCATGGCGACACCATCTACGCCGACGATGATTCCCCGGCAGTGCTCAACCCAGACGGCACGCCCAAAGCCCAGGCAGTCACCATTGACGAATTTCGAGCTAAGCACGATGAGGTTTACGGCGATCGCTTTGGTGAAAACTTCTGGGCCGAGGTCCGCGCCTCTACCGCCGTCTACGGCACTATTGACGACCACGAAGTCACTAACGACTTTGCTGGCGGTCAGCTCATCGGCACTGACGAGCGCTTCACCAACGCCTTCCCAGACGATGATCCTACCGCCCTCATCAACGACAGCACGCTGTACGAAAACGGCCTACAAGCCTTCCAAGAATACAATCCCCTGCGCGATGAATTCTACGGAGAAACAGGCGACGCAGTCACCGCAAACGAGCGCAAACTCTACCGCTACAACACCTACGGTAGCGACGCCGCTTCCTTCCAGCTAGATACTCGCTCCTTCCGCGACACCGCTCTACCCGGCCCAGAAGACTTCACTGACCCGGCGCAAATCGGCGCGACACTAGCCGCCACCTTCACCCCCGGTCGAACACTCCTGGGCGATATCCAGCTAACCGACTTCAAACAAGACTTGCTAGATGCCCAGGCCGCAGGCATCACCTGGAAATTTGTGATGATTCCTGAGCCGATTCAAAATCTGTTCCCCGGCATCGTCACCGACGCTTACGACGGCTACAACGCCGAGCGCACAGAAATTCTCAAATTTGTGGAAGACAACAACATTGAGAACGTTGTATTTGTCGCTGCCGATGTCCACATGACCTCGGTGAACAATCTCACCTACAAAGAAGAGCCCTTCGGTGAACAGATTGCCACCAACATGTGGGAAATCACGACAGGCGCAGTGGCCTACGAAGACCCAACCGGAAGATTCTTAGGTCAGCTCTTCACCGCCGACAACCCTGAGCTAAAAGCGTTTTACGACAGCCTGCCAATTGCCCCAGATGCCGACGATATTGCCAACGACAAAGACGACTTTGTTGAAGCAGCCATCAACGACTTCTTCTTGAACCCGCTGGGCTACGACCCTATTGGCCTAGACAATAACTTGTCACAGGCAGAAGGGCTCATTGACGCGACGCTGCTACAGGGCGACTACTACGTCGGTCACAGCTCCAGCTGGGCAGAGTTCGACATCGACCCTGTCACCCAAAAGCTGACGGTCACCACCTGGGGCATTGACGGCTACACAGAAGAAGAACTCTTGGCCGACCCCGATGCCATCATCAACCAAACGCCAGTCATTCTCAGCCAGTTTGAAGTGAACCCGCAGGGCAATGTTCTGGGAGGTTCAGAGACAAACGACACGCTGGTGAATGGAGATGAGGGCAGTAAGCTAGCGGGTTTAGACGGTGACGATCTGTTAGCTGGGGAGCTAGGGGATGACGTGATTCTGGGTGGGGATGGCAATGATGTGCTGCGGGGCGATCGCAATTCTCGTGATGCCCAAACCGGCGAAGCAGGTGGCGACGACCTCATCTTCGGCGGTGCTGGCAATGACCGCATCGGCGGCAAGTCTGGCAACGACCGTCTATTTGGCGATGCAGGCGACGACCTAATCTGGGGCGACGATGGCGACGATCTCATTCGTGGTGGCCTCGGTAACGATACCCTCACTGGAGACAACTTCTCTGGCGGACAGGGCGCTGACATCTTTGTCCTCGCGGCAGGTGAAGGCACCGACACGATTACAGACTTTATGGCAGGTAAAGACCTGATTGGTCTGGCAGATGGCCTGTCCTTGGGTCAGTTAACCATTAGCGCTGATAGTAACAACGCAGTTATTGCAGCTGGTGATGAGACATTAGCAACCGTCATGAATACTGGCGTCGATGCGTTGAATGAGTCTGCGTTTATGACGGTGTAGTCTACGGTCTGAAAAAATAACCTCACAGCCCAAGGAGATGCTGACATCTATCCTTGGGCTTTTTGTATCAGAATGAGCTGTGCAGACGCCTGTTACTGGTTTCAGATCATCAAAAATTAGAAAAGCTCGAAGTCATGCTCGTACGCAGTGTCTGGATTCTACGTGCGAGCAATATCTAGAACGTGACTCTGAGGTTTGACCATAGCTCGCTATACGATGCTGATCATTTCGTCTGTGGGTGCATTGCTATATTCGGTGCCTAGTTTTGTCAAAGCTGAGTCAAGGTACTCACCCATGCGATTGATCTCAGCAGCAATGTAGCCTGGAATATCATCTTGGGTTTGGGCGTACATCTCGTTGAGCCGGGTTTCTATCTCTTTGTATTTACTATCAATATCGCCGACTAGGGCGGTTACAAAGGGTTCTGGTCCGTAGCCCACATACAGCTGACTGTCGAAGACAATGGCCCAGTCGGGCTCACCTGCAAATAAAACAAAATTCACTACCCCGCAAGACGTGCCTCGTAGCTCGTTTAGGGCGTCTAAGGTAGCTGGCAGGCTGTAGCAATGCAGCTCTTCGTCGCTGTAGAGCCCAATGGCAGTCAGCGTGTCATTCTCCGTTGTTTTGATAGCTGCAAAAAACTTGTCTATAATTTCTGCGTTGAGCGTACCTTTGTGCATCACGGGCGCTACGACAAAGTCTAACTGCTTGCGCAGGGCGACACTGGGCGATCCTTCCGCTTTGGGCGATAGGGTCACGATAGTTTTTAGCCGCTCTATAGCGGCCTGCTCGTCAGAACCTTCTAGTACTTGAATTTGAGCCAAGATATTCCTCCCCTACTCATGAACAGCCTAAGAATACGTAGCTTACTTATGTAACTTATATAACGCTAATTCCTTTTTCAATCCTATGCGTGCCAGTCCGGCATAAAAGCTCTAGTCGTAACAGTCCAGCCACCAAAAATGGCCTAGATCGAGCGACTGCTCAAGCTCAAAATTTCTGAATTAAACGCTGGGCTAGGGCGCATGGCTGCCTGCGCTTTTTCTAAGTCGGGTAGGTAGTAGCCACCAATGTCAACGGCGCTGCCCTGAGCCGCTGTTAGCTCGCTTACAACAGTCTCTTCTTGGCTGCTCAGCTGCTCGGCTAAAGGCTGAAAGTGAGTTTTAAGAGACGCTTCTTTGTCTTGTGAGGCCAGCGCCTTAGCCCAGTAAAGTGTCAGATAAAAGTGACTACCTCGGTTGTCTAGCTCATTGACCTTTCGAGAGGGCGATTTGTCTTTGTCTAGTAGCTCGCTAGTCGCTTGGTTTAAGGTTTCTGCCAAGACAATGGCTTTGTTGTTGTTTGTCTTTTTGCCAAGCTCTTCTAGGGTGACGGCCAAGGCTAAAAACTCTCCTAGAGAGTCCCATCGTAGGTGCCCTTCTTCTACAAACTGTTGTACATGTTTAGGCGCAGAGCCACCTGCTCCAGTTTCAAACAAGCCACCCCCTGCGAGCAATGGCACGATAGAAAGCATTTTGGCACTGGTGCCTAGCTCAAGAATAGGAAAGAGATCCGTCAGATAGTCTCTCAAGACGTTACCAGTAACAGAAATCACGTCTTTGCCAGATTTGATGTGCTGGCAGGTAAATGTCATGGCCTCTACCGGCGGCAAAATTTGAATGTCGAGGCCGACGGTGTTGTGGTTGGCCAGGTAGCGGGTGACTTTGTTGATTAAATTGGCATCGTGAGCGCGGTTGGCGTCTAGCCAAAAAATGGCCGGGTAGCGGGTGGCCGTTGCCCGTTTTACAGCCAGCTTTACCCAGTCTTGAATGGCGATGTCTTTTGTTTGGCACATGCGCCAGATATCGCCTGCTGCTACGCTGTGCTCCATGAGAATTTGTCCGTCAGCGTCAACGACACGGACGGTGCCGCCGGTGGGAATCTCAAAGGTTTTGTCGTGGGAGCCGTATTCTTCCGCTTTTTTGGCCATGAGGCCGACGTTAGAGACGCTGCCCATGTTAGAGACGTTAAAGGCACCTTTCTTTTTACAGAAGTCAATGCAGGCCTGATACATGGTGGCGTAGCAGCGGTCGGGGATGAGGGCTTTGGTGTCGTGGGGTTCGCCGTCTGTGCCCCACATTTGGCCTGCGGTGCGAATGGCAGCGGCCATGGAGGCATCGATGATGACATCACTCGGAACGTGGAGGTTAGTGATGCCTTTGTCTGAGTTAACCATGGCGAGGCGCGGGCGAGACTCGTAGGTGGCTTGCAGGTCGGCTTCGATAGCGCTGCGCTGGTCTGCGGGGAGAGACTGGATTTTGGCATACACGTCGCCAAGGCCGTTGTTGGGGTTTACGCCCAGCTCAGCGAAGGTATCTGCGTGTTTGGTAAAGACGTCTTTGAAATAAACGGTGACGGCGTGGCCAAACAAGATGGGGTCGGAGACTTTCATCATGGTGGCTTTGACATGGAGCGAAAGCAGGATGTCGTCGGCTTTGGCCGCTTCGATCTCACGCTCATAAAAAGCGCGCAGGGCGCTGACGCTCATGACGGCGGCGTCAATGACTTCTCCAGTGAGAACGGGAATGGCTTCTTTTAATTTAGTTGTGCCGTCTGGGGTGACCAGTTCAATAGCGACAGTGGTGTCGTTTTCGATGACGACGGATTGCTCGCTGCCATAGAAATCGCCTGCGTCCATGTGGGCTACGTGGGAGCTGGATTTGCTGCTCCATTTGCCAACTTTGTGGGGATGCTTTTGGGCGTATTCTTTGACGGCAGCGGCGACACGACGATCAGAGTTGCCTTCTCGCAAGACGGGATTCACGGCGCTGCCGAGGACTTTGGCGTAGCGCTTTTTAATAGTGGTTTCGGCTTCGGTTGTTGGGTCGGCGGGATAGTTTGGGATGTCGTAGCCTTTGGACTGGAGTTCTGCGATCGCACTCACCAGCTGCGGCACAGACGCACTAATATTGGGCAGCTTAATAATATTCGCATCGGGCGTTTTGGCCAGTTCACCCAGCTGAGCCAGTGCATCGGGCTTTTGCTGCGCTGGCGTAAGCTTCTCTGGAAAGTTGGCAATAATGCGCCCTGCGAGTGAAATATCGGCAGTTTCGACAGCGACATCAGCAGCCTGGGTAAAGGCCTGCACAATGGGTAGGAAAGACTGCGTTGCCAGGGCCGGAGCCTCATCTGTGAAGGTGTAGATGATTTTATTGGCTGAATTTGGCATGAGTTTCGGTCACTTTGCGTCGCTGGTTTCTAAGCCATCCTATAATGCAGCGCTGATTTTTGCTGATATAGCAAGCTGCTTAATGCATTGAGCAGCTTGCTAAGCACTAAGCTTTATAGAACAAGCGTTGTAGCTGCACTAGATGCAACGAGCTGAGTGCAGATTGCTACAGCCTACGAACCTCTTTTTTAGACTATCAACAGGGTAAATTCAGGAAAGACAACAGGCCAGTCTGTTGCCTACATCTGTTGCCTACAGTGGCTGACTATTATTGTGGGCCAGTTAATTTTTACAAGTCGCTGTAAACGATTTTTATGACTTCTTTAGAGCAAAAAACGGGACGACAGGCCTTAAGGCGAGCACTGCTGCTGGCTGTCTTACTACCGGGCCTTTTATCCATTGCCGCGTCCCTATGGCTTCTCGAACCGGCCTTTGTGATGGTTGTTTGCTTCTTCCTTGGGATGGTGACGTTTATCTTGCTGGGGTTTATGTCTACATCGCCTCGTCATTGGCGATCGCACTTCGTCGTAGGTGCGGTTACCGCCGCGCTCATTGTGTCTGTTTTGGGGACTCACTGGCCTCTACGATTGGCCTATGCCCAGTCAAAACCTGCTTTTGATCAGGCGGCTGAGCAGGTGCGAGCGGGTAATGTACCGGAAACACCTGGGTGGATTGGGCTCTTTTATATTGAAAAAGCAGAAATTTATCACAACGGTGTCGTTTGCCTCTGGACCAATGACCATCCCAGTGGGCCAACTGGGTTTGTCCAGCATGGGCCAGATAATTTGCCGTTTAATATTTGGACGGAAATTTTGCTAGACGACACCTGGCAGTTTGTTTCTGAAGATTGAGGCGAGCTGTTCTTAGGTGAGTTGTTCTTAGGCGAGGGCCTCACTTTAAGACCTCATTTCAAAGCCTCTTTTAGCTGTTCTTTGGCAGTTTCTAGGGCCTCGGGCAGCTTAGAGGCATCGCGGCCGCCAGCCTGGGCAAAGTTGGGTCTGCCGCCGCCGCCACCGCCACAGAGCTTGGCAATGCCGCCGATAAACTTGCCTGCCTGTAACCCTTTGCCAATGACTGGCTTGCTAAATGCGGCAACCAAGCTGACTTTACCTTCGGCTGGGATAGAGCCCAAGACGACTGCGCCATCGCCAAGCTTTTGCAGAAGTCTTTCGGCGGCTGTTTTGAGTGAGTCAGCGTCTACGGCGTCTAGATTGGCGACGATGACGGGAAACTCGCCCATGGTTTCGGCGGTGTCTAGCAGCTGCTCGGATTTGGTCAGGGCTAGTTCAGACTTTAGGGCGGTGAGTTCTTTTTGGGTAGCTCTGAGTTCACTCTGGAGGCCGGTGACTCGGTCAGTGATGTCTTCGGGTTTTGATTTGAAGCGATCGCTTAGGTCTTTTACGATGCGATCGCGCACGTCCAAATAATCCAACACCGCTGGCCCGGCCACCGCCTCAATCCGGCGAATGCCCGCAGCCACCCCTGTTTCAGAAATAATTTTGAACACGCCAATTTCAGCGGTGTTGCCCACATGGGTGCCGCCGCACAGCTCCATAGACACACCCGGATAGTCGATGACACGGACTTCGTCGCCGTACTTTTCGCCAAACATCGCCACAGCGCCTTTTGCTTTGGCTTCTGCGATGGGCATCGTTTGTACATCGGCACTGTGAGCCTCGGCGATCCAAGCGTTGACCTGCGTTTCTACCTGCTGTACCTGCTGTGAGGTAAGTGCTTCTGCCGAGTGAAAATCAAAGCGCAGGCGGTCGAAGTCTACGAGCGAGCCCGCTTGAGAAATAGAGTCGTCAACCAGCGATTTAAGCGCTGCTTGCAGTAGATGGGTTGCCGTGTGATTTGCCTGCGCTCGGCGACGGCAGGCTCTATCAATTTTGGCACTGAGCTGATCGCCAACTGTGAGAGTGCCCCGTTCGATTTTGCCAAAGTGAACGAAGAAGCTGCCTTCTTTTTTTACATCTTCTATGCGGATGACGAGGTTGTCTCCAGAGAGGTAGCCGCGATCGCCAATTTGCCCGCCAGATTCCGCATAGAAGGGCGTAGCGTTTAGCACGACCTGCACGTCACTGCCGGTTTCTGCAGATT
This sequence comes from Cyanobacteria bacterium J06627_28, assembly GCA_038521595.1. Taxonomy (GTDB): domain Bacteria; phylum Cyanobacteriota; class Cyanobacteriia; order Phormidesmidales; family Phormidesmidaceae; genus Phormidesmis. The sequence continues at coordinate 14,068 of JBCBKQ010000013.1, read as the reverse complement.
CAACTGATTTCCCCGCTACTAAGATGGCCTCTACGGTGCTCTGTGCATCGCTGTTGTCATAGCCGACAAATTCAGTCGAATCTATCGTTTCAGCTAGCGTATCTAGGCTACCTTGCACGGTGAGGTCAATCGTTTCATGGGCGTCTTTGGCACGGGTGCGTTGAATCTCCATTTCTTTGGCAAACCCGTCTGTATCAACGGCAATGCCGCTTTCTTCTGCGATTTCTTGGGTCAGTTCTAGAGGGAAGCCGTAAGTGTCATAGAGCTTAAAGGCATCTTCGCCAGAGACCTGCTTGGGCTTACTCGCCAAAATATCGGCCAGCAGCTTTTCACCGCGATCAAGTGTTTTTAGAAACTGAGTTTCCTCACGCGATAGCTCGTTTTTAATCGCTTTTGCGCGAGTTCGTACGGCAGGATAGGCCTTTTCTGACAGGGCGATGGCCGTTTCTGCAATCTCAGTGGTAAACGCCTTCTCGATGCCGAGTAGCCTGCCATGACGGACGACACGGCGAATGAGACGACGTAAAACATAGCCGCGTCCCGTATTGGAGCCGGTGATCCCGTCGGAGACCATGTGCATGACGGAGCGGACATGATCCCCAATGACTTTAAGGGATACTTTTTGTGCGTCTGTCGCTTTGTGGTAGTCCAGCCGGGCGATATCGGCAGCTGTTTTGATGATGGGGAAAATAAGGTCGGTTTCGTAGTTGTTGGGCTTGCCCTGTAGAATCTGCGCCATGCGCTCTAGGCCCAGACCCGTGTCAATATTCTGCGCTTGCAGGGGCGTTAGCTTCCCCTCTGCATCGCGGTTGTACTGCATGAAGACTAGGTTGTAGTACTCAATAAAGCGGCTGTCGTCTTCGAGGTCGATATTTTTGTCGCCACGCGTTGGATCGAAGTCGTAGTACAGCTCGGAGCAGGGACCACAGGGGCCCGTCGGGCCAGATTTCCAAAAGTTGTCGGCTTCGCCCATGCGGATAATGCGGTGGGGCTCAATGCCAATGTCGTCACGCCAGATGGCAAAGGCTTCGTCGTCGTCTTTAAATACGCTGGGAACGATGCGCTCAGGGGGAAGTTTGAATATTTCGGTAGAAAGCTCCCAAGCCCAGGCGATCGCATCCTTTTTAAAGTAGTCACCAAAGCTGAAGTTTCCCAGCATTTCAAAGAAGGTATGGTGACGGGCCGTACGACCGACATTTTCGATGTCATTGGTGCGAATGCATTTTTGTGAGGTGGTAGCCCGGTCAAAGTCGGCGGTGCGCTGACCCAAAAAGATTGGCTTAAAGGGCAGCATCCCAGCAATGGTCAGCAGCACGGTGGGATCTTCTGGCACGAGGGAGGCGCTCTCTAGTATCTGATGGCCTCTGGCTGCATAGAAGTCGAGAAACTTTTGACGAATGTCTGCACCACTCAGCGCAGTGAGGTTGGGGTTGGGTGAGGTTGGCTGTGAATTAGTGACAGACATGGTCAGGATGGTGGGTATCGAAAACTGAACGGATAAGCGCTATGGCCGAGCTAAACGCTGCGAGCTGAGTGTAGATTGCCAGAGCGAGCTACGCTCTTGGAGCAAGCTGCATGTCTAGAGTAAGCTGCGCTCGACAAAGACAATTCTCTAGATTTGATACATGTTGACATACTCTTGCAGCTTCGTTTTGACGGATTGGGCCTAGAGATCGTTTTGACTTTGATTTGAGGGCTGTATTTTTCCGCGATTTTGAGGGAGAAACTACTCTGAGAGCGGCCTATCGCAGAAACATAGTGAAAAAAGGGGCTGTATCACTGTTTACGCATAGTCTTCTATGATATACAGCCATCATTGAGAGGTTCAGAGATTAGCTGAGCAACAAGCTGTTTTTTCAGACTTTTGGTTGAGCGACTGCCTTATCTAGGAGATTACGACGTTTTGTCTGGTGAGTCTCGTCTGGTGAGCCTTGTCTGAAGATGAGTATCGCAGACTCTGGCCGTGCTGAGTGCTAGTGCTGGCTGCGGCAGTTTAGGCGATAGCGATTGATCTCAAAAAAATATTGAATCTACCCAGCGTAATGGCATTTTCTTTCCCTAAGATGAAAAGCTGCTGTTGTCCGTAATGGGTAGACAATAGCAGTGGGTGTTGCTTTATGCTACTTACTTCACGTACGTAGTTTGAGCAAACTCAGGTAGTTTGAATAAACTATTGTGCTAGCGCTGATAATTTCTGGAATGCAGTGAGTTTTATTTGTATTGGTTTTCATCCTAGTACTCGATTGCTCTTTATCTGCACTTGGATGATGCTGGATTTTGCGTAGGTTACAGAGTCTATGAATAGTGTGCTGCTGGTAGGAGAGGATGCGTTTACTGAAGGGCTGCGATCGCAGGTCCGTGGCCTTGATTCACTAACGGTAACGACTGCCTCGACGCTGCACTCGGCCAGGTCTCTGCTTGCATCACAGCTACCCGATGTTTTACTCGTGCAGGCAAGCATCTTGATCAAAGGGGCTGTGACTCAGTCCTTTGATGCGGTTAATTCGGTATATGTGATTGTGGTGGAGACGACAGCCTGCCTACAAGATCGTATCTCCAAAGAAGGCTTTGAAGAGTGCTTTGAAAAAAGCTTGGAGGAGTGCTGTAAGGAGCACAATCAAGACTTTGCGTCGCTACAGCTTGAAAAGACGGCGTCAGCATTGGAGTCAGGTGCTGATGCCTATCTATGGCTTCCCCCAACCGATCAACTATCGACGGAAAAAGTGGAGATAGATCTCATGCCGCTAAGGGTGCCTGTCTCTATGAAAGAAAGCGTAAAGGCGGCTTATCAGGACACCACGTTTAATCAAGACACCACGTTCAACCCAGACATCACGTTACAAAACCGCTTGCCCCTGTATCTCTTCCCAAAAAATCAGTGTCGCCTCATTCAGGCTCATGTTCAAATTGGGCTTGGGCGGGCGCAGCGATATCGCGATCTCTCTCGCATCAATGACTGGCTATCGGCGGTAGCTCTCATTGATGCGCTCACTCAGATTAACAATCGCCGGGCCTTTGATCTAGAACTGCCCAATCAAATTGCCATGGCTCGCAATAAGGGCACAGCGCTCTCAATACTCGTGCTAGACATCGACTTTTTTAAGCTGGTGAATGATCGCTATGGTCACTTAGTGGGTGACGATGTGCTTAGGCTATTGGCCAAACGGCTATCGAGCAATATGCGCTTTTACGATACGCCTTTTCGCTACGGTGGTGAGGAGTTTGTCGTCACGCTAAGCAATACGGATAAGGTCGAAGGGAAGGCCATTGCCAATCGGCTGCGAGAGCTGATTGGCCAAGAACCTTTTAGGCTTTCACAGCCGGTCGGTGGTGTGTCAAAGCTAGACGTGACTGTCAGCATCGGTCTGACTGAGCTACTGCCCGACGACGACGATCAGGGGCGTAGCTTTTTACACCGGGCAGATCAAAATCTATTGCAGGCAAAAGAAAGTGGTCGCAACCGGGTGATCGCACTGTAGATGCGCTTTGAACTCCGCTTTGAACTTACTGTAAACTCCCTGCACAGCGGTTAGACTATGCAGCGGCTAGGGGTTCTGCTTCTACTCGGTTTTGCTCGATGGCACTGCAGCAGTCCGCTACAGACGCTCGATTTCCCATAGCCATGACGAGGGCCTCATAGGCAGATTCCTGCTTTTCTAATAGGCTTTGAGCCTGCAAGAGCGACCAGCGTAGATGTGTGTCTACACCACGTTCAGGCCGTTCTGTTTTTTGCCAGAGCAGTTTGAGCTTGGCCTGATCGTCTTGTCCGCCTTGCGCATTGCCATAGGTGCGCTGCTCTGCGGCAATGCCTGCCATCCAGATAATGCAGTAGCGGTTTATTTGCTGGGCAGAGAGGCTGCCTTTTGCCAGCTCTGCTTCGATGGTGGTGGTGTCAAATACGACGCCACCGAGGCCCGGAAGGCCTGCTTTAATCGCTTCCCAGGCGCTGAGGGTGTAGCTTTCTACTGGGATATCGAGCAGGTGGGCAATCAGGAAGTGACCAGCTTCGTGGTGGAGGATGCGCTGGCGATATTCGGAAGATTGACGGCTGACGAGGTCGATGAGTAGGTTCCCGCCTTTGCCCTGTGCGCCGAAGCGATCTACGGCGATAACGCCTGCGCAGCCGGTGAGTGCGATCGCAACCGCGCCGGGCGAAATATTCAGCAGTGGGCCCACCAGGCTCAGTATCGTAAAGGCAAAGACGGATACCGCCAAGAGGTTGAGGGTGGTGGGGTTCATGTTTGAGGCAGGTCTAAAATAGTGAGCGGCAGAAGAATCTACCGATAGAACAATTCTAGACTTTCTTGGTTGCCGACGTAGCGCCAGTGCCAGGGTTCGTAGCTGACGCCAGAGGCATTGTCTTTGGGAAACGACAGCTCAAAGTTGAAGTAAGGCGAGTTTTTTTCGAGCCAGCGGAAGGCGGCTGTGGTTTCAAAGCTTTCTTCTAGGTGGGTATCGGGCTGGCTGGGATCGATAAAGTCTACGGCGTAGCCGGTGTGGTGCTCGCTATAGCCTGGTGGGGCGCTGACTGTCGCACGGTCAGTCACGCTTTGGCCGCGTTCGGCTTTGAGATCAAAGTACAGATATTGCTGGTCTTCTAGGGTGCGAAAGCCGGAGATAATGTCGAGCTGGACGCCTTCGATTCTGGCTTTTTCGATCATCCGGTTGACGGCGTCTTGCACATCGGGCTGAACCTTGATGTTGCTATCTGGGTTTATCTGCACTAGCGCCTCTTCGGAGACAGTGTCGTAGCGGCGGTGGCCTAGAAGCTCATCGTCGGCTGCGCCGTTAGCGTCAGGATTCTCGTTGGTGTCTTCTATGGCTAAATTGATGCTGTCTGTGTCTGGGCCAGCCGCATTTGACCTGTCTGCGGGCGCTGTTGCTACGGTCGGTTCGTTGGCGGTTGAGGCGGCGCTGCTATCTGCGCTGTCGGATGATTTAGATAGAAAGCTGAAGTCCGTGGATGCGATCGCACTTTTCATCCCATCCACATAGGGCGACACGTAGGGCGAAATCCGCTCCCACTGCCAAAAAGCACCGCCCCCGAGGCCTGCTAAGACCAGTAGAAAGGCTATTTTCTTCCCGCCACGCCTTTTGGCTTCAGGCTGCCGGTGGAGGTTTTCTATTTCAGCTAGCGAAATCTCTGTGGATTCGCGCCGGGCTGGTGGAACATCACTAGATGGAGGCAAATTGCTCACAAACGCTACGAGTTTAGGGTACGTGTGCACAAAAGACGGGTTAGTCGCAGACAAGTGTATAGCAATTCTGGATATCTAGGCTAAGAGGATATACTTATTGCGCTTGATTTGTGTCAGACACTAACGCTTTCTTTTCGAGTTCTTCCCAGTCCATGTCTTCGTAATTTTCAAAGGGCTGATGAATCCAGGGATTATCTTTAAGATGCGTCACGGCGTAGTCTGGGGTGATGACGGAGCAGTCTTTGTGCCACAGCACGGCGGTGCGAATCTCATCGATGTAGAAGCCGTATTTGTGCTGTAGCCAAGAAATGCTACGTTCCAAGCTTTGACCCGAATCGACCAGGTCATCTACCAGCAGAATGCGAGAGCCTAGGTTGGCGGTGGTCATGCTGAGGTCTTTTGAAAAGGTAATAGAGCCTCGGGTGCGGTTACCTTCGCCGCCGTAGGATGCGGTAGAGAGGATGGCCAAGGGCTGATTGGAAATGCGACACAGGATATCGCCAATGCGCAGGCCGCCTTTGGCTAGGCACACGATTTGGTTAAACTGCCAGCCGGAGCGGTGTACCATCAGTGCCAATTGCTCGATGGTTCGGTGGTACTCTGTCCAAGAAACGTAGAGGTCGCTCATGGGTTGGTCGCAAAGAAAGAGATGAAGGACTGCGTACGTTTTACTAAATACGGTTATCTATTTATACAGGTTTTTTCATGGATAATTTAGACCCTCAGCCCCAGGTAAATGTAAATTATCCGATGCCTAAGCTGTCACTGCCGGTGAAGCTAGCCTATGGGGCGGGTGACTTGGGGGCAGGGTTAACATCGCAGTTCCTGTCGTTTTTTCTGTTGATTTTTCTGACGGATGTGGCGGGTATGCGGCCTGTGGTGGCGGGCTCGGTGCTGGCAGTGGGTAAGGTGTGGGATGCCATTAATGATCCGCTGGTGGGGATGATGAGCGATCGCACAAAAACGCGATGGGGCCGCCGCTATCCCTGGATTTTCCTGACGGCGATTCCCTTTGGGCTTTCCTACTGCTTTATTTGGATTGTGCCTGGCTTTGAAAAAGAGTGGATGAGCTTTTGGTACTACGTGCTGATTACGGCGGTGTTCCAAATGTTTTTTACCACCACAAATCTGCCCTACAGCACGCTGACGGCGGAGATGACCCAGGACTATGATGAGCGCACGTCGCTGACGTCTTTTCGCTTAGCCTTTTCCATCGTGGGCGGGCTGGCAATTTTAGTGGCGGCGGTTCAGATTCCAAACTTTATTACGGATGCTGGCCAGCAGTACATTGCCCTTGGCATTTTGGGCGGCGTGATTTCGACTGTCAGTATTTACTGGTGCATTTTTGGCACCTACGGCTACATGGAAAAAAAGGCCAAGGCGACGGGGCACTTTTTGGGTGAAACCGACGATGAGGTGCAAGAATCCTTTTTCCAGCAGCTGGTGATTGTGCTGGGCAACAAACCTTTTTTGTTTGTGGTGGGCATTTATCTATGTTCTTGGCTGGCGCTGCAAATTACGGCGGCGGTACTGCCCTATTACGGTAAGTATTGGATGAATGTGGACGGCAGCGTTTTGGCGCTAATTGTCCAGGGGGTTGCGGTCTTTATGATGTTTGTTTGTGCGGCGCTCAGCAAGCGGATTGGCAAACGGAACCTTTACTTTTTGGGCTCTGGGGTCTGGATTTTGGTGCAGGTGGCACTGTTTTTCTTGCAGCCGGGGCAGCAGGGAATTTTGTTTGGTTTGTGTGCGATCGCAGGTTTTGGCGTTGCCACGGCCTACGTTGTTCCCTGGTCAATTCTCCCAGATGTGATTGAGCTAGACGAGCTAAAAACGGGCAAGCGCCGAGAAGGCACCTTTTACTCGTTTATGACACTGCTCCAAAAAATTGGTCTAGCGCTGGGCATTTATCTCGTGGGCCTAGCGTTAGATGTATCGGGCTTCAATACAGACTTGCCTGTACAAGATGTTCGCGCACTCACTGCCATTCGATTTTTTGCAGGGCCCGTACCGCTAGTGCTGCTAGTATTCGGCGTCATATTGGTTTACTTTTATCCGCTCACGAAAGAGATGCACGCCGAAATTATGCTCAAGCTAGCCGAACGCAGACGTTTAGAAGAGCGTGAGTGAGATAGGCGAACATCGGGGCAAGTTTACATTAGGGTACGTTCACAGGTAGGCAGCCTGCTGACTTGCCGACTGTCGGTGGCGTCTATCTGAACCATTGATTTAGAAAGCAGTACAAGCTGTTGTTATCTCTCATTGGATACAGAACGCGTCTGCATAAATGCGTTACCACAGTAAAGATGACCAATGTTTCAGCTGTTCCTTTTGGCTATTGCATAGCCATTTCGCCCATGGTTTTTCTAAATGGCTTGACGGTGCTCTGCCTCTTTCAGTTAATGGGTGAAATTAGCGTGCGACTGTTGAAGCTGCCTGTGCCGGGCGCTGTCGTTGGCATGTTATTTCTCTTTTTTATGCTACTGACTCGGCGGCGCGTTTCTCACTCTGTTGAGACAGCTTCTACAGAGCTTTTAAGTCATTTATCTTTGTTGTTTGTCCCGGCGGGCGTCGGCATCATTGCCCATTTCAATCAGCTTGCGAGCGAATGGGTTCCCATTAGCATCGCGCTGGTGCTGAGCACGCTGATTACGTTAGCTGCAACTGCTCTCATCATGCAGGCCTCTGATCGTTTTCTATCTGGCAACTTATCTGTTAGGGGGCGGTAGCGATGACCAATTTTCTAGGTGACTTGGCTTTTACAGCCGTTTGGGATTATCTCGCAACGTCTCCACTGTTCGGCATCACGCTGACGCTGTTTGCCTATGGCATTGCTCACCGTGTGTTTCTGGCCTCACGGGAAAACGCATTGCTAAGCTCATTGCTAAATCCGGTCATCACGGCGGTGGTTCTGATTATTTTGTGTTTGTTGTTTACAGGCACTCCTTACGAGACTTATTTTGAAGGCGGCCAGTTTATCCACTTTTTACTAGGGCCTGCAACGGTGGCGCTGGCGGTGCCGCTGTATCAGCAATATGCCAAGCTACGCAAACTATGGCTACCCATGGCAATTACGATGGTGTCTGGGGTGACGATTGCCGCGCTTAGCTCGGTTACCATTGCCTGGGTGCTAGGCGCGAGCATACAGACCAAACTCTCCTTGGCACCCAAGTCGGCCACCGCACCTGTGGCTATGGGCATTTCAGAACAGATTGGCGGCGTGCCTTCTTTGACGGCGGCTCTGGTTGTGACGACGGGCATTATTGGCGCTGTTTTTAGCTCGAAGCTGTTCGAGCTGATAAAAATCAAAGATGACAATGTCAAAGGCATTGCGATGGGGCTTACGGCCCATGGTATTGGGACGGCCAGGGCTTTTCAGCTCAGCTCAGAAATGGGCGCTTTTTCGGGGTTGGCCATGGCGCTCTCGGCCTGTGCGACGGCTGTGATCGTGCCGGGATTATTGACTTGGCTCGGGTTGATTTAGAACGAGTTAAGACGGATTTTTTGTTGTTTTGACGGGTGAGTGTAGTTTGTCCTCACCTGCCAAAGGCCCTGCTGAGCCACCTTCGGTAACGGCACCTTTCGTAACATTGCTGGGCTACAAACTTGTTAGCATCAAGGTAGGAAACGCTAATCCACCTTTTGAACCTGCAAGTGCTATGCCTCGCTCTCCTATTCCGTCAATGCTGACGCCTGATTTAATCTCTAGGCAGCGAGAGATTGTTGAGGTTTTTCTAAAAAACGGGTGGGACTATATGCGCCGGCTGCTGTCGGGCAGTACGGCGGATGAGCCAGAGCTGCCGCCCCCTGCTGTGCTCCGCAATATTCTGACGGAGCTGGGGCCGGTGTATGTGAAGCTGGGGCAGCTGTTGAGTACCCGGCCAGATTTGCTCTCGCCTTCGTATATTCAGGCGCTGAGCGATTTGCAAACGACGGTGCCAGCAATTCCAGCGGCGCAAATAAAGGGGTTTATTCGTCAGCAGATGCAGCGGCCACCGGAGGAGGTGTTTGCTGAGATTGACTATGTTGCGATCGCAGCAGGTTCCATCGGTCAAACCCATCGAGCCACCCTCAAGAGCGGCCAAGCTGTCGCTGTCAAAGTCCAGCGCCCCGGCATCGAAAAGCAGGTTGAGCGGGACATGGCGCTTATCAAAGATATTGCCAAACTTGTCTCTACCACCCAGTTTGGCCAGCGCTACAACATCATTCAACTAGCCGAAGAATTTAAAGCAGCCCTTACCGCTGAGCTAGACTTCACGACTGAGGCCCGCTATACTGATGAGCTGCGGCAGGACATGGTGAATAGCACCTGGGTAGATTCTGAGCGGCTCATGGTTCCCAGTATCGTATGGCCGCTGACAAACTCTAAAATCCTCGTTATGGAGTGGCTAAACGGCAAACCTTTGCTTCATGCCAAGGTCGCATCGAGCCAGATAGTGAAGCCTCAGCCGTTGCGTACGATTGGCTGGTCACCTAAATCAGAGCCTAAAGAGGGTTCTACGGCTGCCTCTAGTGAGCGTAGCGAAATAACGACGTTGTTGTTTCGCGCATTTTTGTCTCAGTATTTTGTAACCGGCTTTTTTCACGCCGATCCGCACCCTGGCAATTTGTTCTACCTCAGTGAGGGGCGAGTCGCTATTCTCGACTGTGGCATGATGGGCCGCTTCGATCCGCAAACTCGCGCCATCCTCACCGAACTGGTGCTAGCTATCGTCAGCTCCGATGCTCAGCGATGCGCTCAGCTTACGTTAGAGCTTACCGAACCGCTTAAACCAGTCGATCTCGTTCGGTTAGAAAGCGACTACAGCCGCTTGCTCGGTCGCTACTACGGACTTGATTTGAGCCGGTTTAATACGGCAGAGGCGTTTGGCGCGGTGATAGAAACCGGCATTCGCAATCATTTACGCTGGCCCGCGAACATTGGGCTGTTTACAAAGTCCCTAGCCAACTTAGAGGGAGCCGCCCGGCAGTTTGACCCCTCTATCAATCTCATGGCAGAGATCAAGCCGCTGATGGTGGATTTGTTTCAGCAGCAGCTCGTCGGCAGCGATCCGCTACAGCTGTTTTTGCGCACGGGGTTAGAATTTCGCAATCTTTCTTTGTCTGCGCCGCGTCAGCTGGGCTTCTTGCTTGATCGGCTCAGTAACGAAACGCTCCGATGGAATGTGCAAATTCAAGGGATGGCCTCTATGCAGCGAAGCCTAGAGCGCTCGGCCAATCGTTTGGCCTTTAGCACTGTGGTGGCGGCGCTGATTATTGGCGCAGCTATTATCTCCACCGGACAACAAACCTCCCAAATGCAGTGGTTGAGTACTCTGCTGTTCGCGGCCGCCTCCTTCTTAGGGCTCTGGCTTATAAGCAGCATTTTGCGCTCAGGCCGCTGGCAGTAACCGTCGGCAGTATCGGCGTAGTTGTGTTTGCATTTTTGCGATGCACATAAAGCAATCCTTCGACGGGAGGGTTTTGTCTTTGTCGTATGATGGAGTGATATGAGCGGTGTAGCAACTGCCCTGGAATATCTATACTCACAACACCTGTCTCAAAACACTTGTCTTAGAACACTTCACAGGCATTCGACAGACGTTATCGATTCCACTCCTGACGTTTCAGCTTCTTTTTTGGTGGCCTTTTTAATCTTTGACTTTGACGGCACCATCGCCGATACCTTAGAGGCAATTGTGCGCATCACAAATCGCATTGCCCCTGAGTATGGTTATTCTCCTACAACGCCTGAAAAGCTGAAATACTACCAGTCTTTGAGCACAAAGGAAATGCTCAGGCAGTCAGAAATTCCGCTGTTTCGGCTACCGTTCTTGCTGCGCCGGGTACGCCGTGAAATGGGCACCGAACTCGACAGAGTATCCTTATTCGATGAGCTAGAACCTACTTTGAGAGATTTGGTTGCTCACGGCCATCAGCTCATGATCATGAGTTCAAACTCACAAAAAAATATTTTGCGCTTTTTAGAGCGGCAGGGTATCAGAGATGTGTTTCACACGGTGCAGGGCGGTGTCGGCCTATTGAGTAAGGCGCGTGTTTTAAAGCGCATCGTCCAAAGGGGGGGAATCGATTTCTCTCAGGTAATCTACGTCGGCGATGAAACAAGAGATGTTGATGCCTCTAATCAAATAGGTATTTTAATTGCTGCGGTCTCATGGGGGTTTAGCAGTCGTGAAGCGCTAGCAGCCCAAGACCCCGCTTTTTTGATCGATCATCCTCGTCAGCTGTTGGGGGCCGCGCAGACGCTGGTAAATCCTAGCTGGATTCGTCAGGAAAACTATGGGACAGGCGCAAGCAATGTCGGTGTTTGGCCTGCCGGACAGGGCGGATTCTAGGGTTGAATCCAGGCTGGATGAGACAGCAGCGAGTCCATCATCCTGACGCCCCGCAGTTGATTAGATAGGGGCAGGTGACCTACCGGCGCAGACAAGTCCCAAATAAATTCTGTGGGATAGCGTGTCCAAGCCCCTGCTTCTGATTTCCAAATGAGCTGTGACCATAGACGCTCCCAGTCTTTGCCAAGGCGCATCCACAGCTCGTGCTGCTTACTCCAGCCAAATTTATCTTCGGAGTAGATGCGCCAGAGCGCGTCAATAGTGCGCAGATCTAAAACAGAAAACTGACTGACTTCTGTGAAGTAGACCCATTTGCGCTGGACGGCTCTTTCTCCGGCCAGCTCACAGAGCTTTTGCATGGTGAGCTTATCTGCCGCCTGATAATCGCGCTGGATAAGCAGCATCTGTAGTTCGCTGTAGTCTATGTTTTGCTCAGACACGGGTGTCAGTAGCCCACCTGCAAACTGGGTCGCAATGAAGTTTTTTGCTAGCTCGGATGTGCTGCTGTATAGGCGTTGATACGCGCTGCCATGAATAGCCGTTGGATTATTTGGCGTATCGATCAGCTGCTGCGTCAAGAAATCGATCAGCGCCTGCTCACCGACTGTCTCCAATGTAGACAATTCATGAATTGCCTGAAGCTGCTTTTTTAGATTGCCGCCAGAGAGGGTCGCAATGAGTGCATTCAGGTTGTCTGAATTTATAACGGTTGAGGACATACGTGGGGAGTAGGCTGTCAGACTAGGTGCGCAAAACTGCTAGTGCGCAAAGCTATTAATCGCCCACCCATAATAGTTGAATACCGGAAAGCGTGCAGCCAATGGCGATAACCCTATTGGCTACGGCTGATTTTTGGGGCGCTGGTGGGTTTTGTCTCAGTTGCTTTCTTGAGCGATTCTCCAGATGATTGTGCAGGAGATTGTTTAGATGGCTTATCAGATGACTTTTTTGCGGTCTCTGCAATCTTTTGCATAGCCTTGTTGGGCGCCTTTTGAGGCGGTGTGTGACCGTTTTCAAAGGCGTAGCGGATGAGCTGCGAGCGATTTTCTAAGGAGAGCTTGCTGAGAATATTGCTGAGATGGGTTTGAACGGTTCTAGGACTAATAAACAAGCGATCGCCTATTTTTTTGTTGGTGTAGCCCTGAATGACTTCCCAAAAGACTTTTTCCTCTGCGGGGGTCAGCGGTAGGGGAGCCCGTTCTATGACGATATCTTCGGTAGGCTGCTGCAAGGCGCGTTGAATTTCGGCGTAGATGCGTGTTGCACGCGCTAGCTGGGCTTCTATTTTGGCAATGAGTTCTCTGGGATGAAATGGCTTGACGAGGTAATCGTCTGCGCCGATGGTGTGACCTTGGATGCGATCTTCGAGGTCGCATCGTCCAGATAGAAAAATAAAGGGAATGAGCTGTCCTGGGCCGGTGTCTCTGACTTTGCTGCACAGCTCAAAGCCGTCCATTTGTGGCATGACTACGTCTGACACAATGAGGTCAGGCGCGTCTTGATTAAAGCTCTCTAGGCCTTCTATGCCCGAAGCAGCATTACGCACGACAAAGCCTCGGTCTTGGAGATAGCGAGTCAGTGCTGCTCTCAGGGTGTTGTCGTCGTCAACGATGAGAATCTTTTGCATTCTACGATTGCGCTAACCCGGTAGATGGGCCCAGTAGAGGGGACTTTATTCTAAGTATTTAGTTTGAAACCTTTGGTCTCAAAGCTCTGGTTTCAAGGCTCTGGTTTCAAGCCTTCTGTCTTAAAGCTGTGATCTCAAATTTTTGGTCTCAAATTTTTGGTCTCAAATTTTTGAAGTTAAATACTTGATGTCGGACATTGGATTTAAACAGAGTGCAGACAGTTAGCTTTCTTCTATGAAGATGCTCTACAAAAACTATAAGCTCTCTTGGTCTGCGGTTGAGTAATCTTTTTATGAGGCTTTTTTAATAGCCATCAAGACAGCTTCTCTTTATCTATCACTCATGCACGGTTGAATCGGTCTAGCTCCAGTTGATTGGGCTCTTTGGCAGTGCATGAAGACAACAGTTTATCCGTCCGTACCGTTACGTGCTCTGTTGTTTATTCACGTTGCATTCGATACACTCAATTTCGAATATTTCTACGTGTTTTTGAGTGGGCTTGTTAGCGTCTCTCAGAAATAGGGTCTATCGCTGTCAGTGATGGCTATGCTAAGAGCAGCTGGCTATACAAAAGCCTGCCTATGGACTCGTCCACAAGCAGGCCATTTCTAGCATTTTTTAGCATTCCTGAGCTGGATCTTGCTTCTATCGCTCTCCACGGTTATCGATGACAGTCATCGACGACAGTTAGCGATGACAGTTAGCGACGAGGGTTGATTGCCCTGCCTTGATCCGGCTGCGTAAAAGCAGGTGCCGTGTAGAGGGTTTCAGACTGTGACGAGCCATTGGGGATTGGAGTGGCCCGGGTATTGGGCGTGGCGTTGCCTGAGGAAGTGGGCTGCACAGTCACCAGGCAGTGCTATCCCAAATACCTTTATCCCTACGACACCAGACATGTCTCCCCCCG
>JBCBKQ010000012.1:0-39993 GCA_038521595.1 Cyanobacteria bacterium J06627_28 | reverse complement strand
ACGTCTCTGGGCCAATGAGGATGTAGACAGGTTTGTCTAGATAGCGCTGTCCGGTGACGTGAGGTAGCGTCCATGACTGCTGAATTTTGTCTTCTTTGGGCCAGTACAAATCGGTGAGATGCACAGAGGGGTAGGCCGGCAGTAGGTAGCTGGTCAGCAGGGCAACCATGCTGGCAGAGCCGCCTCGGTTATGGCGCAAATCGATCACCAGCGCATGGGTATGGGTTAAAAATTGCATGGCCGCAGTGGCGACGTCTCCAGCAAATTCAGGCGGCTCAAAGCTAAAAAGTTCGAGATAGCCGACGTTGCCGCGCAGCCGTTCTACCCGGTTAAAGTCAAAGTTTCTCAGTTCGCCCTGCCGTTTTTGGATAGCGAGCTCGGCGGGTGGAATTTCGGTTTGGGGTTCTAGGTGGGGCAGTACGGCTGGGCTGAAATGTACTTTGAGATGTAGGTCTTTGCTGAGGGTCTGTAGCTGGGCGGTGAGGGTTTCGGCCAGCTGGAAGCCGCTTTTGACGTCTTTATAGCCTGCGGCTGCGATGCGATCGCGTATATCCGTCTGAATTTTTTCTGCTACTGCTGGAAACGCATACTCATCTAGCTGGTCGGCCACTGCTTCGAGCACGGCTGTGCGCATTGCGTCATCTAACGGCAGATCGTGAGAGACATGATTCGCAGGTGCAGGCGTATCCATAAGGCAAACCCATCGAGAAAGAGGGGAATACAAAGAGATCTCATTTATATCACTGTCTCTTGCGATATCTCTTGTGACATCTTTTGTTCTGTGGCTACAAGGGGGGCTACAGGGCAAAACTTTTCAACGATTCTGGCAAACATCTCGACGCCGACGCCCAGCGCTGTTTCATCAAAGTCAAATCGCGGATGGTGGTGCGGATAGGCCAGTCCTTTGTCTACATTGGCAGAGCCCAAAAAGAAATAGCAGCCCGGCACGGCCTGTAAGAAAAATGAGACGTCTTCGCCGCCCATGGTTTGGCATTTGGGCACGACGCCTGCGGGGGTTTCGACTACGCAGAGGGCAACGGAACGGACGAGATCTGCGATCGCCCGATCATTTACGACAGGCGGATATAGCTTGTTGTAGTCCAGCTGGTAGGTCGCACCGTGGGCCGCGCAAACGCCCGCAATAATTTGCTCTAATCGCTCGGGAATCAGCTCACCATAGTCCGGGTCAAAATAGCGCACGGTACCACTCAAAAAAGCACTGTCAGCAATCACATTGACGGCAGTGCCTGCCTTAAACTCGCCAACTGTGACAACGGCTGACTTCAGCGGGTCAATGTTTCTAGAAACTAGCGTCTGTAAGGCATTTACCACTTGCGCGCCGACAACTACTGCGTCTACGGTTTGCTGAGGGATTGCCCCGTGGCCCCCTTTGCCCTGGATGGTGCAGTGGAAAAATTCTGTCGCCGCCATCATCGGCCCGCTACGGACGCCAAGGGTGCCCAAGGGCAGATTATTCCAAAGGTGTAGTCCCACTAGAGCGTCTACGTCTGGGTTTTTGAGTGCGCCCGCTTCAATCATGGGCTTGGCACCGCCGGGGCCTTCTTCGGCAGGTTGAAACAAAATTTTAACGGTGCCAGTGAAGCGATCGCGGTTTTCTTGTAGATACTTAGCGGTGCCGAGGGCGATTGCAGTATGACCATCATGGCCGCAGGCATGCATTTTCCCGTCATGAATGGAGCGATAGGGCACTTCGTTCAGCTCTTGCACGGGTAGGCCGTCCATATCAGCGCGGATCGCTAAAACAGGAGACTTAACGGTGGCTGAGCTACTTTGGATGGTGGCAACGATGCCGGTGTGAGCGACAGCAGGTGTGTGATCGATGCCCCAGTCTGTGAGGCGATCGCAGATAAACTGAGCGGTAATTTTTTCCTCAAAGCCCAGCTCAGGACGCTGATGCAGCTGCCGTCGCCACGCTACTAGGTCTGTTTGTAGCGCCCGAATCTCAGGCCTCAGTGCCGAAAAATCAGTCGTTAAAGGCCGAGAAAGCGTCAGCATAAGATCTCCAAAGCGATTCTTTTATCTTGGCAGATCTCCTTCGAGAGTAGTCAACTTTTCATGTCTACTTTCTCGATGCCTACGCCCAAAATGTCTTCGGCCCCTACGCCCAAAATGCCCTTGGCATTAGCCGTTCCAAATCTAGCTGCGCCGCTGCATCGGCCAGGGCCTCATGATCTTTAATCTGTCGTAGATGCGGCAATATGCCAAGTACAGGCACCCGCGTGAGCGATTCGATCAGCTCTGTCGGCGTCCAGCTGTCTATTTGCATTTGCGTGCAGGGGTTAGTGCAGCTCAGGACAATGCCACACAGCTGGACGCGCTTTTCCTTCGCCAGCGCGACACTGGCTACGGTGGCTGAAATAGACCCCAGCTTTACCGGCACGACTAGCACCGTCGGGAGCTTCCACTGACTAGCCATATCCGCCACCGTTAGCTCTCTTGTAATGGGAGAACCCAGTCCGCCAGCGCCTTCTACCAGCACCCAGTCACGCTCGGCCTGCAGGCTAGAGACCGCCTGCCATGCTTTGCCAAGATCCACCCGCTTACCTTCTAAGGCTGCTGCCAGTGGCGGTGCGATGGGCGTTTTGTACCACAGTGGGTTGAGCTGTTCGACAGGCTGATCGAGATTAAAGACGCGGCTGTAAAATTCGCGATCGCCCACCCCAGACTGCACCGGCTTACACACTCCTAGCCGATAGGCCCAGCAATACCGCTGCCAATAGGCAATCAGTGCTGAGGTCAGCATCGTTTTTCCACAGTCTGTATCGGTGCCTGAAATCAATAAGCCGGACAAATCAACCTACTCCGTTGGAACGACTGAGCTGGCGCGCAACTCCAGCGTAAACTCAGAAAACTGATTGGCGCTTACGTCTATGCTATAGTCGCCGCCCACGGGCACAAAGCCCTCCCACATGGTAAGCCCAGCGGCATCGGCCACCAGCTCGCCACCAGGCATAACCACATCAAAATTCGCATTGCCTTCTACGACTGTTGTCGTGAGAATTTGGCCCTCTTGCAAGTTGAGGACATAGCGTCTAATTTGCCCTGGGCCTACATTATTAGCCACCAGCATGGCATCAGACCCACTGGGAAAAGAAATACGCTGTAACTGAATGTCCGGCTGTACGGGTATTTCATCTGGTGTGTCTGGCACATCAGGTGTTTCGTCAGGCCTTTCATCAGGTCGGTCGCTCGCTCCGCCGTCCGGATTACGATTAGGCGTTTCAGTCGGATCTTCTGGTAACTCTACGGGGTCAGGTTCTTCAGCGGGGACAGGGCTTAGGGTCACTTCTAGCCGATAGTCACTGCTGGGTACGCCTGTCACTGGGCTCAGCTGTATGCGATACTCTCCACTTTCTTCTAGGGTGCCTTCCCACTGAGCGACGCGCTCAGCACTGCCGGCAACGGGCTCACCAGCTGGCCCCAGCACCGTAAAGAGCATACTTTCTTCTTTGACTGCCACGCTGAGTGTTTGCCCCGATTCCGCGCTGAGTGGGTAGTTGACTTTGTCGCCACCGCGCATGTTGCCTGTGACGGCTTTGGTAACGCCTGGATTTAGTCGTAGTGGAGGCTGCTGGTACTCCACGGGCTTGGGGTCTACCTGGACGGCCTCTGGCTCTGGGGTGTCTTCTACTTCTGGGATAGTGATGGTGGTGTCGGTCTGCGGCGGTTGCTGTGGTTGTTGGTCGAGCGATCGCACCACAGCCCAGCCGCCAAATCCAGCCGTGACCACAAGGGCTGTCGCCAAGCCCCCAACGGCCAGGGGATTTTCTAAGACCGAACTGCGCTCTTGCTCAGACGGCATCCGCAGCGGTTCATTTGCACGACCAGCAGACGGGCCAGAGAGCTGACGACCAGAGGATTGGCGGACGGTGTTTGGACGATTGACAGTTGGCTCAGAGGGCAGGCCCGGCTGATTGCGGCCAACAGCGACTGTTTTCATTTGTGAAACGGGCGGAGCAGGGGTAGCCGGTGGCACAGCTTGTCCTACAGCGCTGCTATCAGCTTTAGGTGCGTTGGCCTGTAGCGCCTTTGCCATTTCGCTAACAGACTGATAGCGATCGCCCGGTCGATAGCTCAGGGCCTTGTTTAGCACCTGGGCAAGGCCTGGGCTCACAACGGCAGCGTCTTCCCATTTCCAGGTAAAGTTCACATCGTCAAATAGCTGCTGCGGTTCCTTCCCTGTGAGCAGAACAATGGCCGTGACCGCCAGGGCATAAAGATCGCTGCTGGGGTAGGCCCTTCCCGTTTGCATTTGCTCGCTAGGAGCATAGCCTGCCTTGCCTACAGTAGTGGGCTGCGCCAGTGTGGTTTCTGACTGCATTCGAGTCACCACCTCTTTGACCACACCAAAGTCAATGAGCACAGGCAGCTTGTCTTGCTGGCGCAAAATCACATTGTCGGGGCTAATATCACGATGGATGATGCCCTTAGCATGAATGTGGGCCAGCACCGGCAGTAGCTGCCTTAAAAACTGTCTGATTTCTGCTTCTGAAAACGTTTTGCCCTGCTGTCGTCGCTGATTGATTACCGCGTGAAAGGTTGGCCCTTCTACATAATCCTGCACCAAAAAGAGATGCTCGGCCTCTTCAAAGATGGCCCGAAACTGAGGAATCTGCGGATGCGTAATTTGATAAAGCACCGAAGCTTCTCGCTTAAATAGCTCCGTGGCCTTATCTGAAAAGCGATCTTCACCCTGCACAGGCACAAATTCTTTAATGGCGCAGCGTTCATTAAAGCGGTCTTCGTCTTCTGCCAAATACGTCCGTCCAAAGCCGCCTTGCCCCAGCAGTTGAACAATTTTGTAATGGTTTTGTAGGCGCGTACCTACGGGGATAGCAGAGGGCATAGTCAAGACCGTTATCAAAAACCGTATCTATATATTAAAAGGCGAAAAATCAGCCAGTGAATAGACGGACAGTAGAAGGACTGCAATTTGCCTCATCAGTCTACTGCATGTTTTTACGGATGGGTGAGGGGAAACTAAACGGTCTAGAGTAAAGCTCAATCCCCTACGGATAGAAGACTCTGTAAAGTTACGGGTTGAATTTGTCACTACCTAGGGAATGATTAGTGCATCTGATCCCATCCTCTTTTAACTGCGCCGCATGATTTACGGTACTTCCGCCAATACAAATGAAATGGCAAAAGAAATGACGTCGGCTGCTTCTCAACATGTGCAGGCGAAGCTTTCTTGCTTTTTGGACGGAATGCTCCCCGCAGAGCGCGATCAGGCTCGCGTAGAAGCGCTCTCTCGCCTAAATCTTTTGGGCAATGAGTCTGTGCCAGTGTTTGACGAGGCGACTCAGCAGCTCTCTCGCCTGTTGGCAATGCCCATTTGCCTCCTAAGCGTGATCGACGCAGAGTCTCAGTGGTTTAAGTCGGTCGTGGGTCTCTCCAGCCTAGGATTGATGAACCAGCTTGCAGCGGCGCGGAGGCTACCGAGAAAAGAGTCTTTTTGTACCCATGTCATTGACAGTGGCAAAACGTTTGCCCTAGAAGATGCAACGGCACACCCTGCGTTTTCTCACAGTGTGCTGGTGCAGCAGTACGGCATTCAGTCCTATTTGGGCGTGCCATTGATAACGACCGAAGGCGAGTGCATCGGCACTTTGGCGGTGATGGATTTACTGCCCCATCAGTTCACACAGCAAGAGATTGCCTTTTTGGAGCTGAGCGCTCGCTGGAGTATGAGCGAGTTTGAAAAGCAGCAGGTCATGGACACCTTGCAAAGGACATTATCTCACTCGAGACTGTCTGCCTCGGGTATCGCTGGGTCAGGTCTTTCTGGGAAAGGTGGTATTGGTGCAGGCGGTATTGGAGTAGGCGGTATTGGCACAGATAACGCGCTCTTACAGGCCAATTCCGAAAGTTCGCTGCTCTCCAAGGTAAATCAGGTTCGCTTTGATCTAATCGTGCAGCTGACCCAAGAGCTACGCAATCCGCTCACCTCTGTAACGGGCATGGCGAATATGCTCAGCCGAGAGATTTATGGCCCGCTCAGTGAAAAGCAGCAGGAGTACGCCAAAATTGTGCTTAGCAGCTCTCAGCAGCTACTGACCATGGTGAACGAGATTGTTGAAATTGGCGATCTAAAAGAGGACGGCTATCAGTTAACTGTAGCCACCGCCGATATTGAAATGATCGGTCAGCAGGCGCTTGTTTCCCTAGAGAGCATTGCCAAACAACAAGATCTAGAAATCAAGCTCACGGTAGAGCCTGGCTCTCGCATTTGGAATCTAGACAAGCGCATCGTAAAGCAGCTAATTTATCATCTGGTCTTTAGCATCATCAAAATGTCCACAGCAGGGAGTACAATTCGCCTGCATGTCTCTCGTAAAGACAATAGTGCCAATATTGCCCTATGGGTCTCTAACCCTTGGCTAGGCGAAGACCTCCCCCAGGCTGTGATTGCCTGGAGCCAGCGCCACTCCAATCAAAACGCAGCCGGTAGACTCTCTGCTTCTAGATTTTCTGCAACAGATGCTGCGAGACCTTCAGAAAGCGGTTTTGCTGCTCAGTCAGGAGAAGCTTTCGAAGCGCTCGCAACGGCTCAAAAGGTGGATTCCTCTCGTCAGGAACTGGGTTTGTTGTTGAGTCGTCACTTGACCGAAGTGCACGGTGGTGAAACTAGCGTGCAAGGTTCCAATGCATCTGGCTATCGCTACATTATTACGCTGCCTTCTTTATCTCCGTCTGCATAATGTCTGTCGTTAAAGAAATTTTTTAGATGTTTGTATAGTAGTACAGTCGCTGAAACAATAAAAACTAAATAATGATCAATTAGAGAACACGCCTTGCATGTTCTCTTTTTTTTATCGATATGTATTCTCTTTTTTTGTCAGATTTGTTGACTGGCTCAGTAGTCAAATCAGTAGTCAAAAAGGTGGAGAGACCATTGTCTGTCTTCTCTCTTTGTTGCGGCTATCCCGCACTATCAAAGACTCTGGTTGTTACTGTTGATACCCTTTTGCTGAGAGAGCCCAAGAAATTTCAGTGGATCCGCTGTCAGTACAAGGTTTACCAAGAAAAACTGTTATTTCAGTGGTAAGCCCGACAAAAGAGATGTAACACGAGGGCAGGCTAAGTTCGGTTAGGATTCCGGTCTACTTACTACAGTCTACAAAATTTGTGTCTGCTATCCGGAACAAAACCTATCGAAAGGCAAAAGAATGTCTGTTCGAGAAGACTTCACCTCGGATGAACTTTGCAGTTGAAACAGCTCGGCAGCCACTGATCCAGTTGGCATGTCTCTGTCTGGTGTTGCATCAGAGTCATGAGGAAAGGGGCTAAAACCACCCTGCTCCATCGGCTGGATCGCGCTCAACGGCTGGTCTCACCAGTGATGTTTAGAAATTTTCACTTGGTTCAACCCTAATCTACTTGAAAATTTAGCTATCACAACAATGGCAAAATCAAAAACTAACAAAACATTTCTCAGACAAGTCAACAAGCCACTCTTGGCTGCTGCGCTTGCTGTCGCTGGTGTATTTAACCTAGCGCTTTCTGTTGTCGCTGCTGGTACTGCTGCTGGCACGCCCATCGAAAACACGGCTACAGCTACTTATGAAGATGGCAATGGTACAACCATTAACGCCACTTCCAATACAGTCACTATCAACGTCGCTGAAATTGCAGGCTTGGTCGCTGTGCCTGATGGCATCGTTGACAACAATGGTGGTGCGGTAGAAGCGAACGACGTCCTGGTCTTTAGCTTTGAAGTGACCAACACCGGTAACGATGAGACAGATGTCTTCATCCCTGGTATTAATGACATCACTACTCAGAACCTGGCTACAGTTACCCAGGTTGAAATCTTTGATGCCACTGGTACTACATCTTTGGGCGTTGTGCCTGCCGCAGGTGGCAACTACGCCACTATCAATGCTGGTGGTTTAAACGGTGGCATTAACCTGCCTGCTGATGGTGTATTTATCGTTCGCGTTACAGGTACCGCCGATCCCGCCTCTGGTGCGGGTAACCCTGTTGGTGTGACCCTGGGTAATACAGCGCCTAATGACAACTCCGCTGCAACTCAGAACCAGCCATTTACTGATGATGGTGCAAACAACGACTTGAACACAATCGACGTTGGCCCAACTGCGCCTACGAACGGTGATCGTGAAGCGAGTGCAATCCAAGACATTCCATTTGCTTCTGCTAACAACCCCTTAGCGCTGGCGACTATTCTTAAGACGTCTGCGGTTGTGAATAATGATGCGGCTGTCACTACAGATGACCAAATTACTTACAACTTGGAGCTACAGGTAGAGAATACTGACCCTAGCAATACGTTCCAGCCAGCTTCTTTGGAAGGCACAACCATTCAGCTAGATGGTAACCCTGAAGAAAGAATCCTGGTCTCTGATGCGATTCCTGCGGGTACCGTTCTAGAGTCTGTTGGCACAGCGCCTGCGGGTTGGACGGCTGTGTTTACAACCGACGCGTTGGCTGGTTCTGATCCGCTAGCGGTTGCGTGGACAACGACTGCGCCCGTTGATCTCACAACGGTTACTAGAGTTGGTTTTGTTAACAGCAGCTCTATTGCGGCGGGTGGTTCTGCGACAGGCTTTAACTTTACTGTCTTGACGAGTGGCTTACCGGCTGCTGGTGGATCTGTAGACAACATTGCTCAGGTCTTTGGTCAAACCGTTGGCGATCCGACTGATGAAGTTGTTTATGACGAATCTGGTGACCAAAACCCTAACAACTTTAACGATGATGGTACGCTGCCTGATGCAACTGGCACTAACTACACTCCAGGTACTGATGATGGCGTTGCCGATCCAGCTGATGGTATAGATGCCGGTAACGATAACACTGGTACTGACCCTGCTGGTGGTGTTCCTGGTGGTGGTGAAGTCAATCAAGTCACGATTGTGCCTGCTAATGACGATATTCTCAATGGTCCCAATGCTACACCGGGTGCTGTTGGGCCTACCGATGACAATGACGACTTCACTAACCAGTCAACAGCTGTTCCTACTGGTGTTCAATCGGGTACAGCCTTTGACCCTGCTGCGGTGACCTTTACCAACACTGTCAACAACCCTGCGGCTGGTGGTTTCTTGTCTAACGTGACATTGCAGCCGGTTTCGCCTACGCAGGCTGAAGGTGCAGATGGCAATGCAACGACCGGTCAGTACGGTGCCAACGGTGATATTCCTGACGGTACGGTGGTTACGATTACGTTTGACCCTGGCACGGGGCCTGTTTCGGCAGCTTACACGTATAACGCGGGTACTTTCACGACCGCAGACACGCCCATTAATGTAGGAAACGTTCCAGCTGGTGCTTCTGTTAACTACACTGTTGCAGTTGATTTGCCTGGCACTGTAACGACGTTAGATGAAGTGGGTATCCCGATCATCGCATTCCCTGATGATGACCCTGTGGGTTCACCTGGCTTTAACGGTGAGGTGACTAACAACATCACGATTGATCGTCTGTACACTGGCTTTGTTTCTTTGATTAAGGAAGCGCGTGTCTTGGATGCCACTGGCACAGAGCGTCTGCCATTTACGCAGAACTTTGTGGCGGCTGATGCGATCGCGCCGGGTGAATTCATTGAGTATCGCATCTCTTACGCGAATATCTCTACGCCTAATGCAGGCACTGGAAACGTACCGCTGACTGCGACTAACTTTGTGCTGACAGAGGACGGCACAGGCGCTGGTACTGCAACTGGCAACAACTGGGCTGCTACGACGACTCACCAGCAAAATACAGTTGCAACAACTGGCACGGTTGACTACACCGATGTGACCGGCCCAACCACTGTGAACGCTGATCCGGTGAGCGGTACGAAGGTTGATATCTATGTGAACAACGTGGGCAATATCATTCCTTCTGCGAATGGCTCTCTGACGTTCCGTCGCATTGTTGACTAGGTCTTAGCTGACTAATCTCTGTGGGTAAGGTTCGTCGAAACAACAGTGACGATGAACCTTACAACACTCTTTTATTCGTTCGTAATTTTTCAAGAAACACAAAGGATTGAATACAGATGAAACGTAAGTTTTTGTATGGATTTGGATTTGCAGCAGCGATTGCAGTGGCTCCTCTTGCAATGGGCACGCCTGTATTGGCAAACCTGCAGCAAGCCGGTGAAGCGATTGTTCAACAGCTCCGTCAGCCAGAAGTAAAGCTGGAGATGGGCGCAGATAAGCAAATCACTATCACAGATGAGAACGGTCAGCCTCAGGTCGCTTGGGAAGCGCTAGAAGGTGACGTGACTGTTCAGCCTGGCGATGTGATTCGCTATACGATTGAGTCTTCTAATGAAGGCGAAATGGCTGCTAAGAATCTCGTGATTACTCAGCCTATTCCTGAGGCACTTGAGTTTGAGATTGGCTCTGACAAGGGCAATGCCTCTGCTGAGACGACTTACAGCATTGACAATGGTGAGACCTTTGTTGCTGAGCCTATGGTAGAAGTGACTTTGCCCGACGGTACTGTAGAGATGCAGCCTGCGCCAGCTGAGTTGTACTCTCATGTGAAGTGGGACTTCAACGAAGATCTAGAGTCTTCTGTTGTTGTCGATGTTTCCCTTGAAGCTACGGTTAAGTAGATTTTGAGTAATGGGCGATCGCACTTATCTTTTTTCTGATAAAGGGTGATGCGATCGCCCACTTTCTTAACCTCCTTTTTATTTTTGTTTTTCTGTGATCTCTTCAGCGCGTGAAGCGACAGAAATTTATCAAGCATTTCCCCGGCGTTGGCCATAGACGCTGTGACTAGCTGGTGCTAGTGTCCAAACCCCACAGTCACCTGAAGATCCAGAAGATGCCGATTCCCCCTCCTCCAAAGTGGCTGAGACTTTGCCGTCGCTGGCAGCGTTTCCTTGCTATTTTTATGATCTGTTTATTGTTGCATCCTTTGACGGCTGCTCAGGCGCAGGTCAATAACAACGTACTGCCAGACATAAGCAACACAGCAACAGCAACCTATACGACACCATCGGCAGGGACGATTGGCATTGTTTCTAATCAGATTAATGTTGGTACTCGCCCGCCTTTAATTGATCCAGCCGGAACGCTTTTAGGCTGTGATGGTCAGCCGCTTGCTAGCTATGCA
This sequence comes from Cyanobacteria bacterium J06627_28, assembly GCA_038521595.1. GTDB lineage: Bacteria > Cyanobacteriota > Cyanobacteriia > Phormidesmidales > Phormidesmidaceae > Phormidesmis. Next base: position 28,899 of record JBCBKQ010000012.1, on the reverse strand, counting down.
GGTTTTTCGATGGCTTTGTATGAGCCAGATGCTAGTGGACTGGGTTTAGGTCCTTTGGTTGCATTGACTCCGCCAGCTCCGGCAGAGGCGATCGCACCCAACTTAAACAACGTCAATCCTTTCCCTTTCTCACCTAATGAAGGCCGCTATAACTTTTTGCTGGATTCTAGAGCCCGGCTCAGTACTGGGTTAGCTCAGACCGACCAGAATGCAGCGTATACACTGGTCATTTCACCTCCTGCCGGAAGCCTCTTCAATGAGCGCCGGGTAAGGATTGTGCTGCTGTCACCAGTAACTAATGTAGGCGGTAATATTGTTGCCCTGCGGTATGAAGCGACCTCTTTAGATGGTCAGCCTATTTCTGTAGATGGTGCAACGCAGCTGACGCGAACGGTGCAGGTAAACAACGCAGCAACGCAAACGCTTACTTTCTTTGAGTTTGGCCTAAATGCAGCTATCTGCGAAGCCAACCAAATCGACATTACTAAGACGGCTGACCGCTCTGCTGCGCAACCGGGAGATGTTGTTGTTTATCGCCTAAACGTCAAGAACCTGTCTAGTGTTTCTCTTGGGTCAGTGGTTGCGTTTGATACGCTACCTGTCGGATTTAGCCTAATTGCTGAGTCTGTTTCTGGTGAAGTTGCGGGTACACCTGTCGCGGTTACGGCAAGTCCCTCTGGCAACAGCATTCGCTTTACTGCCAATACTACCCTTGTGCAGGACGGTGTTTTGGACATTATCTATGCCTTGCGAGTGACGCCTGATGCCTTACGTGGCAATGGCCGCAACACTGCGTCTGTGACTGCGCAAAGGACAGATAATGGCTTTCGGATAGAAGATGGCCCCAGTGCTCACCGCATTACTCTAGACCCTGGCATTCTGGCTGACTGTGGCACGCTCATTGGTCGTGTGTTTGAAGATAAGAACTTTGACGGTGAGCAGCAGCCAGGGGAGGCGGGCATTCCAAATGCGGTGATCTTTATGGATGACGGCAACAGAATTGTAACGGATGCGGACGGGTTGTTTTCGGTGCAAAAAGTCTTGCCGGGTCGCCGCACAGGAACGCTAGATCTGAGCAGCCTGCCGGGCTATACCCTCGCTGCCAATACGCATTTTATTGAGCGAAACAGCCATTCACGGCTAGTGAACCTCGCACCGGGTGGTCTCGTGAGAATGAACTTTGGGGTCACACCCACCTTTGATGAGGTGCAAGAGGACTGATGGCTGTAGATCCTAAAAAAAACAAGCTGTTTCATACGGGCATTGCGGGTGCACTGGCTGGTTTGGGATTGTTGCCGGGTGCAGCAAAGGCCCAGTCTACTGTGAATGTTGAGGCGGCATTAGTCCCTGCCCCTGAGCCCTCTAGCGACATAACACCAGCAGAAGCCGTTGTCCCTGGGGTGACTGTCCGCAGTCGTGACGTTGCCTGGGATGTTCCCTGGATTGAGCCCGAGCCGGTTGAACTTGCAGCCGTACCTACTGTCTCCAGCTTTGAGCCGGCTGCGCCTGAAGTTGTTGCTGCACCTGAAGTTGTTATTGCACCTGAAGTTGTTACTGCACCTAAAGGTGTCGATGCACAACTTGACGGGGGTGCGCCCGTTGAGTCTCCGCTGACTTTGGCTCTGGCAGAGGAAGCTGCTGTTGTTGAATCGGCTGCAACAGATTTTCCTCTGATTGCTGTTGCTGAGCCCGAGCTGCCTGAGGTGGACTTGTCAGCCCCTGTTGTTAGGGGTGATGTGCGTTTGGCAGCCTCGACTGACGTGGCAACTGCGCCCGATAAAGAAGAGATCGTAGACGCTATATCTGCTGAGCTGACGCCTCAGACACCTCAGACTCTTTATCAACCAGCGGCTCCTTTGGTGGCACAGTTTGTTGATGAGTCTGAAACAGCAGCAGCAGAAATAGAAGAAGAAGTCTATGAGTCGGTGGTTCCTCTCATTGCGCTAGCCGAGGAAGAGGAAGAAGACGAACTGCCAGAGCCTACGAGCCCGTTGCTAGCGCGTACTCGTGTGGTAGAGCTCCCGGAGACGGTGAGTCCGTATCTTGCGATCGCACTTCCACCAGCGCAGCGTGCCCAACAGCCCAAAGCACCCTGGCTTGCTAGCTCTATAGATTTGATTGAGCCAGAGGAGACTGGTTCACTGGTCAACGGTCAGCTGGATAATGCCCTGCTGTCTTTGAACCTTTCTGAAACGGTAGAAGATGAAAAGGCGACGCCTTGGCTAGCGATCGCAAACGAGGAAGAAGAAGAAACCGACGACCCTCGCCTTTCACTCGCCCTGCCCGAAGACCTTCTTGAGCGAGATGATCCACGTCTGTCTATTTCGCTGCCTTCTCAGGAGCCTGAGCGCGACGATCCTCGTCTTTCTATCTCGTTAGTAGAGCAAAATGCACCGAAGCGTCCCTCTGATTGGACATCGATCTTACCCGAAGAACTCACGCCGCCTAGTTCTGTTTTACCTGAGGTTGCGGTGCTGTTCCCTGAAACAGAAGAATCACCAGCTGTCTACGACGTTACGAACCTTCAGGATATTGACATTACCCCTGTAAGCCTAGCTGAGGCTAATGAAGAGGCCGTTTCTGTCACAGCCAGTCAAGTTGAAATTTTGAGTCCGGCGCCGAACGCATTCTTAGAAATTCCGGCAACGTCTGTTGTATTGCGTTTCCCGGTTGGCGCAAATATTGCGCTGCTGGCAAATGGTCAAATGGTTGATCCGAGCCTGGTAGGTAGAACAGAAACAGATTCTGAAACGCAGCTGCGAACGCAGTCTTGGTATGGGGTCGTTCTGAATGCAGGCGACAATATTTTAGAAGTGATTTCTACAGAAACTGGCCAAATTTTGCGCAGCCTGCCATTGACGGTAAAAGGACTACCAGAAAGGTTGGTACTGTTGAATCCTCGGTCGATTCCTTCGGATGGTCGCTCGACCAGTGATATTCGTGGTCAGTTTGTAGACGAGAGTGGCAACATTTCCCGTTGGGAAACGGTCGCAACGCTGCGTGCCAGCGATGGCCAGTTTGTAGGGGCTGACCAAGATCCAGATATGCCCGGCTACCAAGTAGAAGTCAGAGATGGCGAATTTGTAGCAGAGCTACAGTCTTCTTTAGAGTCTCATTTGGTACAGATTCAGGCAGCAGCTGGCGGCTTTGAGGCCTTTAGCCAAATTCAATTTACGACGCCGCAGCGGCCTCATTTGCTCTCTGGTGTATTAGACGTTCGTCTGGGTGCGCGAGGTACAGATTATTACGATAGCTACCGAGACTTTTTGCCGATTGATGGCAACAATCCGTACGAGCTAGATATTGATACGGCGGTCTTTGCCACTGGAAACATTGGTGAATGGCTGTACACGGGTGCCTATAATAGTGAACGTACGCTGAATGAAAACTGTCGTGGTGAGACAACACTTTTCCGCTCTGGCGGTGGTGGCTGTGAAAATACCTATGCGACCTATGGCGACGACTCGTATTCTGATGTGACTGCGCCTTCGCTAGATAGTGTGTACCTGCGCATAGAGCGTAACTCTCCAACCACCCTGGGCATTGACTATGCCATGTGGGGAGACTTTAATACCGAGGAGTTTGCTACACCCGCTCAGCTCTTTACTTCGACTAGTCGGCAGCTTCATGGCTTCAAGGCGAGTTACAACTTTGGCAATCTGGTCGCGACAGGCTTTTATGCCAACAATGTAGAGGGTTTCCAGAGAGATACTATTGCGCCGGATGGTACGAGTGGTCTGTACTTTACCTCTCAGCGAAATATTGTTGCCGGCAGTGAGAATGTTTTTCTAGAGCTAGAGGAGCTGGAGCGTCCAGGAACGGTACGGGATCGGCAGCCGCTGGCTCGCGGTGCAGATTATGAGATTGACTACGACAGAGGGACGCTGCTCTTTAACGATCCGATTATGCGGACGTCTGTCAACAACTTTGGCGATTTGCTGGTGCGTCGCATTGTGACCACGTATCAGTATGAGAATGGCTCTGATACGAATGCCTTAGCGGGCCGCCTGCAGTACAACTTTGATCGTATGCAGGGGCAGGAGTCTTGGCTGGGTGCGAGCTACTTTAGCGAAAATCAGGGCAATCGTGACTTTACGCTGTACGGCTTAGATTCTCGCATTGCGCTGGGGCAAAACGCTCAGCTCACGGCAGAAGTGGCTCGCTCATCTAGTAACTTTGCGACGACGGGTAATGTGGATGGCAGTGCCTATCGGGTAGAGCTGGATGGCACCGTGGGCCGTCTGACGGGGCGGGCCTTTATCAGCTCAACGGATACTGGGTTTACAAATGCGGCCACGACGAGCTTTGTGCCGGGGCAAACCCGCTATGGGGCTCAAGTAAGTGGCAACATTGCTGCGAATACGACGCTGCGAGCACGCTATGACCACGAAGAAAATCGGGGCACTGCGCCTCAGGTTGTGACTGGATTCTCTCCTTTATTACCGGGGGTGACTCTAGGGGGAACGCCTATAGATAATTCACTGACTACCTATTCTCTAGGACTGACTCAGCAGTGGGGGCAGACGACGGCGGAGGTCGATTGGATTCATCGCGATCGCACAGACCGCATCAACAACACTCGAAATCTCTCTTCGGATCAGCTCAGAAGCCGCCTTTCTGTGCCCATTAGCAACACGCTTTCTGTTGTTGCTCAAAATGAACTCAACCTTTCTTCTAACGTAGACCCGATTTATCCTAGTCGTACCCTCATCGGTCTGAATTGGCAAGTGATGCCCGGGGTGAACGTGGGACTAAATCAAATCTTTTATGGGGGCGGTGGCAACAGTCGTGGCAATAGCACTAGCCTAGATATTACTGGAGAGCACACGTTTGCCTCTGATACGACAGTGCGAGGCCGATTTTCTACAGTAGATGGTCGTCAGATTGGCGGTACCATCGGCTTAGAGCAGGGTATCAACCTCGCGCCGGGGCTAGATTTAGACCTGGGCTATGAGCGCGTCTTTAGTACCTTTGGTAATGAGACGGCGGCCAGTACGCAGTTTAGCCAGCCGGTAGCAACGGGCAACACGGCAGCGGCGCTGGGCTTGTCGGGGGGTGAGAGCTACAGCATCGGACTCTCCTATACCGATAATGCTGATTTTCAGGCGAGTACTCGCTTTGAGCATCGCACTTCTTCGAGAGGATCGAATACGGTCTTTGATATTTCGGCGCTGGGTCGGCTGACCCCTGAGCTAACGGTGCTGGGGGACTATCGATTGACCCATGCGGCAAATCAAGGCATTCGCGGACTGGGGACGACGAGTTTGTTGAAACTGGGTCTGGCTTATCGTGATCCAGACGATGACCGATTTAATGCGCTGCTGCGCTATGAGCATCGGCGGAATCCGAACACGCTGCCAAGCGGCAGCTCTTTGGCGACGAGCACTGAAACGCAAGAGCATCTGTTTTCGGCAGAGGCAATTTATGCGCCTAACTGGCGATGGGAGCTGTACGGAAAGTATGCGCTGCGCAACAGTCAAACGGCGATTAGCGCTGCGAGCAACAATTTCTCTAGCAGTACAACGGTGCAGCTGGCCCAAGCAAGAGCCACCTATCGGCTGGGTTACCAGTGGGATGTCGTGGGTGAGGCCCGCTGGCTAGGCGGCAGTGGCTTTAATGAAACGGGGTTCTCGGTGGAGGCTGGCTACTACCCAACGCCTGATTTGAGACTCTCAGCTGGCTATAGCGGTGGTGCAACAGATTATGACTTTGGTGAAAATCGCAGTGCAGGTGGTTTTTACATTGGCGCGACGGCGAAGCTAGGTGGATTATTTAGTGGCTTTGGTACTAGGCCTAACGCACCCGTGCAGCAGCAAGAAGCGGTGGTGTCGGTATCTGAGGAGGCGAGTGAGCCAATGGCAGAGACTGCTGTTCAAAGCACTGTTCAAGATGCCGTTGATACGCGCCCAGTAGCGACAGAAAGTGAAGCTCGCTATCCCTTTGCTACTGAGTTTTAGCTTGACTGAATTTTATGATTGTGGCCACTTGTTTTGCGCTGCTAAATAAATTTGATCTTCCTTTGATTTTTCTCTGATTTAATTCTTCTCTGATTTAATCTTTCTCTGAGTACGCTTTGTTTTCTTATTCCCCCACTTTTTGACTGATGGCTGACTTCTCCTTGAAAAAATGTAGTCTTAGGAAACATCGCCGAAATCTTTTGGGGTCTGTGGCCTTGCTGAGTGCGATATTGTTGCCTGCGGTGAGCTGGGCGCAAGTTGTTTCACCGTCTCCCGCTGTGCAAGTCACGGTAAATAGTCATAGCGATGGGCCGATAGCTGCCGATGAGCGGCTAACGCTGAGAGAAGCGATCGCACTGATAAACGGCACGCTGCCTAGCGTTGAGCTGAGCCCTGCCGAACAACAGATGGTGACCCCGGCCCAAGGTCAATCTGTCATTCGCTTTGATCTGCCTGCGGGTCAAACAACTATAGAACTTACGGATGTGCTGCCCTCCCTATCACGGGCCAATACGCTGGTCGATGGTACGTCGCAGCCTGGCTACGATCCGGCAAGCTCTGCCACGGCTGAAATTGAAATTCCGATTCCGGTGGTGGCTATTCGCCCAGCTGACGGGGTCGAAGTTTTTCGGGGCTTGACCATTGCCGCTGATGAGGTGGTAGTGCAAGGTCTCAGTCTGTACGGCTTTACCTCGCGGAGCCAGATTACGCAGTCTACGCCGCCGGCGGATATTTTTATAACCCATCGGTCTATTGCGCTCAACAGAGGAACGCCCATTCCTTTTTCAAGAGAAGAACAAGAAAATCCGCCGACGGGTGTGATTATTCAAAACAACTGGTTAGGGATTCCACCAGACGAAAGCATGCCGACCGTTCCCTCCAGCTTTGGGGTGTCTGTGTTTGATGCGAGCGGCGCGCTGATTCGAAATAACCGCATTCAGTATCACAATGGGAGTGGTGTGATTACGAGTCGTCAAGCGGACAATTTGGAAGTGTCGAACAATATCATTGTGAGCAATGGTCTCTCTGGTATGCCCGATGCGATTCGGATGGATGGCAACGTAGACAACAGCTTGATTTCTGGCAATTTAATGTGTGGAAATGATGGCAGCAGCATATTTTTGTTTAAGCCTGAGGGGGCGGTAACCATTGCGAATAATGATATTCGCTCCAATGGTCAGCGGCTGAGGCGTGCGGCGATTTATGTGATGGGAAATGGTCACCGCATTATTGATAATACGATTTCGGCTCAAAAAGGTGGCGGTGTGGTGGTGACAGCCTTTGGCCAGGGGTCAAATACTCAGAGCAACCAGAATGTCATTACAGACAATCGCTTTAGTGGGAATGAAGGCTTGAGTATTGATTTGAACGTCAGGCGCAACCGTGCACCGCAAGATTTTCAGCGGGGGGATGGGCCTAACCCTAGGCGTAACTCTGCCAATCGTCGCCGGGATACGGCCAACAGCGCGGTGAATGCGCCGCAGTTTGTGAGTTCTGAGTTTTTTATCATTAACGATACAGCGGTGATTCGTGGTGAGGCGGATGTCAACAATGAGATTCAGCTGTATCGGTCTATTGGCACGGGATATGGGCCTTTGAGTGAGCCGGTGGCGACTCAGCGGGTGGATGAGAATGGTGAGTTTGAGTTTGTTTTAGATGACGTTAGTGGGGGAGAGGTGTTTAGTGCGATCGCAACTGACCCCACTTATGGCACCTCCGAACCGGCTAGAAATACAACCGTGCGCTCACTCGATGGTACTACTCAAATTCCAGTTGAGGCTGCCCCTGCCCAGATGCCACAGTGTACGACGGCCCCTGCTGTTCCAGTGCCTCCCGAATCAGAGCCCATTCCGCAAATCATCCAGCTAGAGGTGCCTCGGAACGTTCACTTTGGGTTAGACCAAGACAACATTAGCGATGCGAGTGCGCAGGTGCTCGATAGAATTGCCGCTGTACTCAGAGAGTATCCGAGTATTGTGGTTGATTTGCACGGTCACACAGACTCGCGGGCGAGCCAAACCTACAACCAGGAGCTGGCTCGCCGCCGGGCAGAAAATGCTCGTCGCTATTTGCTGACGCAGGGCATTGGTGCTGAGCGTATGACCATTCGCTCATTTGGTGAGACTCAGCTGCTAGTCGATGAAACGAATAGAACAAACTTGGCTCGCAATCGCCGGGTAGAGTTTGTGTTCCAAGATGTGCGCGGTGTGGAGATTACCTTTGTAAATCAGGAAGAAGATTTGCAGATTGAGCCGTAGAGGATTGCAGGGGAGCGTTGGTTTTGTGGTTTTGAGGTGTTGACTGGTTACACCAACGCGATTTGATGAGCTGATCTGTCAGGTTGGGAAAACTTGGTTGAGAACGGCCTCTATCGTATTGGTTTGAATTTGGATTTGTTGGAAAGAATTGCCCTTGTTATCAAAAGATCTGTGATTGGCCCATGAGTAGTAACGCTTACTTCAAGAGTTTAGCGCCTAAGATTTTAGCTTATAAGATTTTAGGTGTGCTCACTTTGGTGGGCTGTGCGGTTGGACTGCCGATTTCTGCTGCTTATGCAGAGGGCAGTCAAGATCTTGTAAGTAGTGGTGGCGACAGACCTTATTTAGAATTTCGTAACGACACAAACGGGGGAATCCCAAGGCGCACCATCATTAAAGCCTACGCTGAGGTGGGTGAAACGATTGACTTGGGGTCGAGCGCGGTTGGTACAGGTGGCGGCATCATCAACTATCGTATGCCGGACGGTACGGCGGGAACCTGTGGTGCGGGTGTGGGTGAAATTGCCAATCGTGCTGAAGAAGTGGCGGGGCCGGGTGATGGTATTGGCGGGACGTTTATTCCTTGTACGGTTGCGGTCACCCAGACAGGCATTTGGGAGATTGACTTTGTCAGCCCTAATCCAAACAGTGGTGGTAATCCACCGCCTCGGGCAGGAACTGCGAATTGGACGCAGCAAAATAACGGCATGGTTGTCGCCTGGGATGTGACGGTGCGCTCTAGTGCGGGGACTGCCATTGATGGGCGGGTGTATGCCAACTACTATGCGTTTAATATTGGCAGAAATGGTCGCTCGCTGAGCTCTCAGTTTACGGTGCTGACATTAGAAGGGTATCAATACCGGGTTGATCTCAATGGTTTAGATCCCTTCGGATTTATCTTTTTTGCCAATCGCAATGGCTTTTTTGATACGGATTCAGGCGATTCTATCTTTCGCTCTTTGCAGTTTGTGGGGCCTAATCCGGGGCAGCTGCCGACTGGCTATGGTTTTCAAAACCCTAACGATCCAGATGTGGGCATTTATGTCACACACAAGACTTTTATTAATGCGCCGGATCCGACCATGCCGAGTTCGGCTAATTCGCCAACGGGGCCTACCTGGCTATTTAGTTTGCCGGTTGCGCCGCCGGTGCCTACAGGATTCTCTTTTTCTGGTATTGAAGGGACGCCTGGTCAGGCCGGAACCAGTCCGCTGGGCGGCACTTTAAATTTTAACAGTACCTCCCAAAGTGCCTTTTCTATCACGATTGATCTCAATAGTGACGGTATTTTTGGCAATGCTAACGACCGCACGTTTGTGGGGCGCTCTGTTGTCGGTGCCAACAGCGTTTTTTGGGATGGTTTAGATGGTAATGGTGCGTCGGTGCCACCCAGTACAATTCCCTACAATACCAGAATCAATCAGTATGCGGGCGAAGCTCATTTCCCTATGATTGATGCGGAACAAAATCCTAACGGCTTGATTTTAGAGCGATTAAATCAGCCCGCTGGCCCAACGAGCCCGTCTGAAAATCCGTTTAATATTTACTACGATGATCGCAATACCAATACCTTGCCTTTCCCGGAGGGCAACAACTTTTCATTGTGTTCTAGCGCCGAGACCGTGGGCGATTGCTATGGGGGTGGCCCTACGCCTCGTCAGTCACTAACAGGCATCAATAGTGCTGCTGGCGAGCACGAGTTTTTTAGCAACTTTGGTAATCGTAGAGGCATTGACACTTGGGTTTATTATCCTTCTGTGGATGTCGATCTCTCCGGTGGCATTGTGATAAGAGAGGCCGATCTCACTATTGATAAACAGGTTCTCCCGACGGTTGCTAATCCAGGAGATCCCCTTACCTATACGGTTACAGTGACCAATAATGGCCCCAGTGATGAAGCAGGTATTGGGTTTTCTGATGTTGTGCCAGCTTCGTTGAGCGGGGTGACTTGGAGCTGTGTAATGACTAGCGGCACTGGTAGCTGTGGCGCGGCGAGTGGCGCTGGCAACAATATCAATACGACGCTTGATTTGGATAATCAGGCGGTTGCAACCTTCACTATCACGGGTGCGGTATCGGCGAGCGCTTCGGGCACGATTACCAATGAAGCGACGGTAACCCGCAACAACGATATTACCGATCCGGACTTGAGTAACAATACGGATGATGCCTCTACGACTGTTACGACAGTTCCCCCCATAGGGGGAACCCTGTGCTTTGCCGTCTCAGATGACAGCGATCAGCTGGTTAGTATAGATATTAATACAGGCGTAGACACCCTGATTGGGGCAACAGGGGTCGGCAATATTGAGGCGATCGCACACTGGCCCGGCAGCGATACTTTGTTTGCCGCTGATGCAAATCGCCTAGGTACTCTAAACAAAGCTACTGGCACATACAACAATATTGGCCCCTTTGGTACTGGTAATGGCAGTGCTGGCTTGCAATCGTTTGACGATGTGAAGAGTTTGTCTTTTAATCCGTTTACGGGGCAGCTTTTTGGCGTGCAAAGAGAAGGCTCAGAAGACTTATTGATTCAGATTGATCCGGCAACGGGCGCTCACGTGTCCAATGCTTTTGGCTCAGATGATTATTTAGTTATCCAAAGCGTGGGCGGCTTTGATGATATAGACGATATCGCTTTTGATCCGGCGACTGGCACGCTTTACGGTATTGCGAATAGTGGTGGTGGCAGTACTGATTTGTTGGTTGAGATTGACATCTCAACCGGGGCAACGACCAGCGTTGGCCCTTTTGGTGTCAGTGACGTAGAAGGTTTGACTGCCTTTAATAATGGTGGTTTGTATGCTACGACGGGGGATGAGTCATCGACGATGAGCGATCACAATGACTTTTATAGCATTAACAAGGCCTCTGGGACCGCGACCCAAATTAGCGATCTCTCTATTGGCAGTGATTACGAAGCTGTGGACTGTTTGGTAGGAGGGCTCAATAGCATCACGGGCACGGTCTTTCTTGACCCAAATAATAACGTTACCTTTGACGGTGGTGATTCGGGGACGGGTAATGCAGCTGTTCGCCTATATAGAGATGCTAATGGAAATGGACAGGTCGATGGCTCGGACCCACTATTAACTTCTCAGCTGTCTGCTGGTGTTGGGAGTTTCGACTTTATGTTTGCGGCGAATGGGTCGTTTGTTCTAGATGTTGATCCGGCAACGCTACCGCCTGCAAATAGTGTTTTTACCACTGATAATTTGGAAGAAGCAAGTTTTGGTACGGCCTTAAATGCAACAGATACTGGCAACGATTTTGGGCATTTTACAGATTCTAACCTTGCGCTGGTAAAACGCATTACGGCAATCAATGGCGTTAGTCTGCCAGACAGTGTTGATAATCCCTCTGATGATAATGACAATCATCCCAACTGGCCCGCGACGATGAGCGGGGCGGGCATCAGCACCTTTTTGGCGGGGGCGACGCAGGCGATGGCCGAGCCGGGTGATGTGGTGGAGTACACCGTTTATTACTTGGCGACGGGGAACTTTCCGGTGACGAATGTGGAGTTGTGCGATCGCATCTCTGACGGTCTCAACTACATCCCCGACTCCATGGTGCTCTTTACCAATGGCTCTACTAGCAACCTCACCGATACCGACATTGACAGTGACGGTGCTGAATTTTTACCGAGTGGTGACGCGACCCCGGTGCCCTGCCCTGGCACCAACGATAACGGCACCGTTGTTGTAAATTTGGCGCCTTCGCCTGCTCAACTGCCCAATGCTACTGGCCCTGGCACCCCGTCCAATGCCTATGGATTTATCCGCTTTCGAGCAACGGTAGATCCTAACTTTATGCCCTAACCATGTGTTCTCATCACATGCCTTTATCACAGGCCTTAACTGTACCTCTCAGAAAGTTGACTGATAACAACCTTGAAATTTGAGATTTTTTGCCTTTTATAAAGTCTCTTTTATTAAACTTTAGGGCTGTTCTATTTTCTTTCTCTTTTTTAGAAAAAACCTTCTCTTATCACGCTATTTTGTGTTTGCTACCATGAAATCAAAATCTCGCTTTTGCGCTAAACGCCGGAAATCTTTTGGGCATCAATTTTATCTGCGTCCGTTGGTGGGCATGGCCTTGCTCAGTGCGTTTTCACTACCAGTGTTGGCTGCTGGAACACCTGCTGGCATCACCATCGATAACACTGCCCACGGCTCGTTTGAGAACCCTAGCGATCCGGGTGTCGCGATTCCGGTTGATTCCAACACCGTTACGCTAACAGTGGCTGAAATTGCGGGCATTGATGTGGCGGGCGTAGGGGCAACAGAAGCGCCGTTTGGCGTGGCAAATGCTGGCTCTGGGCAGGGCGACACTGCTATTAGCTCTGATGATGTTGTGTACTTTACTTACACCATTACTAACATTGGTAATGACCAGACTCAGCTATTTATTCCGGGTGTGCCTGCTAACGTTATCAACGGTACTTTTGACGCGGGCGTGACTGGCCCGATAGAGATTATTGAATACGACGATGGTGTTAATCCACCCGTTGCTCTAAACGTTGCGGTTCCGGTTGGGGGTGATGATACGGGGACGTTGATTCCTGGGCAAAATGGCGGGTCTTTGCCGGTTGACGGTTCGATTACTGTGCGTGTGCCTATCAAGCTAGATAGCGGGCTGACCGTTGGCACTGACAATGTGACGGTGGTGCTAGGTAATACCGCAGATGCGGCCAGCCAGAACTTTCCTTTTGTGGCGGGTGGTGAATTTGCCACTGCCAATGCTGATGTCTTTACCCAAGACAATACGGGCACAGATAATGGCGATGCATCTGCAACGAATCCTAATCCTGAGCGAGAGGCCAGCGCCGTTATTGTGACGGCGTTGGGGACGCCTAGCGTGGACTATGGCGATGCCCCTGACCCAGCGCCAGGCACGGCAGCAGCGCCAGATGCTGTCACGCCCGCCGACTATGAAACGGTACCTGGTAGAGGTCCGAGTCACGTTGTGGACAATACAAACTTCTTGGGGACAGGCGTGGACGTAGATACGGCTGCCTTTGATGATGCAGAAGATGACGGTGTTGAGCTGGGTGGCAGCGTTTTGCAGGGGCAAACAGTTGTTGCTGGTCAGGCGATCATCCTAGATGTGAGTACGGCGGCGGGTACGACTGGTCTACTCAACGCTTGGATTGACTTTAACCGCGATGGTGACTTTGACGATCCGGGTGAGCAGGTGGCGACGGATGCTTCGCCGACTGCTGACGCGGTGACAATTAATACAACAGTTCCTATTGGTGCCTCAGCGGGGCCGACCTATGCTCGGTTTCGCTATAGTACGGCGGGCGGACTTACGCCGACAGATGCGGCTCCCGATGGTGAAGTGGAAGATTATGAAATCACTATTAGTGGTGCGAATCCGGCGCTGCGACTGGTGAAGCGGGTGACTAGAGTGGGTGCGACTAACTTTACAGCCTTTGTGGATGACGGCACGCCGGGCAATGATGACAATGCGGCTAACTGGCCGTCGGCCACTTACCTAGCGGGTGAAGTGGCGGCCCCGGTAGAGCCTGGTGAAGAAGTGGACTACACAATTTACTTCCTTTCGGATGGTAATACGCCGATTAACAACATTAGCATCTGTGACTTTGTGCCGGATAATACGACCTATGTACCTAATTCGATGGTGTCTAACCTGGGGAATGCCGGGGATACGGCGCTGACGGATACGGATACAGATGCGGACGGTGCACAGCAGTTTGCGGCGAGTGCGACACCGGGTGCACCTTGCCCTGGAGTGGGTAATACTGATGGCGGTGTACTAATTGCGATTCCTGGTACGGCTGACAACGCGACTGCGCCAGGAACACCGACGAGTTCCTTTGGCTATGTGCGCTTTACGGTGCGCGTGGATTAGGTGCGTTAAATAGGTCGTTGCAAAAAACATGTTGTGATGAATCCTAAGAGGGAAAGCCTAAAAAAGGGAAAGCCTATCAGTGGCTTTCCCTTTTTTATTGGCTATTACCCTACTCACTTGGCCCATGGGTCGAGGGCTCAGATACTTCTCTGGGATTTACTTCTCTGGGATTTTCTCTGGGATTTTCTCTGGGATTAATGTGGCCTATCAGCGCTCGCAAAAAGGCTGAAATAATGCTATAACCTAATTCCCCTGTGTTGTCTGTGCTGTAGCTGCTTCAAGCGTTTTTCTGTTACAAAAGGTGTGTGCTCATCACTAGGGGCTGCTAAGTAAATAGGTCATGACACTACAGCGTTTGTTATGGGCTCCGATGCATAGCCTACAGGCTAGTATCAACGGGTCGAATGACCCGCATTTGCTTGTAGACTTTGTTTTCTCACAGCACATACATCAGGTTGCCGCTCTAAAGAGGTAATAGAAATGAGTAATTTATTGACGTTAACTGCGCCCCCTTTACCGCTTTTGGGGAGTGCCCGTGTCAGCTTTGAGACGGTGGAAGGCCAGCCTGCTTTCTGCAAGCGTCTATTGATTGATGGTGAGGTTGTTCATACGGTATCTGCGATCGCTGAGCCAGATGATTATCAAGTCTATGTGGGTTATTTGTCTGCGCTGCGAGTGATTCCCGACCTTGATCGACGCTTGGCGCAAAGCCTGAGTCCTGAACAGCTGCGACTTTTGAATGAGTGGATGTCTGCTAAGACAGATGAGTATCAGCATCGGCTAGGAGAGGAATCGGTCGCGGCTATTGGTGCGATGTCTGCTGATTTGGCTAGGGTGATGCAGCAGGTAGAGCCCGTGTTGACGACGACTGAGATGACTGCGCAGCTAGGGCAATACGCGGATGTGCTAGAGGCCAACCAAGCTAAAAAGATTGCTCAAAAATTGCGTATGGTTGGCAATTTGATTTCAAGAATACAGCCGGCTGAACTTCGGGCAAATGCCGATTAAAAAGCTGGTCAAATGGCTGGTCAAATGGCTGGTCAGAGGTAAGCGTGCGGTTTGGCTAGGATGTAACAAAAGAAACTGATGATCCCGTTTAATTAACCACTTTTGATACGTGATAGTGGGGCACCCTGTGTTGACAAATACAGATCTCTTCAATCCCCTTAAAATCGTCACGCTATGTTTAAGAAACGTGCTTCATCTACCTCACGAATTCAACAGCTGATTGGACGATCTAAGGTTCGAGAAGATATTAGGGTTCGAGAAGATATTAGGGTTCGAGAAGATAAAGGGGGATGGAGAGAAAGATTTTTTAGGATTGTGAGAGTACCGACAGGTCGTTTGGCGATCGCATCAACACTGGCTCTCTCAAGCCTAATTCCGTTACAACGTGCTGTTTTGGCTGAAGGCCACGCGCAAATTGGATTAGATCAAGTCATTCTTGAAAATGGCTTCACGACGGTCACCCCTAATACACGCATTTTTTCTCCTAATCATGCGATTTATGTCGATATTGTTGAGGCTAACGAAGTTATCAACGTGTCGGTATGCGGTAATAACAACACCGATGACATTACTGTAGAAGTCTTTGAAACGATTCCCAATATCGACGATCCGGTCTTGGTGCCTACTACAGGCGCTGAACTCTTTGCTGATGGCGAAGTGGCGACCACGACGCTAGCTAACTCAAATGTGGATTGTGGCGATGCACTCACCGGCCCACTGGCTAACCCGCTACAGTTTACAGCTCCGACGCCAGGTACTTACGAGGTTCGCCTCACCAATACCAATGTGAACGGCATTCGTTTGCGTAGGGTAGATGTTACCGTAACGTCTCCGCCGGGGTCGACACGTCCAGACGCCAACTTTGTGGTAGATCCTACGTTATTGCAAGGGAGAATCTATGCTTACAGTTGGGCCTATGCCACAGGGAGCTTTCTAGAGACATTTGCCGCAGATACTGATTACTTCATTAAAGTGCCAGGGGGTAGAGGCGGCGACAACTTTGTATGGCGCTTAGACCTTAACAACTTTGCTGGCAATGCCTATGAAATGATTGCTAACAGCTTAGGGGTCGATGCTCCTTTTCAAGGGTTGAGTTCTAACTTTGATCAAGACATTGGTGGGACTACTGTCAGTACCAGTCTGACACCGCAATTTCCATTGTATTTGTCTTTCCCTGAGGTTGTGGGGCCCAGACCCACGACGCCGCCAGAAGTTGTTGGCTTTAAATTTACAGACGATGCTGGCGTTGACAATAGTATTTCTCCGACTAATGGTGGCGTACAAAATAGCGGTAACTTTTCCTTTAATACCGATGTTAATGGCACCTATTTAATCATTATTGATGCTGACCAAGATGGAGTATATGCACCTGGTACGGGCGCTATTCGAGATGTTTTTCTCTTTGGTGAAACGTCTCCTGGGGAGGTGTTAGCGGCTTGGGATGGCACTGATAACTCAGGTAATCCTTTGCCAGAGGGTACCTACAGCGCTCAACTACAGGTGCGTCTCGGAGAGTTTCACTTTGTTGCGGGTGATGCAGAAACCAGTGGAGGCGGCGTAAATAATGGCCTGACTGTTTTTGAATCTATCAACAACATAGACGCTGAGACCTTAGTTTTTTGGGATGACCAAACGCTGTTGGGCGCAGATGTCCCACCAGGACAAACGGCTACGACCTTGCCAAATGGCGAGCCCTCCTCTAGTCCAAATGCTCGTCACACTTGGGGTAATTTTTCTGGTGGCGGCTTTGGTAACCTGCGTATGATTGATACCTATGTCTTTGGTGATGACACGACTGTGACGTCGGCAGCGATCATTGCCAATACTGATGCACCTGTTTCCCGCGATTATGGTGACGCTCCTGACACAGCCACAGACGCTACTGGCGCAGACGGTGGGACGAACAACACCAACTATGAAACAACAGAAGCTGATGGTGGTCCCAATCACATTATTACGCCGGATTTGAGCATTGGCACTGCGCCAGATGTTGACGATGGTACGCAGCAAAATACTGCAGCCGATGCCGATGATAGGACGGGTGGTGACGAGGGGGCTATCACTTTCCCTGCTTTGCAGACTGATACGACAACCTACACGCTGAGTAATATTGCTGTTACCAACACTACTGGCAATCCCGCTTTTCTTACAGGCTGGATTGACTTTGACCAGTCAGGTACTTTTGATGTGGATGAGCAAGCAACAGCCACTGTTGCTGCTGGTGGTACGACGGCTACTTTGGAATGGAGCGGAACAGCGACCAACCCTATCCCGGCAGATATTACTGCTGGTACAACCTATGCCAGATTCCGCTACGGCTCTACAAATGGTTTAGATCCGGTTGGCAGTGCGGTAGATGGTGAAGTAGAAGACTATCAAGTGACGGTTGTAGCGCCCAGTGGCCCGACGTTCGCCTGTGATACGTCTGCATATGCGGTGATTGGTACGCCGTCTTCTTTTAATATTTTCAATCCGACGACGTTGACCTTTACGCCTGTGGCGACGCCAACGAGTCCAAACTTTGCTTCGCCTATTCGCGTTAACGGTCTCTCTTTTAATCCGATAGATAGTTATGTCTATGCCTTTGTAAGTAACACGAACTCTCAGCCTGGGTTTGCCATACGAGATTTTGTTCGAATTAGTGCCGATGGCACTTTGGAGAACCTAGGGAAAGCGGAGTTAGTCGGTAGCTCTGGGACTTTATTAAACTCAGGTTCATCGGCTAATGGCGTAATGGATGGTAGCGGCAACTATTACAACTTGGGCAATGCGAACCAGCTGAGGGTGATCTCGGTTGGGGATACCCCTGGTGCGGGGACACTAACGTTTGAAAATAGGGCGATTACTGGATTATCGGGGAATATCAACGACCTGAACTTTAATCCGGTCGATGGCTTTTTGTATGGGATTCGACAGGGGACATTGTTTCGGATTCCGCCTACGGGCGGAGCGGCGACGCCAGTGACGACCACGGGAGATACGCTACCTGCTGCTGCTGGTGGCTCTTGGGCAACCAGTAGCGGCATTAGCTACTTTTATCAAAATGGTGGCAGCGGTAATTCGCTGTTTGCGGTGGACCTGACGCAGTCTCCGGCAACTGTGCGTAATGTGGGGCCTGTGACTGCCAATGGACAATTTGATGCGGCGTCTTGCACGCCACCTGCGATTACCAAAGATGTGAATGTGGAGACTGCTACGCCGGGTGGGACGGTGACCTATACCTATCAGATCTTTAATGGATTTGGAACAGCCATCACGGTTGATTTTGATGATTTTTTGACCGATGCCAATATCACGTTTGATACGGGGAGTCTCAGTACCCCATCGCCAGGTGGCGGCGCTGTGACGACCTTTACGGGCAATCAGCTCAGTATTGGTGGCATTTCTATTCCGACGGGTGTGGGTGGCTTTGCCAACAGCGTAACGTTTACCGCAGATGTAGATTTGAGTGCGACAGCGCCCATTGGCAGTATTGACAATCAGGCTCAGGTGACGTTTGGCCCTGAAGTGTTTCCGAGTGACGATCCGGATACAGGGGACATTGATGATCCGACCACTTTTGAGGTGGTGGGTGCACCCGAAGTGTTGTTGACGAAGCGGATTACGGCCATCAATAGAGGGCTAGCGGATGAACAACTTTTTGATGCTTTCTTTGTAGATGTGGATACGACTGCTGATAATGAAGTCAATTGGCCAGGGGATCCCATCTCTGAAACGGTTGGTGGTGGCACAGTGGAGCGCTACATCGCTGGGATTACGGGTGTCGATAGTGTGACGGCTATCAACGGGGTGACGACTGCCCCAGGGGATGTTTTAGAGTATACGATTCCGTTTTTGTCGAATGGTAGCCTACCTGCTCAAAATGTGTTTGTGTGCGATCGCATTCCAGCAAACACCACCTACGAACCCACCGCCTTTAACAGCAGCACGCCTGCGGCCCCTGGCGTTGGCAGCCGTGGTCTGTTTATCAGCTACAACGGCCAAGATGTAGCGCTGACAAATGTCAATGACGGCGATGAGATTGCCGATACGGGCGGTTTGGATAATGGCGTGGGGGGGTATTACTTTCCACCGACGGTGGATCCGAGTATTGAGCTGGGTGTGACGATAAACTGTGGCGGTCCGAATGACAATGGTGTGGTGGTGGTTGACTTGAGCGATCTGCCCAACGCCACTGGAGAGGGTGCACCGCTGACGTCGTTTGGCTTCATTCGCTTTCGAGTCGTCGTGAACTGATTGGCTCACTAACATTACATACGCCACTAAAAAACCCTCGCAGTTCCGGAGACTGCGAGGGTTTTTTAGTGACGATCTTACTTTCTGCTTGCTTGTATCTTACTTTTTGACGACGTTTTGATCATTAATCCTTTTTGATGGGATTACTTTAGTAAGAAAAGTAAGAATTGGTATGTCAAAACGTTACCACCACCTCACGCACACAACGGCACTTTGTGTTGGACTGACCCATCGTGGAACCTGGGTGAGTTTATTAACGCTGCTGCTGTTCTCGGGTGACGTTTTGACAGCGGGAGCGGCTGCAAGTGCCCTAAGCTCCGCTCCCGCATCTTTTTTGTCTGGTGACGAAATTTTATCTGGTGACGAAACGGCTGATGAAGATATCTTTGCCGGTGAGCGCCCTCTTTATTTAGCCATGGGCGTGCCCGGTGACTATGGTGATGCGCCAGATACCTATGGCACCGATGCCACCAGTGGTAACAGCGCTAATGGCACCGACCCGGTGGGGCCCCATCATACCGTTGTGCCTGGTTTGCACTTAGGCGATAATCCACCCGATAGTGAAACCGATGCACAAGCGCCGCTAGATGCCACCGGAGACGGCACAGATGAAGACGGCGTTGTGTTTTTGTCAACGCTTTTTACCGACAACATTGTCTATAGCCTGGCTGCCCTCGACGTGACTGTGACAAACTCGGGCACTGCACCAGCGACGCTTCATGCCTGGCTCGACTTTGATGGTAATGGCGTGTTTGATGCGGATGAGTACACCAGCCAAACAGTGCCCGCTAACACCGTGGGCGGTGGCCTAACCGCCGCGCTGGAATGGACCGGCGCTGGGGTTAGTGACATGAGTGCGGGGATAACCTATGCCCGATTTCGACTGACAACAGATTCGACTATCAACAGTGCAACGCCGGGTGGACTGGCAATAGATGGCGAAGTCGAAGACTATGCAGTGATTATCCGTGAGCCCAATACGAGCAATGGCGGTGTCTGTACTGCTGAGTATGGTTTGGTTTACTCCGGCCAGGTGGGCAATGTGTTTGCGGTGCATGTAGAGAGTGGTGCCGCCCTGCCACTGTCTACCACTGCGCTGGCAACGGTTAACGGGATGGCCACAGACCATGTAGGGCGCTTGGTTTACTATGCGGACAACAACAGTATTTTTGCTTGGGATCCGCTCACTCAGCAGCATTCTGTGATTGAGAGCAACTTTACAAGCTTTCTCTCTTCTGTGCCTGCGGGGTTTGACCTGGGCAGTGGCGGTGCAGCTTACTTTGGTGGGGCTTTGTATCAGGGGGTAGATACGGGCACGTTTGAAATTTATCGTGTGGAGTTTGTGCCTAGCTCAAATGGTCGTATTGTTCAAAGCGTTACGCCCATTGGTATTAGTGCCTTTCTCAATCGCTCAACGGCGAACTGGGGAGACTTTATCATTGACAATAATGGCGTGATTTTAGGACAGTCTAACGGTTCGCCTCAGTACTGGACGTACGATCTTGATAGCGGGGTCTTTACAGGGTTATCGCCGGGGCAAGGGACGCCAAACATCAACTTTCAAATTGCTAAAGACGGTAGCGGGCGGCTGTGGGCGCTGACAATCAACAACACGATTGTACAAATGCGGGTGGTAGGGACAAGGTTTGAGACGGTCGGACCCTTTCGCTCGACGGGCACCCATGGGTCGTTTGATGCGGGAGAGTGCGTGAGAGGGACCTCTATTGTTGGCGATCGCGTTTGGGAAGATAACAATGGCGATGGCATTCAAGATCCTGGTGAGCCAGATATTCCCAATGTCACCGTTGATCTGATTTGGGATTTGGACGGTGATGGTGTGATTGATCCTAATGAGCCGGTGCTGGCCACCCAGGTGACTAACGGCAACGGCTATTACGAATTTAATGAGCTTATTTTTGGCAACTACATTGTGCAGGTGACTGACATCAATGGAGTCCTTACCAATAGCACTTTGACCACTAGTACCAGTGCTTTTGCTGTCACCATGCCAGGGGGCACCAACACCATTGATCTTGTTGATTTTGGCTATCAGCCCATTGTGAACGATCCAGAAGTGTTGTTGGTCAAGCGCGTTACGGCTATTAATGATAACCGCGCTGAAAATGTAAATGACGGTACGCCGCTGAATGCCGTAATAAATGACGGTGTCGCTAACTCGCCAGATGACAATGCCAACTGGCCCAATAGCTATTTGGTTGGTGCCCTCGATGGGGGTGCGGTGCGTTCGGTGAGTAACCTGCCTGCGGATCGGGTGGAGTACAGCATTTATTTTCTCTCTTCGGGAGAGGCGATCGCGCAAAATGTGTGGATGTGCGATCGCATTCCTGAAAATACCACCTTTGTACCTGATGCCTACGCAAGTGCTCCACCGCCAGATCCGGCTGGGTCACCGACAGCGCTGCTCGGCATTGTTTTTGATAGCAATGGCATTGAACAATCTCTCACGGGTGCGAACGACGGCGACCGTGGCTACTATTTTCCACCGGGAACAGATCCCACTGCGCTCTTTCCAGAGGTCAGCTGTAATGGCCCTAACGACAACGGAGCCGTTGTGGTCAATCTTGGCGACATTCCTCAGTCAACGGGGGTAGCCACTCCAGGTGATGCCTTTGGTGTGATTCGCTTTCAGGTACGGATTGATTGAGCTTTAGTTTCTATGCCAGCACAGGGTGTTAGTCTATGTCTTTTTATCGTGTCTTTGAAAGCAGGATCTTTGAAAAGAGAGTTTTTAAAGGCACTGCCTTTAAAAACTCTCTTTTGGTTTATCGAATATATCTAAGAGAGTTTTGGCAAGTCTTTTTTTTAGTTGTTTTGGTGAGCGGTGGCCAAATGCCCCAGGCGCGCGCTGAGGGTAGCCGCGATATGTTTGCCAGTGGCGAACCGGGCAATAGGGGCCATATTGTTTGGCGAAATAGCTTTCGCAGCGGGTTTCGTAAGCGCACCTTGCTGAGGGTATTTGCCAATCAGGATGACTATATTCTCTTGGGTTCTAGCGCGGTGGGGGTGGGCCAGGGCGATATAGAACTTTATGATCCAGGCACTGTGACAGGCGCTGTGGCCAATGAGGTGCTTCCGGCAAATGCGGCATTTTCTTGTCAGGGCGAGCAGCCGGGGCGAGGGTTTATTGCTAATCGGGCTCAGGAACTGGCCGGGCCCATATCCATTGACGGTAGTGGCAACACGGCAGGCTTTCAGCCTTGTTTTTATCAGGCACCTACGACGGGTGTTTACTATGTTGCGATGTACGGCCCCAGCGGCAGCAACAGTAACCAAAGTCCAAACGCAGGCGTAGAACACAGCACGAATGCCATTAATACAGGGACTACCCAGCGAACGGGCATTTCTGCGTGGGACGTAACGGTGCGAGACTCTCTGGGTTCGGTGAGCGATCTGACCGGGCGACTGCACACGTATCATTTGGCGCTAAATATGGGCCAAAACTTTGTCAACCTACATGCCGATATTTACCCCATTACAACAGATGGCTACCGCTACAGAATTGAGACGAACGGCCTAGACCCGTTTGGCTTTAGTATGTTTGGCAATCAGCTGGGCAATTTGGACAGCGATGGGATGAATCCGCTGTATCACGACGTGCTGGGCAGCAATGGTGACATTGACAATCCGGCGGCGGGTGTAGAAAGTGCCTCACCGCAGTATCCTTTTTTCTTTAATGAAATAGACGGGGCGGCGGTGCCCTTTTTGTCTCAATACGATCCGCTGACAGGGTTCCCTGTTGGTTTGGGGTTCCCGGCTATGCCAATACTGCCAGAGGTAACCACCCCCACTTTTGCCGGTAACTTGGCAGGGAGTACCTCTACCGTGGGGGCTGGCGGAACGTTTTTGTTTTCAAGCAATTTGCCATCGGGTACTTACGAGATTGTGGTCAGCCAAGATGGCATAGATTTTGATCCGGGTAATCCAGAGAACAAAGTGATCAATGGCTATATGGCAACTTCGGGGCCCCATATTGCGAGTTGGGATGGCTATGCCAACAACCGGCAGCCTTTTCCGGTGGGGGCGTTTCCCTATGCCATTACAATTCGCGGCGGCGAATACCATTTTCCTATGAGCGATGTTGAAAACAATCCGATGGGCGGGCCGAGATATTATTTGTTGAATGCGACTAACCCGAGGGGCAACACCGTCGGCTTTTACGATCATCGGGGATATTACACGCTCAATGATGACCTTGTGCCAGATAGAAACCCAGGTGATGGTGACCCTACTGATGATGCGCTATGTGGCCTGTTGCCACCGTCTATGGTGGCCGCGAATTTGGTGACGGGCTCAGACTCTACAGCGCCTAGCTTTAACGCTTTTGGCTTTACGAGCGGTGGCCGCGCCAATACCAATGTGCAATGTACGGGTGCCTTTGGCGATACGAAAACCCTTGATTTGTGGACGTACTTTCCGAGTGATCCACCGGCTACAGATTTGATTGTTGTGCGGCCAACAGATTTTGGCGATGCGCCCGATCCGACGGCGCTCACAGGGTCAGGGGACTATACGACACTGGCCGAACATGGCGGCGCAGCCCATGCGATCGCAACAGTACCCATTTTATTAGGCAGTGGTATTACAACAGATGCTAATGGATTTGCCGATGGGGTCGATAGCCAGGGCAATGCAACAGATGATAGTGATGATGCTTTGGCGGCTTTGGCGGCGCCACCTGTGAGCGGCCAGTATGTGCTGAACAATATTCCGCTGCGCAATGAAACCGGAAATGCAGCGACGCTCCACGGCTGGATAGATTTTAATCGCAATGGTGTGTTTGAGGTGAGTGAATATGCAAGCGCAGCGCTAGGGCCTAATGATACGGCGGCTGATTTGGTTTGGACGGTGCCAAGTGCGGTTTCGCCGGGGACGTCCTATGCGCGATTTCGCCTGACGAGCGATACCTTAAGTGACGATGTCGCGACTTCTTCTTTGGATGAGCGCTCGGTGGGACCCGCCATAGATGGTGAGGTAGAAGATTATCAAATTATGCTGCTGGCCTCAGATGTGGCTCCCCAGGTGCTGCTCGTCAAGCGAATTACGGCGGTGGCCGGTGGGCAAGTGCTTAACCCAAACGATGGCACACCTTTAGATCAGTTTGTTGATGTCACTACTGGCCCGCAGGCCAATGATGACAATCACACTAACTGGCCTGCCAACTATTTACTGGGGGCGCCTGAGGGCGGGATCGTTAGGCCCGTGAGTGAGCAGCTTGCAGACAGTCTGGAATATACGATTTACTTTTTGTCTGCGGGGGGGAGTGCGGCCAATGGTGTTTTGTTGTGCGATCGCATTCCTCCTAACACCGACTATCTCTCCGATGCCTACCGCAGCGCAGCGCCCAATTCTCCACCACCTTCTCCATTGTCAGATCCGTTTGGGGCAAGAGGCATTGCCCTAAACGTGGCAGGTTCTGACTATTCGCTGACGGGCAAAAGTGACGGCGATGCAGGCTATTATTTTCCCCCTGGTGTGGAGCCGAGCACTGTTTTCCCTACGATTAACTGCAATGGCCCAAATGACAATGGTGCGATTGTTGTGAATTTAGGCGATTTGCCCCCTGCTACCGGGGCAGGCACCCCAGCGGCGGCTTACGGTGCGCTGCGGTTTCAAGTGCGACTCCGCTAGTCGTCTGTTCACCGCTAGCGATCTTACATTCTATGAAATTGATAGCAGCCCCATGTAAGGTAGGGCTGCTTTTCTGTGGGTTTTTCATAGCTTTGCATTACCGGCAGGGCAGATAAGCTCAGCTTTATAGAACGCGACCTTCAAGCCCACCTTACTTAAACTTACATTGAACTTTGCATAGGTTTACTGATGTAAGTAATGTAGTAATTGTGGGAAAAGTAATAACAGCATGAAGCAGGCGTTTTGGTTATACGCGCTGCGGCTGCTGCCTATATGCAACTACCTAGATATTGATTTCATAGCGCGGGCGTTTGCAGGGCAAAGCACCCTAGTCGCCTAGTGCGCTCAGCATGATGCGCAGCTGGACAAATACGTCCATCGAAACTGTGCTGCGCTTTTTATTTTGCTCAACCTCTTACTCAATCCCTTACTCAACACTTATTCACCCGATATAAGGTATTTAAAATGTCCAAGCCAGACTGGGAATCTCTACAGATAAAAGTAATACGCACTCTCTTTTTAGCGGTCTCCAGCGTATTTGTTGCTTTTTATGGATGCTACGATGCTGCGATCGCCAGCGACTATCTAGAAGAGACTACGCTGAGCCTCCAGGCAGAAACGACAGCAGATCCTGTTGAAAAAATACTCCCCATCGAAAAAAACGCAGCTGCCGTACCGCTGGCTGAAACGGTTTCACTGGCCGCCGTTGTCCAGGGCAACCCCGCACAGCAGCCTGTGCCCACGCTTGCTCATTTGTTGGCAACGCTGCCTGAAACGCAGCCCGTTGCGGCGGTTTCTGCCGCTGTGGAAACAACAGATGCTGCTGCCGTTTCGCCTGTTTTTGAGTCTGGCTCTGGCTCTGGCTTTGGATCTGGTTCTGGCAGTGAGCGGCTAGTCGTGGAGTCTGCTAGCACAGCAGCCGTAGAGATTTCCCAGGTAGAAGATTCTATCCCTGTTGAAGTCGCCAGTACCCCGACAGCAGAGTTAGAAATTCCCTCTCGATTTGGCGCTCAATTTAGCACCTCTACCGCTGGGTTTGATGACATTATTGGTGTCGATGCCTTTGTGCCGCTAGATCAAACGGCGGGGGAGGAAGTCACCTTTTTAGAAGGAAGCGTGCAGCTGACGGGTGGCAACCTTGGCCTGAGTTTGAGCGTAGGCCACCGAAATTACGACCTAGAAGACGACGTTCTTAATGGGGGATATTTAGGCGTTGATAGTCGTTCGACAGACAACAGCACGTTTTATCAGCTGGCTGGTGGCTATGAGTACATCGAAGAAGATTGGGAATGGCGAGTCAATGGATATTTGCCCATTGGTAATGATCGCAACACCATTCGCGCTTTTAATGACGACAGCAATGTGATGGCTACCAGTGCCTTCCAAGGCAATCAGCTGGTGCTCTCTGCAGTGGGTGAACGTCAGCGCATTTTGCAGCAGGAAAATGCGCTGGGTGGACTAGACCTAGAGGTGGGTGCTCAGCTGGACGAATGGGATGGCGGTGAGCTAATGGGCTATGCCGGTGCTTATTATTTGTCTGGGGCGGAGAGTAGCTTGGGCGCGCAGGCGCGACTGCTGGCCAACTTTGAGTCTAGCTTTAATGCGGGGCTCTCACTTCAGCACGATGGGCTATTTGGTACGAGCGTTGGCTTTTCGATCAGTGCTAGCCTGCCGGGTATTCGTTTTCATGAAGATGATGAGAGAACATTTCAAGAAGAAAATGAGGTGGCTATTCGACTGCGTGATCCTATTGTTCGCCGTCCGACGGTTGCGGTGAATGCGATTAATGAGTCGGAGAGAATTGCGGTGGATGAGACTCGCCCGCTGCGTAACCCGGAAGAGGAAGAGGACTATCGCTTTGTGCATGTGGATTTGGCCCAGGGCGCAGGGGCTGGTGATGGCACTTATGAAAGCCCCTTTGGTGCGGTTGAAGATGCGATCGCACTAATCAACACAGACGCCAATACCTACAGCGATGGCAACACCATTGTGTACGTCGATGGCGAAAGGGCACTGGCAACAACCATTCCTGGCTTTGCCGTGCCTGACCGGGTGAGAGTGTTGTCCCAAGGGCCAGCCCAAACGATTGGGGGCATGGCCTTCCCTGGCTTCCCGTCGACCCCCACCCGCCTGCCGTTCTCGTCAGATCAAAACTTTAATGTTGCTAGCAATGCGCCCAATGCCAACGGTATTACGGTTGCACTGCCAGACTCTAACGATGGCGTCTTTCCGACGATTACCGGGGGGGCGGCAAACTTGGTCACGCTTGGAGAGAGTACGGTTCTCTCTGGCTTTGTGATTAGTAATGCGGCTAACCACGGTGTGACAGCGAACAATGTCAACAATGTAGAGCTGCGCAACAACCTGATAGAAAATGCGGGTGGCAGCGGCGTTGCCTTTGACAATGTGGGCGGCAGCATTGTGCTGTTGGACAATGAAATCAACAATTCGGGCGATCGCGGTATTCAGGTGCAAAACAGCTTGACCATGCAGTCGCCTGAAGTCACCATTGCAGGCTTTGACCTCAATGGTAATGCCGTGGGGATGGAGTTTTTGGCGAGGGGCACAGATACTGAGCGCCCTGGTCAGCGAGTTGTGATTGGCCCGAGCACGGCTGCCAATACCAGCGTAGGAACGCCCAATGGCACCGCCCTCACCAACAGCGTATTGAATAGTGCGGGTGACGGTATTGTTGCAGAGGCGACCGGATCTGCAACATTATTGACAAGCTCTGCTAGTCAAGAGATTGCGATTAATGATGTCACCGTTGATATGAGCGGTGGCGATGGTGTGCGCCTGTTGACTCGCAATGGCGCGGCTAGCCAAGAGTTTGCGATGACAGGTGGCACCGTGTCTAACAGTACTGGCAATGGCTTTACCTTTGTCAATGGCGAAGCCAACAACGGGTTAGTGCGTTCAGCCTCTTCCCAAGAGATTGTTGTTCGAGGGGTCACTATCTCAGGGAATGGCGGTAATGGCGTTGATGTTGCCCTGTCTGATGCGGGTGCCCAGGAACTGGTAATTCGTGGCAACCAAATTACGAACAATACTGGAGACGGCATCCGGTCTATGACCCAGGACTTTGGGATACAAGAGTGGCGGACTGACCCGGCCACAGGTGATGCTGGCGTGAGTGAAAATACCATTAGTGGTAATGGTGGGCAGGCCGTTGTCATTGAGGTGCAAGACTCTGCCACGCTGCCGATTGTGAGCGTCGTTAACAATACGCTCTCGGGGAATACGACTGGCCCTGATATTGCCATTACCTCTACCTCTACCCCTGGTGCCAGTGCTGCCGCCTGCCTGATTGTTAGTGACAACTTGGCACCGATGGGCATTGAAATTGCGGGCGTAGCTCGGCAGCCCGGTAATATGCCTTCTGTTCTAGTACAGGATTTGGCAGCGCTACAGACAGATATCAACATCACATTCTTTGCTGTCGATCCGCTCACGGGCGCTCGTACGCTGAGTCCTGCGCCCTTCCAAAATGAGTCAAATCGCTGCATCCCTTAAGGGTGAAATTTTATGCGCTGACGGTCTGTCTCAATTGCACATTTTTGTAGGATGGTTTTTCTTATGGCTCGTATTGCCCACTCTCAACTGTTATCGGCGCTACCTTACAGTGTCGACGAACCCCATATGGCATCAGACGGTGACGCTGCTAGCCTACCAAAGCCTGGCTCGAAAGCGCCTGCTAAGGTGCCCATGGGAAAGTCTCCTCGCCATCCTTACGTGTACAAAGTTGAAGATATCTCGTTTGACACTGTCGCTTCTGTGTAGGGCGTTTTAAGCGCTGAGTCAGCAGCCTGTCTGTTGTATTTTCTATCGCGTTTTGTTTGTTTGAATCATTTTCATAGCAGTTCGCATCGCCAGTACTGAGCCGTTTCCGCTTCAGTATACGGATCTTCTTT